>JADGRE010000168.1 GCA_017881185.1 Pseudomonadota bacterium | reverse complement strand
CGCAGGTCGGTTGTGCACTGGCGCAGGTCGGTTGTGCACTGGCGCAGGTCGGTTGTGCACTGGCGCAGGTCGGTTGTGCACTGGCGCAGGTCGGTTGTGTGCTGGCGCAGGTCGGTTGTGTGCTGGCGCAGGTCGGTTGCGCGCGGGCGCGGGTGGGTCGTGTGCTGGCGCAGGTCGGCTGTGGGTCGGCTTCGGTGGCGGGCGCACGTCCACCACGACCTTGCGTGGTGTCGCTCCCCGCGTCGGTATCCCCAGCTTCTGGCGACGGCGCTGCTCGTCGTACTCGGCGTCGGCGATCAGTGACAGCACCTCTTCGGTGTTGGCCTGCTTCTGCGACGCACGGTAGTTGCCGTGCAGCTGCGTGTCGGGCGTGAGCTCGCCGCGCTCGTACAACTGCCACATCTCTTGCGCGTACGGCGGTGGCTCTCTTTCGGGAAAATAGGGTGCAACGAAACGATGCAGGTTGTCGACGTCGCGCAGCAGGAGCTTGCGCGCGTTTTGGTTGCCGGAGGCGTTCACGGCTTGCGGAAAATCGATGATGACCGGGCCATCGGCTCCGAGCAGCACGTTGAAGTCGGAGAGGTCTCCGTGCACGACACCGGCCGCCAACATACGCACCACTTCCGCGAGCAGGTGCTGGAAGATGCTCTTGACCTCTTCGCGCTCGAGCTTCACGTCGCCCAGGCGTGGCGCGGGATTGCCCTGCGCATCCTTGACCAGCTCCATGACGAGCACGCCGTCGACGAACTGGTGCGGCTCGGGCACGCGCACGCCCGCCGCGCGCAGGCGATAGATCATGTCGACCTCGGCGGAGCGCCAGGCGGCTTCGTCCTGCGCGCGGCCGTGGCGGGTACGCTTGCTCATGGCGCGCTGGTCGCGGCTGTTACGCACGGTGCGGCCTTCGGTGTACTCGGCGCGTTGCTTGAAGCTGCGGTCCTGGGCCTGCTTGTAGACCTTGGCCACCCGCAGCTCGCCGCCCGAGCGCACCAGGAAGACCTGTGCTTCTTTGCCGCTCATCAGCGGGCGCACCACCTCTTCGATGATGCCTTCATCGACCAGGGAGCTGAGAGTGTCGGGGACGCGCATGTTGCTCGAATTCTCCGGTTGTCTGGCGCGCAGTTCTTCGCACAAATGCCCAGCGAGTCAACGGTCTAGTGCTCTGACCGGGGGCTCCTCGACCCGCATCAAGATCGCCCCGCCCGCGACGAAAAGCACCGTGATCGACAAGATCGACAGCCGCGGGCTGCCCGTGAGCAAGCCGACCAGGCCCATCAGCACCGGGCCGATGACCGCGGCGAACTTGCCGAGCATGTTGTAGAAGCCGAAGAACTCCCCGGCTTCGTCAGCTGGAATCAGGCGGCTGTAGTACGAGCGGCTGAGCGCCTGCACACCGCCTTGCACCAGGCCGATGACCACGGCCAGGGCGTAGAAGTGCAGGGCGGTGGTCATCATCGAAGCCAGCACGGTGCAGCACACGTACACGCCGATGCCGAACAGGATGCCGCGCTTGGTGCCGAGCTTGGCAGCGAGCTTGGTGAAAGCGATGGCGGCGGGGAAACCGACGAACTGGGTGATCAGCAGCGCGATGATCAAGCTCTGGCTGGGCAAGCCGAGGGCCATGCCGTAGTCGACCGCCATGCGAATGACGGTGTCGACCGCGTCGATGTACAGCCAGTAGCCCACGAGGAAGGTCCACACCACGGGCATCGCGCGCACGCGTCGCAGCGTTTGCACGACCTGCACGACCGCGCGCCGCACTGCGCCGGGTTGCAGGCCGGTGGCGTGTGGCTCGCTCACCGAGCGCAAGAGCGGCCAGGTAAACACGGCCCACCAGGCGCCCACCATCACGAACGACCAACGCACGCCCGTGCTTGCATCGGCCAGACCGAAGAGCGCGGGCTTCAGCGTCATGAGCACGTTGATGGCGAAAAGCAGCCCGCCGCCGAGGTAGCCGAGGCCGTAGCCGAGCAGTGACACCCGATCGCTTTCCTCGGGGGTTGCAACGCTCACGAGCAGTGCGTCGTAGAATACGAGGCTGCCCGAGAAGCCGAGCGTGCCGCCGATGTAGAGCCAGGTCGCCGTCTGCCAGTCGCCTTTGCCCACGAAGTACAGGGCTGCAGTGGTGACGCAGCCGAGGGCGGCGAAGCCCGCCAGCAGCAACTTCTTGATGCTGCTCTCGTCGGCGAACGCGCCGAGCATGGGCGCGAGCACGGCCACCACCACGCTGGCCACCGAGTTCGCGACGCCCAAGTGCCAGGTGCTGTGCACCACGTCGGCACCGGCGCTCCAGTACTTCTTGAAGAAGATCGGGAAGAAGCCGGCCATCACCGTGGTGGCGAAGGCCGAGTTTCCCCAGTCGTACATGGCCCACGCCAGGGCCTGCTTACGGCGCGAACGCGCGTCATCCACCGCAGTCATGCGCGACCTAGACCGGGTCCGCAGACAGCGGCGGCAGCGGGGGTTCTTGTGCAGCTGTCTCAGGTGCAGCTGTCTCGGGTGCAGCTGCCTCGGGTGCAGCTGGCGGCGGCAGCGGAGTGGGAAGCTTGTGCCGCAGTGGCAGCGCCACGGGATCTTCCACCGGCACGCCCTTGCCGAACGCGGCGTGTGCCGTCACCGCGATCACCACCACCACCGTGGCCAGGCTCATCACGGCAAAGTGATCGTCGTTCCAGGCGAAGGAGTCGTAGATGAAGCAGGTCGCTCCCGCCAGGAGCGCGGCGAGAATGCCGGGCAGCTTTCGGCGCTCCCACAGTAAGCCGTAGGTCAGCAGGAAACCGTAGTAGTAACAGGTGAGCTCCGGGCCGATGGCGATGAGCCCGGTACCGAGGCAGGCTGCTGCCCAGTCTTCGCGTTCACGATCGGCGGCGCGCGCCAGCATGAGGCAGAAGAGGAAGATCACCGCGTAGAAGTAGGGCGCGCGGACCTTGTAGTAGTGCTCTTTGGCTTCCTTCCACTGCTTGAAAGGATCCGAGAGCTTGTCGTTGCGCATGTTGACGGCGCGCGTGGCCAAGTCGTAGCCCATCACCGTCTTGAGGCCCATGTTGTTGGTGAGCGCCGTCGACAGGTGCTTCTTGCTGTTCTGCGCGAACTCGGGCCAAGCATCGAGGCCGCCGGTGGCCCAGCGCGACGCCGGAATGAGCAGCGCCAGCGCCACGATGCACCCGCCAGCGAACTGCAGGTGTGCACGTGACAAGAAGATGCGTCGCTCACGCACCATCGCCGCGAGCGCTTTGAGCACGATGGTGGCCACGACGAAGCCGGGGAACACGCGCAAGAGCGTGGCGTAGGTGAGCGCGGCGCCGCCCAAGAACTGGTGTTTCTTGCGTAACAGGCAGATGCCGATCACCAGCCACAAGATCCAGTCGTAGCGCAAGAACGAGCCGCCGTTCCAATAGAAGCGCGCGGGGAAGTTCGCGCCCCAGTACACGAGCGCGACGGAAGTGGAGCGCCAGCCGAACGCCCACAGCGCGACGAGCCACATCACCACCAGGAAGCCCGAGTCGATGAGACCCAGGCGCACGATGTTGTCCCAGGTCAGCTCGACGTGATCGCCGAGATAGCGCGCGAACACGGCCCACACCGGTGTGCCGTTGTAGCCGTGATCTTGCTGCGACTCGTCCCAGCGTTCCAGCGAGAAGCGGCCGCGGAAGAACCGGATGTCGCTGCGGAACTGCTGCCAGCGTTTGGGGTCTTTGAAGTGGCTGGTGCAGATGCTCGGATCGCGCAGGATCTGTGCGGTGGTGCCGAGCTCGTTGTCGGCTTCGATGCGGCGCATCTTGCGCTTCTCGACCCGGCTGCGGTTGCCGTCTTGGACGTCGGCGACGGCGGTGCACTGGTACAGGCGTGCGTAGCGCAGCTCGGGGCCGTACTTGGCGCCCACGATGTAGTGGTAGTGCTCCCAGATGTGGATGTAGTGGTCGAAGTGGTAGTGACCGAGGTTCCACCACGACAGCATCGAGACGATGCCGATCACAGCGAGCGCCGTGTCGAGGACCTTCGGACCGCCACGCACGAACGACAATGCGAGCAGCGCGAGGGTGCACAGTCCGAGCGCACCCGCGGTGTAGAACATGCCCGGCACGGTGACCGCGACGGTGATGGTCTTGAACGCTGCCGGCAGCGGCGTGCCCTTCAGCATGGCGTAGCCGAGCCCGGTGCAGGCTGCGGTCGCCGCGAGGAAGCCGTTCACCAGCAGCGCGCGCACGCTGACGAAGCGAATGCGTGCTTCGCTGATACAGCCGAGCGCGAGCACGGCCGCCCACAGCGACGTCGCGCACCAGAACAGCGTCGGGTCGACGCGCACCGGCCAGTAGCCGAAGCGGATGAGCAGTCCGCCGATGCCGCAAGCCGCGAGTGTCGCGACCAGCACGCCCGCTGCGACTGCGGCGCGCACGCCCACGCGGCGGATGCGCGGCAGCAGCACGGAAGCGAGCAGCAGGAACCCGGCGAACGCGCCGAGCGTGCCCTTGATGTTCACCATCACGTCGTTGTCGATGGCGTCCCAGCCGAGCTTGGGCGGTGGCAGGACCAGCGGCGGCGGGAACGGATGGGGCAGCTTGCAGAACGCTTGCAGCTCCGAGACCGAGTAGTAGTTGTCGCCGCCGCGGCCCTGCACGCGCAGGTAACGCGCGGTGACAGGCCTGGGCAACGTGATGCTGCGGGTGCGCAGGCCCTGTCCGATGCTGACGACGGGCGCAACCCACACGGGCGTGTACGTGGTGCCGTCGAGCGAGCCTTCGATGACGTACTCGTCGTTGTTGTCGCCTTGCAGCACCAGTGCGAGCACGCCTTGCGGCTTGCCGAGATCGAACGACAGCCAGGAGTGCGTGTCGCTGAGCACGGCGGCTTCGGGCGCCGACCACACGTTGCCCTCCTGCGCGAGCTGGCCGTCGGCCGGGCGCGTGCGGATACCCGTGATGCCCGAGCTGTCGACCGGCGCATACAACACCAGGTTGTTGCTGCCGGCGCAGTCGACCGGGGCCGGCGCGGGCGTCGCGCTCGCGGGGGTGCTCGCGCTGTCGACGACAGGTGCTGCGGTCGGCGCCGCCATTGGCTGCGCGTGAGCTGCCGTCGCCCACAGTCCGAGCAACGCCATCAGCAGCGGCAGGCTCGTGCTGCGCTGGCTCGGTCGACTCGGTGGGTGGGGAGCTGCGGCGATCACGATCTTGCGGCGTGCATGGCGGGTGGGCGGGTCGACCCACGGGCGGGTCCACCCCGAGGGCCGGCGGGCCCCTGACACGGGCGGGCGCATACTACGCGGGCCGACCGGGTTCGCACCACCCTGACCTAACCCTCATGCCACGGCCCAGCGCGTTTTGCACCGGGGTTGCCGGCTCCGCCGAGCCGGAATCGGGCCCGAGCCGTGTCAGCCTGTGCCAAGGCGGCAACTTTCGCCCGATGGAGCGTTTGCGGCGTCTTGGTCGTGCGACGCAGTTGGTCTTGGTTATACTGCGCCCGCCATGACGCCCGGCACGCACGATTCTCGGAGCGATGCTGGCGCACGCCTGGCTGCAGCTCGCGGCACGTCGTCCGCATTCGGCGCCGGCTTCTGGTGGCCCGTGCGCCTGGGCATCGCGCTGTGGCTCAGCGACGTGGTGTTGCTGCTCCAGCAGCCGCCCGGACACCCGTGGCAGACGCTCGTCGCGCTCTTGTCCGGCTTGTTCGTGGACGTGTTGGTGGCGAGCGTGGCCGGCGTGCTGCTGGGTGCGGTGACCTGGGTGAGCGCATCGCGCGCCGTGTTGCGCGACCGTGCGGCCTTGCGCGTACGCGCAGTGCAGTGGTTGCTCGGCGGCAGCAACGCCGAGCAGGTGCTGCGCAGCGGTCTGCTCATCGCGCTGCCGCCGCTGGTCGGTGTGTACGGCCTGGGCTCGTTCTTCATCACGCAGAAGCTGGTCGTGGGCATGGTGCGTCCGGAGTTCGTCGCGCTCGCCGTGCTCGCGGAGCATCTGGTGCTGAGCGTCGTCGCGCTCTGCCTCTTGCCGCCGGTGCACAGCGTCGCGACGTGGATCGCGCTGTGGCTCGGGCGCATCCCCGTGCTCGGTCGCTTCTGCTTCGGGCGTGCGCTGCACTTCGCGTTGTGGTTGGGTTGGATGTCGCTGGTGGCGCTCGCGCTCTTCGTGGCGCGCTACTACGAGGCGCTGGCGTACTTGCCGTGGCGCGAGCTCGGTCAAGGCGCGGCGGCGCTCGCGCTTGCGGTGCTGTTCTCGCTGCTCGCGCTGGTGCTGCCGCGCATGCTCTGGCTCGGCCTACGCGGCCTGGGCACGCTGGTCGTGCTGCTCGGCGCGCTGGCGGCGTTCACGCTGCAGCCGGGGCAGATGTTCGTGCGGCATGTCGCAGAGCAGACCTTGCTCAGCGGCCGGCTCGCGCACAGTGCGCTCATGGCCGCGCTCGACGTCGATCACGATGGCTACCTTCCGGTGTTCGGCGGCGGTGATTGCGCGCCCTTCGACCCCAAGCGCAATCCAGGCGCCATCGACATTCCTGGCAACCACATCGACGAAGACTGCGACGGCAGCGATCTCGACCTGCGCGCGTTGCCACGCATGGGCGTGTTCGATCTACCCGTGCGCGCCGATGTCCCCAATCGCCCGCCCGTCATCCTGCTGACCATCGACGCGTTCGCAGCGACACACATGCAGACGCTGGGCAGCAAGCGTCAGCTCACACCGAACCTCGACACCTTTGCCAGCCAGTCGGCGTTCTTCCGCCACTGTTTCGCGCAGGGCCCCTCGACGCGCCTTTCGTTCCCTTCGATCTTCACCTCGCGCTGGGACAGCCAGATCAAGCAGAAGCTGATCGGCGGTCACCCGTACCCCATCGACCCGTCCGAGGTGATGCTCGCCGAGGTCATGCGCACGGCCGGTTACGACACGGTCGCCGTGCTGCCCGATCCGTACTTCAGCCCATCGCGTTGGAGCGGCATCACGGCTGGCTTCAGCCGCGTCATCGAGACGCCGTTCAACACGCGGCCCGTGCTCGCGCACGACGGTCCGCGCGTGACGGCCGCGGCGGTGCAGGAGCTCAAGCGCCAGCACCCGCAGCCCTTGTTCATGTGGGTGCACTATTACGACGCGCACTCGCCGCACACGCAGCCCGACGGCATCCCCTCGTACGGCAAGCAGCGCGGCGACCTCTACGACGCCGAGCTGGCGTTCGTGGACAAAGAGGTCGGCGCGCTACTCAAGGAGATCGAGGCGGCGTTTGGTGGACAAGCGCTGATCGTGATCACCGGCGACCACGGCATTGCGTTCGATGCGCCGCGCCACGAGAAGTTCAACTACGGCTACGACCTGTCCACAGCCGTGCTGCACGTGCCGCTGATCGTGCACGCGCCCTTCATCAAACCTCACCAGCTCGGCGGCATCGTCTCCACGATGGACATCGCACCCACGCTCGCCAACTTGTTGCGCGTGCATGGCCCCTTGCCCTTCGAAGGCATGAGCCTCGTGCCCGAGCTGCTCGACAACCGCCGCGCGCGACCGCCGGAGCTCTTGTCCCAGATGTTCCTCGAGGAGCGCCTGTGGAAGAACGAAGAGCCGCTCGAGCGCATCGCGCTGCGCACCGAGCGCTGGAACTTGGTGCAAGATCGTAAGGGCGGATTCTTCGAGCTCTACGACTGGCAGCGCGACTACTTCGAGCAGCATGATCTGTCGATGGAGCCCGCGTACGAGAAGACCGTGCGCGAGCTGCGACAGGAGCTGATGCGGCTCACTTACTTCACGCGCCGGCCCGAGCCGCCAGCGCCCGCGCTGCTGCCGCCGAAGCCGGCACTGCCGCCTGCGCCTGCGGCGCCGGGCGCGCGTCCAGCGGTGCGTCCAGTCACGGGTCGCGTTGTGGCGCCGCCAGCGCCGCGTCCGCCTCCGCCAGCGCCGCGTCCACCTCCGCCACCTCCGCCAGCGGCGGAAGAACCATGAGCGGGGCGCGCTTGTCAGCGCTGCGACCGGCCTTGCAACACGCGTTCGCCGCTTGCAGGAGCAGCGTCGCGCCGCGCTGGCTGCCCACGCTCTGGGCGCTCTTGCTCGGCAGCGCGGGCACCGTGCTTCTGTGCATGGGCGTGCCGCTGTGGTGGCTGGGTGCTTCGTTTCTGGTCGGTGCCACGCTCACGGTCTGGCACGGCTATCGGGAGCCGCTTGCGGTGGCGGGCGAGTGGCTCGAGCGCGAACGCCACCTGCTCGGCCTACGTTTTCAGCTGTCGACGCTCTTGCTCGATCTCTTCTACCTGAGCCTGCTGGTCTGGATCGCCAGCCTGATGATGTACGATGTGCTCGATGGCGGCCGCCCGGTCAGCCACGACCACACGGTGCACTACGTCAAGGCTTGGCAGCTGCACACGCAGTTCTTGCCGCGCGGTCGCCTGCACGGCTGGAGCCATCGCTGGTTCGCGGGCTATCCGGTCGACTACCTCTATCCGATCGGCACCGATCTCTTCGTGAACGTGGTGCACTTCCTGGCGTTCGGCGCGCTCAGCTTCAGCTCCGCCTACGGCATCGCGTTCTGGTTGTTCCACGTGCTCACGGGCTACTCCGGCTATCGCTTCGGGCGCGTGGTCGGTGGTCCGCACGTCGGCTTCATCACCGGCTTCTTGATGATCACCGACATGTCCGCGTTCCGCTTCGGCGGTTGGGCGTACACCATCGAGTACGGCGTGTGGCCGCAGGCGCTGTCGCTCACCTTCGCGCTGCTCGCGGTCTCGCACATCCCGGCCATCTACGAAGAGCGCAAGCTGCGCCACATCGGCCTCTTCGGGCTGTGGATGGGCATCGCCATCGTCACGCATCCGATCGAGCTCATCTTGCTGGGGCTCATGCTGCTGGTGGCGCCGCTCGCGGGTATGTTCTGCGCGAACAGCAAGACCGCCGCAGGCACCTTCCGCTTGCTGGCCGCGTACGCGCTCTCCACCTTGGTCGCGGCTGCTTGGCTGCTGCCGTTCCTCGACACCAAGAACCAGACCACGCCGATGGGCGTGTGGTGGGACGCCAGCTACGAGATGGGCAAGGGCCTGCTCAACCTCACGGCGTTCCCCGGCACCATCGGCTACGTGCTCGTGCTCGGCAGCTTGTCTGCGGTGGTCATGCTGCGCTCGCGCCGCTTCGTGTGGATGTTCACCGCGCTGATGGCGCTGCTCATCCCCGCGATCTCCAGCAGCACCTTCATCGATGAGCTGCACCTGACGCGCGTGTTCAAGTCGTTCTCGAACATCCAGTGGCTGCGCATGTCGACCATGGCCAAGCCCTTCTGGTTCGCCATGACGGGCTACTTCGTGGTGGCCTTCGTGCGGCGTTCGCGTGAGCTGGTGCTCTGGGCGCGCAAGCCTGGTGCCACGCAGAGCGGTTATCTGCGCGACGTCGTGCTCGGGGTGATCGTCAGCTTTCTCACGCTGCCCATCGTGGTACCGGCCGGTGAGGCGTTCTGGACGGCCAACGTCATCAAGAGCGTGAACACCGAGTCGGACCGCGCGCTCGACCCCAACCGCGCGGCACTCGTGCGCTGGCTCAAGACCAAGCTGCCGCACGATGGCTTCTACCGCGTGTGCGTGAACACGGGCCACAACCACGAGCTCATGGACATCGCGACCGAGCTGCCGATGCCCATCTTCAAGCGTGGCTTCACGCCGGCCGAGAACTTCATCTACAAGGTGAACCTCGAAGACACCGCGGTCATGGAAGCGGTCAACGTCCGTTTCATGGTCACCAAGAAGCCGATGCCGGGGCAGGACTACGAAGATGTCGCCCGCTTCGGCATCTACCGCGTGTACCGTTTCAAGCACTGGAACCCGCAGCCCTTCGTGATCACGCAGGGCCAGGGTGACGTGAAGGTGGAGCACTTCGGCGACGACGAGATCGTGTTGCGCGCCGGGCCCGGTTCCAGTGGCCACCTGCGCCTCAACGTTTCGTACTTCCCGCGCTGGCACGCGTACAAAGACGGGCGGCGCACCGCGCTGTGGACTACCGCGTTGCCCGCAGCACCCACCATGACCGGCTTCATGACGGTGCACCTTTCACCGGGCGTGTACCGCTTCGCGTTCGAGCCCAGCCGCCTGGACCGCATCGCGCTGCCGCTGTCGCTCTTGGGCCTGCTCTTGTCGCTGGCTTTCTTGATCGTCGATCGTTTCCCTGGTGGGTTGTCGTTGCTCGTGCGGGGCATGCAGGCTGTGAGCTCGCGCCTCGAAGCGCTGTCTTCACCACGCTTCGCGCGCCTGCGCATCAGCGTGCTGGCGCTGGTCGCCCTCGGCACGCTCGTCGTGCTCATCGGTCTCGCGCAATGGCGGGTGCCGCTCGCGCTCGAGAACCTGAACGGCGCCGTGGTGCGTCACGTGCGCTTCGACTTCTTGGAAGAGCTGCGCTCGGCCACCGTGAACGTGGAGTACGCGGCGCAGAATCGCCGCTGCCATCGCGTCGACGATCGCTTCGTGTGTCGCAACGACGAGGGCAACCTCGACAACGAGAAGTACGTGGGCTCCACGCCCGCAGAGATCGAGGAGTACCGCATGGTGCGCTGCATCCGCGCGCGCCCGGAAGACGATGCCGTGCTGAGCATCTACTACCCGGTGGTCACTTCCGGCGACGCCATCGTGGGCTACTACGGTGTCGAACGCGCCGGCCGCTTGATGCGCCTGACGCGGCCCGTCGACTTCAAAGTGCTGGTCGACGGCAAGACCTCGTACGAGGGCGCGACCACCTCCGACAACAAGATGCACTGGTTCAAGGCCAAGGTGGGCGGGCCACGTCGCACCGTGAACGTCATGTTCACGGTGTCTGCCCGCAACATCAGCAAGCGCTTCTTCTGCTTCTACGCTCAGATGGCGGACCTCGACGAAGTGCAGAAGGCCGGCGGCAAGCACGTCGGCGGTACGAGCACCGAAGAAGAAGACGACGAAGCGCAGTGAGTGAGCGCGCTGCTGCGCGGGGCCGCAGCGAAACGCGTCGAACGCGCATTTTCTGCGTTGGGGCATAATGCCCCGGACGAATAGTCAAGATGCGCTAGCGCATGCGTTGCGCGAGTGCATGTTGCAAACATCGCAACACGGAGTCGGCAAAAGCCGGCCACGAACTGCTCCGACCGCGGCCTGCGTGGTGGGCAGCAGCTCACGACAGTCAGCGAGAAGGACTTGCACATGGACTTCCACTCTTCGATGCACAGCTGGCGACGACTCTCCATCTACGCGACCACGCTCGCGGCCGGCTTGCTCGTGACCTTGGTCCTGCCGCCCAAGGCTGCGGCCATTCCCTCGTTCGCACGCAAGTACGAGACGGCGTGCACGACCTGCCACACGGTCTACCCGATGCTCAACTCGTTCGGCGAGGCTTTCCGCCGTAACGGCTATCGCTTTCCGAGCCAGAACGGCAGCCGCGACAGCGACGCGACTCTGGCGGCCTCGATCCCGATGGGGCAGTCCGAGTACATCAAGCAGTTCCCCGACGCCGTGTGGCCCGACAAGATCATGAAAGAGGTGCCGCTCAGCGTGTGGGTCAACGGTGGCGTGGCAGTGAACCTGCCCAAGTCCGACGCGGCGCAGGCTGCCGGCAATACGTTCACCTGGAACAACATCCTGAGCGAGATGCACCTGTTCGGTGCGGGCGCCTTCGATGATCGCGTCACCTACTTCACGCAGATCACGCTCGCCAACGATGGACTCGATCTCGAGACCGCGTACCTGTTGTGGAACGACGTGTTCGGTCAGGACCGCCACGAGCTCAATCTGTGGGTGGGGCGTTTGATGGCGCCTTCAATCACCAGCTTCGGCGGGCACAGCTCGTACTTGAGTGACACAGGTACACCTGCGGTCTCGCTCTCGGGCTTGTTCAATCCGAACGGGACCTTCGTGCTCGGTCAAGGACACGCCGACGGCGTCGAGGCCAACGGCGTGGTCGCCCATCGCGTGGGCTGGTCGGTCGGCTGGCTCGCGTCGATGCCGAGCGCCGGCTTGAAAGTTCCCAACGCAGAAGATCTGTACGCGCACGTCGGCGTGAAGCTGGGCGGCATGTCGCTCGATGGCGAAGGTCCGGGCGGTGCAATGGTCGCCAACGCGAAGCGTCCGTGGGAGGAGACAGCGCTCACCCTCGACGTGTTCGGCTATCACGGCGTCAACGTGCTCGACAACGGCACGGGCAGCGCGCCGGTCGCGCAGCGCAGCGCGATCGATGCGGTGGGTGGTGGGCTGCGCTTGAACGTGGCGTCGCTCATCGTCAACGCAGGTGTGCAGCTCGAGCAGCACAGCCATCCGTACGCTGGTACCGCAGCCACCGCGACTGCGCCGGGCATGCCCGACGGGCGCTCGGGCCACGGCTACACGCAGTTCAACGAGCTCGACTACGTGGTGTTTCCGTGGCTGGTGCCCGGCGTGCGCACGGAGCTCACGCACTTGGGCGAGTCGTCGAGCCAGCCCGGCTCGGCGGCCCAACTGTTGCGAGTGATGCCCGGCATCGCGTTCCTGGTGCGGCAGAACATCAAGGTGGTTGTCGTGGGCGACCTCGAGCTGGCGAAGAACCTGCCGCCCGTGGGTGGCTGGGACGCAGCGGGCGGCGTGAGTGTGCCGACCAACACCAAGAGCACCTTCGTGGCCGAGCAGATCAACGTAAACGCCGCTTGGGCGTTCTGAAGGGAAGTACCAAATGAAGTCGATCGCAACATTCCTGATTCTGGGTTTCATGGCAGCGGCGTGCGCGGGCCAGCTGCCACCGGCGGCGAGCGCCAGCGGCGCTGGCGCCGAGCCGCCGCCAACGGCTGCGGAAACGGGCGCTTCCGTACAGCCAGCGGAAGCTCAGCCGGCAGCGGCCCAACCATCGGCAGCCGCGCAGCCAACAGCGGCGGCCCCACAAGCCCCTGCGGCAACTGCACAAGCTCCCGCGCCAACACAGGGCGCAGCGCCGGCGCCCGCGCAGGGCGCGACGCCGAGCACACCGGCCGCTGCTCCCGCCGCTACCGCAGCAGCCACCGGCACCATCCACGGCACCATCACAGCGATGCCTCCGGCAGCT
>JADGRE010000346.1 GCA_017881185.1 Pseudomonadota bacterium | reverse complement strand
TTGTGAGCGCTACAGGCGCGCCGAAGTGGGGCGTGCCATCGCTGTTCCAAGTGAAACTCTGCACGCGCGTCGTGCGGTTGGTGTCGCACACGCCGCTGGCAGACGTGTTGGCGTGATACACGATCCAGTTCTCCGTGCCGTCGGGCGACGTGAAGAATCCGTTGTGGCCGGGGCCGTACGCGCTGTTGGCATCCGCGCGCTGGAAAACCGGCGTGGCGGTCTTCGTCCATGACGCCGCGCTCAGAGGGTCTGTGCCTGTCAACGTCAGCATGCCGAGCTTGTAGTCCGGACCCCAGCACGCGCTTGCAGAATAAGTGATGAACGTGTGGCCGTCGTGCTGCAACGCCACGGGACCTTCGTTCACGTTGGCGAGCGAGGTCTCCCACGTGTATGTGGGCTGAGAGATGCGCACACGCGAACCGCTCATGGTCCACGGGTTGCCCATCAAGGCGATGAACAAGTCTTGGTTTGAGCCCTCCCAGGCCGAGAACAGGAAGTACAAGGAGCCTTTGATGGTCACGACACTAGAGTCGATGGCCCAGCTGTCGTTGTTCGTGTCGAAGATACGAGCCTTGTAGCTGTAAGGTCCCAGCGGATCATCGCCCGCGCTCTCGAGCACGTGGTTGCGCTGGTTGCTGGTGTCGGTGCCGGTTGGGCCTGCCGTGTAGTACAAGTACCAACGCGTGCCGCTAGGGCCCGTCAGCTGGTGCAGCTCCGGCGCCCAGAAGTTGCAGCAGCGCGCCGCAGCGTCACCGGTCCATACCGTGACGGGCGTCGCGGTCTTGAGGCCGTCGATCGTCGCAGACTTTCGCACGCTGAGCTCGGACGACCAGGTTGTGGCGGTGAGGTAATAGTTGCCCTTGTAGTAAGTCAGCCAGGGATCGGAGCCTTCCTTCTGATTGAGCGGGTTGCGAAAGGTCGCGCGCGGACCTGCGTCGACAGCTCCGCCACCCGATGCGCCAGCGCCACCCGCGGCGCCGCCGCTGCCGCTCACAGCCGATGCGCCCGCGCCCGACGCGCCGCCGTCGCGCGCGCTGCCAGCGATCGACGCATCGCTGCCGGCGATCCCGGCGGCGCCGAGCCCGACGCTGCCCGAAGCACCGGACTGCGCTGCGGCCCCCGCATGCGCTGACGCCCCGGCATCGCGCGCGGATCCGTCTGCGCTCGGCGCATGGGCGGCCGTATGCGTTTGACTTTGACAATGCGTTAGCCAGATCCCAGCGCCAAGCACGAGACTCAAGACCCAAGAACGGCAGTGGCGACCAGCTACCAGCATAGCGACTTCACCACCATACCATCCTGTTCAGACACGCGGCAAACGCGAGGACTTGTAACGATGCAAGGCCGGTGAATCGGGCTTGGCTCCGAGGATCGCCGCACGCGAGAACACCGCTAGGCCCAGGCCGACGTCTAAGACGTACAAAGCTCGAATTTCCCTGCCGCGGTGTCAAGCGGCGGCGTCTCGACACGCTGACGTCGTCGGCGAGAACCCTCGTGTCGCCGGCGCGTGTGCGATCTCTGGTGGGCTCTACGCCGAGGGTGAGTGCACCGAGCGCACTTTCCTGGAACGCGTGGGCCCCGCGCTCTACGTGCCTGGCTGTCCACCGCACCCGCTGACCTTCGCGAACGCGATCCTCGACTTACTGGGAGTCGCTTTTTGTTGTGCTTGGTCGAGTACTCGAAGAGCACGTGTCGACCGGGCACGACGATGACCCGGAAGTGTCCGACGCGGCATTTCTCTTTCGCCTGCACGAGCACGCCGGTCGCATCGACGCACATATACGGCGCATCGAAACCATCTTGCCGCATCGCGGTCACCAGGGCTCGACCAGCGGCGCGAGCGCAGCGTGCCAACCGCACACCGTCGAGCGTGCGAGCTCGACGCCATCGCGTGCGTAGATGCCTTCGAGCCGATGCACCGGACAGTGGTCTTGCCAGCGCTTGACGATGGTATCCGCGAGCAAGCCCGGGCCTGCGAGTCCGCGCGGGATCGGCAACTCGGGCGTCTGCCCGACGAATACCGCGGTGTCGTCGCCGCGCACGCGATCCTTGCGCACAAACTTCGGCTTGATCACGCGTGCGACTACAAGCGATGCAGGCCGACGCTCGAGTACCTCGGTCACCTCTTGCCCGATGCGCTCGAACGCGTCCAGGCCCGCGTGCTTGACCTCATCAGGAACGATCTCGATGTCGACGCGTGGAAGATGCTCAGGAATCGCGCCGCGACCTGTGGGCTTGCGTCGTGTGTGCTCACGGACCTGCTCGACTTCGTCCAGCTCGGCGCGCGCGAGCACGTCCGAGTCTTGCTGCGCTCCCAGCGCGACGGCGAGCACGCCAAGCGAGAGCTGCTCGCCGTCGGGCAAGCGCTCGGCGGGATGATTGCGCAGCCCCATCTCCAGCTTGCGACAGCGCTCGAGCATCTGACGGTAGAGCGTGCGGTACTGATCACGCTCGGCTTGAAGCGTCGCCTGCGTGCGCTCGACCTCGTCGAGTCTTGCTACCAGCTGCGCGATGTCCGCGTCGGTCACACTCTTCTTCGTGATCGAGTCGCGACGCAACGTCAAGCACGAAGTGAAGCACTGCGGTCAGCTATCGACACCGCGCAAGAGCAAGCCCAGCGTGCGCGCATCGATCGTGCGCGGCGATGGCAGCTCGAAGCGCGCGCGGTGCAATCGCTTGTACGAAATGCAGAACCCATTGCGGTCGAACCACAGCACCTTCAGACGATTCTTTCGCTTGTTGGTGAACACGAACAGCGCGCCGCTCTTCGGATCAGCGCCCACGTATTGCTCGACCACCAAGCACAGCCCGTCGAACGAGCGGCGCATGTCCTGCGGCTCGGTGCACACCAGAATGCGAACGTCGCTGGGGATCACGATGTGCGACCGAGGACGCCAAGCAGCTGGCCGAGTGCGTCCGCGTCGAAGCGTGCCGGCACGCGCACAGTCGTGCCGGTCGCCAGCACGACCTCGAAGCCATCGGCGCCGATCGCGCTGCGCGCCAGCTCGACGAACGGCAAGCGCCGCGACTTGCTCGCGCCTCGTCGTGTCGGTGTCCGCTTCGACTTGGTCGTGCGCGATGACTCCGACCGCAGCAGCCACTTCCAGTGCGCCAGCGTGTGCGGATTGACGCCGAGCTCCGCCGCGAACTCGCGAGCCGTCAGCCCGCTGTCTGCCCATCGCTCAACCCGCTTCGACCACTCCTGCCGCGACGTCCGCGCCATCGTGCCTCCGATGGACACGACCATGACGCTCCGGCCGGCTTGCTGTCAGCGACGCGATTCGCTGAACGGATACGCACAATCACTTCGATCCGCTGCTGAACGCTTGCGCGATCCGGTCGCAGTGGGCCGTTCACTGCCACAGCGGCGTGTCGAGTGTTGGCCAGCTGTCTGGCGTCCAGCGAATCGGTCGCAGCATCAGCGTAGGTGCGCCGTTTTGCTGGCCGTCGTAATAGTGGTGCACGTAGTAGTAGAGGTTCTCGTCTTGAAATGCGGTGCCCCCGCCGGGGCCGATATAGCGGCCATCGCTCTTGAGCAGCTCTTCGGCGTTGCCCTGCAACATGGCTTGACCGGCGCGATCGACGTACGGCCCCGTGATGCTCTGGGAGCGGCCGACCATCGTACGGTAGGTGCTGTTCACGCCCTGGCAGCAAGCGTCGTACGAGACGAACAGGTAGTAGTAGCCAGCATGCGTGACGATCGACGGCGCTTCGATGCCACCCGGATGGTTCGCGAGTGCATACAGCTGCGTGTCAGTCACAGAGAGCTTACCCGTGCTCGGTTCCAGC
>JADGRE010000345.1 GCA_017881185.1 Pseudomonadota bacterium | reverse complement strand
CTCGTCACAATAGCGCCGGCTATTGCTCCTCGGCGCGCCTTGCCCTGCGCGCTCGGTCCTGCGCGATCACGCATCAAAACCCCTCGGTCAGACCACTAGCGGGGGCCGATGAGCTCGAGCATTCGCAAGCAGCTCGCGATCTTGGCCGTGGGCGCGCTGTGCTCGTGCGCAGGCCTCGCGTTCGCGTTGCAGGTGCCAGCGCTGCGCGCTCACGTCAACGACTACGCGCAGCTCTTGCCAGCTGAGCGCGCGCAGGCGCTCGAAAGACGCCTCGCGGACTACGAGACCCGCACGCAGCATCAGCTCGCGCTGCTCACGGTCAGCTCGCTCTCCGGCGACAGCATCGAAGATTTCGGCATCCACGTGGGCGAACAGTGGAAGCTGGGTCACAAAGGCGTCGACGATGGCCTGGTGCTGATCGTCGTGCCGAGCGAGCACAAGATGCGCATCGAGGTGGGCTACGGCCTCGAGGGCGTGATCCCCGATGCCATCGCCGCGCGCATCGTGCGCGATGTGCTCGCGCCCGCATTTCGGCAGGGTGACTTCGCCGGCGGTGTCGACAGCGCGTTCGGCGCGTTGATGCACGCGGCCTCGCCACAGGACCCGCAGGACAAGGACACTGCGCCCAAAGCGGCACCCACGCCCGAGCAAAAGGCGCGGGCGCTCTGGGAGCTCATCGGACCGCTGCTCTTGCCGCTGCTGGTCTTCATGGTGATCGCTGGGCTGTCGCGGTCGCGCCGCCGCGGCGGCTACGGTGGTGGATACTGGATGGGTGGCAGTGGCTTCGGAGGCGGCGGCTTCGGCGGGGGTGGCGGGGGTGGCGGTTTCGGCGGCGGGGGTGGGGGTGGCTTCGGTGGCGGCGGCGCCTCGGGGAGTTGGTGAGATGAGCTTGCTCGACAACGCAGCGTTGCAGCGCATCGAGGCCAGCGTGAGCGCGGTCGAAACGCGTACCGCCGCCGAGATCGCCGTGGTGGTGGTGCGCCGCAGCGACGGCTACCACGACCTGCGCGCGCTGTACGCGGGCAGCTTGGCGCTGGCGGCGACCGCCGCTGCACACTGGATGTGGCCACTGCTGGGTGTGGCGCGGCTGCTCTGGCTGGAGATCGCGGTCGCCGTGGCCCTGTGGACAGCGCTCGGTTGGGGGCCGCTGTTGCGTCTGACAATACCCGCGGTGCGCACGGCTGCCAGCGTGCAGCGCTGCGCGCGCGAGGCGTTCTTGCACCACGAGGTGTTCGCCACCCGTGCGCGCACCGGCGTGCTGATCTTGATCTCGGAGCAGGAGCGTTGCGTTGCGATCCTCGGCGACTCGGGGATTCACGCCCATGTCCGCGATGCGGGCTGGCAGACGCAGGTCGACACGCTCGTGCGCGCGATCGCCCAAGGCAAGGCCGCGGACGGTATCTGTGAGGTGGTGGCAGCCATCGGCGCAGTGCTGCAGGAGCAGGTGCCGGTGCAGCCGGACGACGTCAACGAGCTACCGAACGCGGTGCGGGTGGAGCGCAGCTGACGCCCGCTTGCGCTGCGGCTCAGCCGAAGTGATACGCCGACAGTCGTACGCCCATGAACTTCTTGTCGTACGCCGTGACTGCGCGGTCTTCTCCTGCGGCGCCGGCGATCACCATCAGTGGCAAGAGGTGCTCTTCGCGCGGGTGCGCTGCGCGTGCCGCAGGTGCGTGCGACCACTGCGACAGGCCCGCATCGCGCTCGGCTCGAGGCAGGCAGGTGGTCTGGCGCAACCAGGCGTCGAAGGTCTCGGAGATGGGCCCGGCCGCGGGATCGCGAAACGCGCGCAGGTTGTGGAAGGTCATGCCGCTGCCCAGGATGAACACGCCTTCGTCGCGCAGCGGCGTGAGCGCGCGACCCATGGCCAAGTGCTCGCTCGGATCGAGCCCGTGCTTGAGTGACAGCTGCAACGTGGGGATCTGCGCCTTGGGGTAGGTGAGCATCAGCGGCACGAAGGTGCCGTGGTCGAAGCCGCGCTGCGGGTCTTCGCCGCTCGCAAAGCCGGCGGCGTCGAGCAGCTCGCGTACGCGGCTGGCCAACGCAGGTGCACCCGGCGCAGGCCAGCTGAGCCGGTAGGATTCCGGCGGGAAGCCGTAGTAGTCGTAGTACATGGGCGGGCGCGGCGAGCTCATCACCGTGGGCTGTGCCTCTTCCCAGTGTGCGGAGATCACGAGCAGCGCCTTGGGTGGCGTCTTGGGCAAGTCGGCCACGCTGCGCAGGTACTTGGTGAGCTCGGCAGCCTCGCGCCGATCGAGGCCGAGATCCACGAATGGCCACGGGCCGCCGCCGTGCGGGAGAAACGCAACGGGCATGCGCTGGCTGGCTGTGTCGTGGAGCTGGGTTTGGCTTGCTTGGGTCATGGCGTGATCCTGGGCTGCGTGAAAGCATCAACTTGAGGCTGCATATCGGCTTGCGCTACGAGCTTCGCGTGCAACACAGCGTTGCGCGCACGCAACAATGAGTACGGCCGGCAGGGTGGGGGTTACCATGATGCACGAGCTACTGGGTGTGGGCGTCGCGATCGTGCTGCTACTGGGCGCGTGCGCGAAGAACCACGTTGGCACGAGCACGAGCAGCATTTCGGTGGGCGTGCCCGCGACGGGCAGCGCGGGCGCTGGAACCGCCGCAACTGGAGAAGTCGCGGCCATTGCCAAGGTCAAGGTGTCGCGAGGCGGTGGGGGTGTCGCGGGTGTCGCGGGTGGCGCGGCTGGCGCGGCTGGCGCGGCTGGCACTGGCTTCGCAGGCTCCGGTAGCGCAGGCACGGGTGCGCCACCGGTCGGCAGCTCGGGCAGTGGCGCCGGTGGGACGCTCGGTGGCAGCGGGGGCGCAGCGGGCTACCGCATGTGACGCGCGCGCGGGACGTGATAGGACTCGCGCGTGAGCAGCGCAGCAGTTTCCTCCGACGCCGTTCCTAGCATCCCGGTTCCCAGCGAGCGCTTTCGCTCGTTCCTGGAGACGACCCTGGGTCAGCGCGCGCTGTCGTTGGTCATCGATTACTTCCACGCCACGCTCGAGGGTGCTCACAACCTTCCTCGGCAGGGTGGTGCGCTGGTCGTGAGCAACCACGCGCTCTTCGCGCTCGACACGGCCGTGCTCGCCGCGCTCGTGGTGCGCGATGTGGGGAGGTATCCGCGCTTGTTGGCGGATCGCAACTTGTGGAAGATCCCTGGCTTCCGCCAGATGATCGCGGCAGTTGGCGCCTTGCCCGGCGAGCCGCGCGCCGCAGAGAGCTTGCTGCGCAGCGGCGAGCTGGTGTTCGTGTACCCGGGCGGCGTGGACGACAGCTTGAAGCTGAGCGATCAGCGCTATGTGTTGCAGTGGAAGCAGCGCGCGGGTTTCGCCAAGGTTGCGCTGCAGGCCCGCGTGCCGATCGTGCCGGTCGTCGGCTTGGGCATCGACGACATGTACTCGGTGGTCGGTCACGAGCACTGGCTGGGTCGGCGCGTGTTCGGTGGTCCACGCTACGACTTGCCCGTCGCGTTCGGCGCATTCGGCAGCATTCTGCCGCGGCGTGCACCGCAGCACTACGTGGTGTTGCCGCCGATTGCTCCCGAGGGCGACCCGCAGTCCGCGCAAGCGGTGGAGCGTCTGCGGCAGCGTACCTACGACGCGCTCGAAGCGGAGCTGCGACACGCACGCGGCGCCTAGTGGTCTGACCGAGAGGTTTTGATGCGTCCTCGCTTGTCTCGACCGCGCATGGCTGCGTTGCTCCTCGTCACAATAGCGCCGGCTATTGCTCCTCGGCGCGCCTTGCCCTGCGCGCTCGGTCCTGCGCGATCACGCATCAAAA
>JADGRE010000344.1 GCA_017881185.1 Pseudomonadota bacterium | reverse complement strand
GCGCTCATCGACCAAGAGGTGGCGGTGCTGGGCTCGGCCAACCTCGACATGCGCTCGCTCTTTCTCGACTACGAGATCGCTATTTTCGTCTACGGCAAGGCGGAGATCGCGCTGTTTGCCGAGTGGTTCAACGAATTGTTGCAGCACTGCTTGCCGCGCTTGCCCGACGCCGGGCGGGTGCGGGCCACGGCCGAAGACCTTGGCCGCTTGCTGGCTCCGCTGATGTGAGGGTGGCCCAGCTGCGCGGCTGGGTGGGCCGCCAGCCCCGGCTTTGCGCGCCGCGCAAAAGATGGCAGGCTGGTCCGCGGCGGTCTCGATGGAACAGCTGATTACTCCCAACGCCGAGCACGTGAAGGTCTGGAACGAGATCTTGGTGCCGAAATTCCGGCGCTTTCGTCAGGTGCTGGTGGGCGGCTTCTCGGGCCACAGCGACGCCGCGTTCGCCAAGTTTCCGCCGCAACCCGGGCAACGCGTGCTGGACGTCGGTTGTGGCTTCGGTGAGACGAGCCTGCAGCTCGCGAGCATGGTCGGCCCCGCGGGTTACGTGCTCGGGGTCGATTGTTGCGACGCGTTCATCGAGACCGGCCGCGACGACGCTCGGCACACGGGGCTGCACAACCTGCACTTCGCGGTCGCCGATGCGCAGGTCGCGCGCTTCGACACGGACTTCGATCTGTGCTTCTCGCGTTTTGGCACGATGTTCTTTGGCAGCCCGGTGGCGGCGCTGCGCAACCTGCGCCGCGCGCTCAAGCCGCAAGGCCGGCTGATGATGATCGTCTGGCGCGACATTGGTGACAACCCGTGGTTGGGCTTGCCCAAGGGCATCGCGCAGGCGCACTTGCCAGCGCCGCCCGACGACGCTCCCAACTGTGGCCCCGGCCCGTTTTCCATGGCCGACCAAGCGACCGTCACGCAGATGCTGACGGCTGCAGGCTTCGAAGCTCCGAGCTTCATGCGTACGGATGTGCGCTCGTGCATCGGCGCGACGCCGCAGGCGGCGGTGGAGTTCCAGCTGCTGCTCGGCCCAGCGGGGGAAATCGTGCGCGAGGCGGGCGAGGCCGGCGAACGCAAGCGGGCGATCATCGAGGCCGAAGTGCTCGCCTTGCTGGCCAAGCACACGACCGAGCAGGGCGTGGTGCTCGGCTCGAGCGCGTGGTGCGTGACGGCGCGCAATCCTGGCTAGCCGCTCGGACGCGGCGCGCTGCACGGCATTCTGCTCGTCACGGCGGCGCTGGCGGGAGCCGGGTCTTGGTCCAAAATGCGGTTTGGTCACTCTCGTAGATGAGGGTCGCGCCTTGGGTGATGCGGAAGTCGTAGCGGGACAAGATGGTGTCGTCGCCGCGGCGCTCGCGGGTGCCGATGCACTCGATGTGCAGCGGCTCGCCGGGCGGGGCGAGCGCGCGGAAGCGGGCCGAGTGGATGCGACCGCCGTAGCCCAGCCAGCCGTCGGCGTGACGCAAGCCGACCACGTAGTAGAAGTGCGCGAAGCCGGCCATGCCGGTCATGTGGACCATCAGTCCGCCGCTGACGTGGCGCGGGTGGTGTACGGGATGCGCGCGTTGCTCGCGGGTGATGGGCAGGTCGTCGTGCGTGGGCATGCGCACCACGATGCGGCTGTGCTCGCGATCGACGGTGGTGATCTCGTCGAGCAAGAGGCCCGAAGGGGCATACGGGCAGTCCGCGACGAAGGCGGGATCGAGCATGCGCAAGCCCTGACAAAAGACGCGGCTGCCGTCAAGCATGGTCAGTCACCGAACACGCGCGTGATCGGTCGCGCCAGCTCGCCGCCCATGCGCTGACGCGAAGCCAGCTCCTGCAGGCGACGCACGAGCTCACGCAGCTGCTCGCGTGCGGGGCCTGCGCCCGCGCTGGCCCGCTCGCAGTAGAAGGTGCGACAACCGAGTGGTCGGTCGGCATACACCGAGCAGCGACCCTGGCGATCGAGCAACGGGCAGATGCGTTCGTGCGCGACGTCTGCCGTCAGCGGTAGCGCGCGCTTCTTGGCGTGCAGCGGGCCGCCGCGCTGTGCGAGGGCGCGTTCGATGGCAGTGACTTCGATGGAGGTGACGTACGGTTGGCGGCCGGTGATGCCGAAGCGACAACACTCGGTGCTGCCGGGGCAGCTCCAGTCGGAGTAAAGCGCATCGACTTGCGCGTAGAGAGCGCGCAGCTCGCGCAGGAGCGCGGAGTCGGTCGAATCGGGCGCGGACACTGTGCGAGCGTGCCACGATTTCTGCCGGAGCGCTTGGGGTTGGCAGGTCGGGCTCGGGCTCGGCAGAGCGTCCGGCCGACCCCAAACCACCTCGCGGTAAGATGGCTATGTGCAACACAGCGTTGCATGATCTCAGCTTGCGAGGAGCGCCCGATGCAGCTGCTCTGCGGCCCTGGCTGGATCTGCGGCTGCGCATACGGCGCTGATCGCGGCGGCTAGGGGTGCACCTGCGCGGGCGATTTCGGCGCCGGTGTCCAGGGTGATCCCGCCGATGGCGATCACTGGAATGCGGACTGTGCGACACACCTGCGCGAGCTGCTCTAGCCCAACCACGGCGTCGGCGTGTTGTTTGGTCTGCGTCGCGAAGATCGGGCCGAAGCCGATGAGGTTGGCGCCTTGCGCTTGCGCCTGTTCGGCTTGTTGCAGCGAATGGGTGGAGCGGCCGATCAGCACGTGGGCTCCGAGCTCGCGACGGGCTTGGTCGGTCGGTAAGTCGGATTGGCCCAGGTGCACGCCCTCGGCGCCCAGCTCGCGTGCCAGCCACACGTGGTCGTTCACGAAGAAGGGCACGCCGGCCTTGCGGCACAGGCCCAGCAGTGCGGCGCCGAGACTGCGCAGCTCTTGTGGGCGCTGCGGCTGTTTGGCGCGCAGTTGCAGCGCTGCGCAGCCGCCGCGCAGGATTTCTGCGGCGACCCAGAGCGGATCGCGGCCCGCGCAGTATTCGGGATCGACGATGGCGTAGAGACCTCTCACCTCGGCTACTATGCTCGTCCTCATGGCTCTTCGCACGCGCTTGGGGGTTTGGGTGCTCAGCGCGGCGTTTGCGGCGCTCACCAGCATCGAGGCGTTGCAGCGTTACTTCACGTTTCACAACCGCACCTTCGACCTGGCGCTGTACGCCCGGCAGGCCTGGGGTCTCGCGCACGGCGACTTCTGGGATCCGATCGCGGGCATCAACTTCTTCGGCACGCACGTGGCGCTGGTGCTGTGGCCGCTCGGCCTGCTCGGGCGCTCGTTCGGCACCGTGCCGGTGTTGCTCTTCGCGCAGAGTCTGGCGCTCGGGCTGTGCGCGCTGCCCATCGCCGACATCGCTGCACGACGCTTCGGTGAGCGCGGCGCGATCGTGGGCGCCCTCGCCTTCCTGCTCTATCCGAACCTCGGCCACGTGGCGACCTACGAGTTTCATCCGGGCACGCTCGGGCTTCTGCCGCTGGCGCTGGCACTCGAGGCCATCGATCGCCGGCACGCCTGGTCGCTCTTCATTTGCGCGCTCGCGTTCATGGCATGCCGCGCCGACTTCGCGCTGATGGCGGTGCTGCTCGGCGGGCTCGCGTTCTTCAGCGGCCCAGAGCTGCGCCGCGCCGGCGCCGCCGTGAGCTGCATCGCGGTGGTGTATTTGCTCGTGCAGTTTCTGGTGCTCAAGCGGCTGTACTGGTCCACGCACACCAGCTTCGACCTGCACTTCGCGCTCTGGGGCGGCAGTCCGTTCGGCATCGTGCGCGCGCTCTTCCAGAAGCCTGCGGCGGTGCTGGGGCATCTGCTTGCGCCGGAGCGGCTCTCCTACCCAGTGCGGGTGCTCTTGCCCTTGTTGT
>JADGRE010000167.1 GCA_017881185.1 Pseudomonadota bacterium | reverse complement strand
GCGCCTGCGGCAACGACTTGCCCAAGGCCAGCGTCATCACCCACATGCGCGTGCTGGGCGCGCAGGTCAGCGTGGTGGGCGACGCCACGCGCAGCACGCCCAAGCCAGGGCAGAGCGCGACGATCACCTTTCGCATGGCGTACCCCAGCGTAGAAACCACGGACGCCGAGCTTTCTTCCTTCCTGTTCAGCTGCACAGCGCCCACGAGCTATACGGGCATTCCCACCTGTCAGGAGCTGATCGACGCCATCCAGAGGCCCGTGCTTCCGGGCCAAGACAAGGTCGAGCTCGAGGGTGGCGGCTGCAAAGGCTTCGAAGGGAAATCGGCCGTGACCGGCACGCTCGGCGAGAGCTGTGTCACGCACACACCGAAGATGACCGTCAAGATCGAGCCTGACAGCAAGGTGGGCGCCAAGCTGGTGATGGGCGTCATCTGTCGCAACGGCTGGCCGTTCGTGGATCCGAGCCTCGCCAACATCTTCGGCTGCGACCCCAAGCCCGGCAAGGAGTCGAGTGAGGTCGAGACCATCGGCGTCTACGCGACGATCCGCATCGAGCACTCGTCGGAGTTTCAAAACAAGAACCCCGATCTCGGTCTGGCAACTTTCAATATTTCGCCGGGCAATGGAACGAGCCTCGATGGGGCTACGGCGTGGCCGACGACGAAGATTACCGACCTGCCAGCGACAGACGACGACTGCGCCGACGCAGCCAAGGCGAAGCTGGTGACGACGTTGGACGGCGAGATAGACACCTTCCACATCGCCTATCCAGCCAAGGCGCGCGAGCTACACGAAGGGGTGCTGGAGACGCTGGAGCTCTCGAGCTACGCCACGGCAGGCGAGCTGTCACGGCGCTTCACCTTGCTCGATCCCGCTCAGCCTGTGGTGGATGGACAGCTGCAAACCGAGCTGACCTGGCAGCTTTCGAAGGCCGAGAAGGCCGCCGTTGGTCCCAACGGCAAGCTCGTGCGCTTCTTCTTCACCGTGCTCGACCACCACGGCGGCTTCGACTCCACGATGCGCGCGGCCTGCGTGCTGCGCTGAGCAGCACGAGACGCTGCAGCTGACGCGGTGACGAACAGGTCAGTTGGTGCCAGAGATCGTGATGTTCACGCAACCGAACGCGCGCTCGCGGTCTCCGTCGTGGATACTGAACTCTGCGATGTACGAGCCGGGCTTCAGGCCGAGCTTGTCGACGTCCCAGATGATCTCCGTGCTGTAGAGCTGGTTGAGCGGAGCCGAACCCGCCGGCGGTGTCTCGAGCGGAGGACCCTTGGAACCCACGGTTGTGGTGAAGCAGCCGACGAAGTTCGGCAGCGCATCGGCGGCGGGCGGCATGTTGTTGTAGGTGCCCCGGATGTACTGCGGGAAGTGCGGCGTTCCACCGCCCTCTGCCGAGTCCGGCGCGATGTAGAGCGCCGGCTCGTTGAGGTAGGTGTCCTCGGCGAGCGCCGTGCGATCGCCGGGTGTCGTGATCATGCCGGTGGTCCCATCGACCACCTCGCCGGTCGCGAGGAAAGCTGGGCACTCGTCGGTGACCCAGACCTTGATCTGGCCCTTGGCGCCGACAGTCTGGTTGCCGGACGGCTGGTAGGCCGCGAGGATCTCCGGCTCGGTACTGAGGCTCGGATCGGAGCACGCCTTGGGCACCGACAGCCCGCCACCGTCACCACTGGCAACGCTGCATGTCGTCAGAGTCAGGCCGGAGCTGGCCATGCACGGCCCCCACACCGGGATCTTGGCGGTGCCCTGACAGGTCTGCGTGCCTGCCGTGCCGCAGCAAGCACGCTTGTCGCCAGCCTTGCTGCACGGATCGTTCTGACCCGTGGGGTTCTTGCTCGAGCCGGCGTCTGCGCCTGCACCCGACCCGCTCGTGCTGCCGCCGCTTCCAGCGCTGGCCGAACCGCTGGCGCCCGACCCGCCGCCATTGCCCTTGCTGCCTGCGCAGCCCTGTGAGCACGCCAGCGAGCAGGCCAACACACCGACGATGCAGGAATATCGCATTGCACCCATCTTCAACTCTCCTTACCTCGCTTCGAGGATCGAGCTCTCGACCACGATGGCGAGCGTGCCTTTGCTGGTCAAAGCGATGGCGGTGGACTCACTGAGCTGTGCGGGCAGCTTGCCCAGGCGTACGCCACGCCCGTCGAGCACGCCGACCACCGTCGTCAGCTCGCTGCCGTCCTTGTTGACTTGGCGGACAGAGTACGCGTCCGCGACGAACAGCGTTCCGTCGGCCCGCAGTGCCAGCTGACGCGGATAGTAGAGTCGATCCACGCCCAACTCGGCCGGTCCGACGAAGGTCGTGACGGCACCCGTGTCAATCGCCACCTGCAGCACCGAGTTCTTGAGGACGTCCGCAACCAGGAGCTTGCCGTGCCCGTCGGCGACAATGCCTGCGAGCGCCGCAAACACGGTGCTGGTGCCAGGATCTTCTGCAAGCACCGAGATCTTCCCCGCCGCGATGTCGACCGACAGAATGCGCGCGCTTTCGGTGACGTAGAGGTGACCCTGGTCGAAGGCGAGGCCTTGCGGTGCGGTCAATTTCACTGCGGCGCTCACAGGCTCCGACTTGAGAGCCAGCGTCGACACCGCGCCTGACGACAAGTCGATCCGCCTCAGATCTTTGTTACCAAGCTCTGCGATGTAAACATACCGACCTGCATCGAGCGCGATGGCGGCGGGGCGGTCGAAGCGCGCAGCTGCGGGCTGGCCGTCCATGTGACCTGCCTTGCCGAGCGCACCGGCTACAGTGCTCACTTTGCCGCTGGCGAGCGCGACACTGCGGATCGCATCGTTCTGCGTATCGGCCACGTACAGCAATCCGGGGCTCACCTCCGCAACGCCCTGCGGCCTCGAGAACCGGGAAGTTTCGGCCACGCCGTCGACTGCGCCCATCGAGCTGCCGCCTGCGACGGTGGTCACCGCAGCGCTGGCAAGCCCGAGCTTGCGTATGGCGTTGCCGCCGGGATCGGCGATGAACACACTGCCGTGCCCATCCGGGGCCATGCCGTAGGGCGCAACGAAGCGCGCCGCGGCTCCCGTGCCGTCGACGAAGCCGGGCGTCGTCGCGCTGCCAGCCACCGTGCGGATCGTGCCCGTGCTGATGGACACGGCGATGACTTCCGATGCCACCGTTGCGAACAGCTCGGACCCATTCACCACCAACGCGTGTGCAGCGTCTCCTGGTAACGCTGCGACGACAGTCGACACGCGCAAGTCAGCGAGTGTCATCTTGCGGATCGACAGGTTGCCGGTGTCGGAGATGAACAGCGTTTGGCTGGCGACATCGAGCGTGAGCGCGACGGGCAAAGCAAAGCGAGCCGCAGCGCCGATGCCGTCATCGGTGCCGCTCACGGTGGCCTTGCCGGCGATCGTGGTGACGACGCCGGTCTTGAGATCGAGCGTGCGGATGGTGTGGTTGTCGGTGTCGGTGAGATAGAGCAGGCCTGCGGCGCGGTCCCACGCCAGACCCATGACCTCTTGGTAGAGCGCGGCAGTGCCGACGCCATCGTTATGGCCGACAACTCTGGCTTGGCCCGTCAGCGTGGTGACCTTCTTGGTTGCGAGCTCGAGCTTGCGCACCGTGTTGTTCTCTTCGTCGGCCACGTACAGCACGTTGTCGGCGACCAGGATGCCGTTGGGCTGGAAGAAGGTGGCCTTGGCAACGTCGCCGTCGGCGCTGCCGGGGGTGGGCCCACCGGCGATCGTGCGCACCGTGTTCGAAGAGAGCTCGTAATCACGGATCCGCGACGCGTCGGTCATGTACAAATGGTTCTTGCCATCGAAAGCAAGACTGAACGGACCTTCGAAGTGCGCGGAGCTCGCCGGGCCGTCCACCCAGCCCGGCCCTCCAAGGTGCCCGGCAATCAGCGCGAGCTCGGTCCACTTGGCAGCGGGAGCGCAGCTTGCGCCGCATGCCGCCTCGGGCTTGTTGCTACAGCCTGCGACGAGCAGCGCAGCGCACGCGAGTGAGCAGCTGATCGCGGAGAACGCGAGGCGGCATGCTCTGGTCGGGAAGGCTTGGGGGGTAGGTGGCATGAACCGTGCGCTCCAGCGAGTCGGTAACGTGGGCGACCTGCACGGCCCCCGTGCAGCAAGGCGACACGAACGATGGTGTCGGAACGACTCGCGGTAGCCTAGCAGCTTGGCTGTCGAAGATCGCGGCCGGAGCAGGATCGCGGTGGGACACTCGGCTCAGACCGCGGTGCGCGTGGTCGCGCTGACATCGGTCCCGGCGTGGATGGTGAGGTTCTGCTGCGCATCCACGGAGACCGCGAAGTGCCGCAGCGATCGGATGGCCGGCCCGCGAACCGCGTTGCCGGTCGCGTCGAACATGCTGCCGTGGCAGCCGCAGCGGATGCCAGAGATCGAGACGCTGCCGTCGACCGACATGTCGCAACCTGCGTGCGTGCAAGTCAGTGTCATCGCGTAGACGCCGCGGGCGTCGCGGCCAATGCACACTCCCTCGCCTTTGAGCGCCTCGAGCGTATCCACCTGCAAGTCTGCGACCTTGCCAGCAGCGACATCGCCGGTGACGCCCGCAGACCCGCAGGCTTCGAGCGCCGCAGGCAAGATCGTCGGCAGCGCCGCTGATGCGGCCAGCACTTTCAAAAAGCGCCGACGGCTTGGCACTTCGAGCTCGTCTGAAGAGTCGTTGCTAGCCATGCTGCGTCCTCCACACAGGGTGCGCCAAGAAGTCGATGACGGGGGAGTATGCGCGGCGCTCTGCGTTCGAAGCAAGTCGAGCCTGCAACGCGCAGTCGGCAGAACCGGTGGCCCCTGCCGAGCGGCAGAGCGCGCTGCAGCTGACACGGCGCTCGGGTGCCCGCCCAAACAAAAACGCCTGGTCCGCGATCGACGTCGCGAGCCAGGCGTTCTTGTTTAGCGAGCTTGCCCTGCCCTTGTAGAGTTGGGCGGAGCTGGCGCGTCAGTTGGTGCCGGAGATCACGATGTTCACGCAGCCGATCGCGCGCTCGCGGTCGCCGTCGTGGATCGAGAACTCGCCGATGTACGAGCCGGGCGCCAGGCCGAGCTTGTTGACGTCCCAAACGAACTCGGTGTTGTAGAGCTGGTTGAGCGCAGCGGTGCCCGCCGGCGGTGGGTCGTACGCGGGACCCTTGGCACCCACGGTGCCGAGGAAGCAGCCGGCGAAGTTGGGCGAGCCACCGGGAGCCGGCGGCATGTTGTTGTAGGCGCCCTTGACGTACTGAGGGAAGTGCGGCGTTCCACCGTTGTCTGCCGACTGCGGCGCGATGTAGAGCGCGGGCTCATCCAGGTAGTTGTCGGTGGCGAGCGCCGTGCGATCGCCAGGCGTGGAGATCATGCCGGTCGTGGCATCGACGACTTCGTTCGGCGCGATGAAGGCTGGGCACTCGTCGGTGACCCAGACCTTGATCTGGCCGTTGCCACCGACGGTCTGGCCGGTGGTCGGCGAGTAGCCTGCGATGATCTGCGGCTCGGTGCTGACGGTCGGATCGGTGCACAACTTGGGCGCCGGCGGAAGAATCGGCACCGCGCTGTCACCAGGGGGACCACTGTCCGGGACGCCCGCGTCACAGGACTTGGCGTTCTCACCCACGCCGCAGCCGCTGGGAACTGTACACTTCGTCATGGTCAGGCCGTTGCTGCCGATGCACGGCCCCCACATCGGGAACTCGCCGGTGCCCTGGCAAGTCTGGTTGCCTTTGCCGCAGCACGCGCGCTTCATGCCGACCGCGCTGCACTGGTCGCCCTGACCCGTGGGGTTCGTCGAGCTGGGGCCCGCACCTGCCCCCGCCGTACCGTTCGAGCCGCCGCTGGCTCCGGAGCTGCCAATACCGATGTTCCCGGCGCCCCCACCCGAGTTGCCGCTGGTGCCGCTGCCCGTCCCAGCGCCGCTGCCGTTGCCGGAACCCGAGTTGTGGCCCGACTTGCTGCCCACGCTGCTCGCGGAGCACGCCGCCAAGACGACCAGACAACCAACGATCCAGGAATACCGCATTGCACCACTCCCCGGACGCCATGCGCCCACGCACAGACCTGCACCAACCATGAGAGTGCCACAGAACGTGTGTTTCGGCTCGGGGGTGACCAAGTAAATTGCATCGGCTTGAGTGGGATCACAGCCGGTCCTCACATGCGGGCGTGAAGGCAGTTTCGCACCTTCCGCGCGCCGCTGTGTGAACCGTGGCGAAAGCCATGATACTCCCGTGCTTCATCGACCGAGGAGGCTGAACATGCGTCGTCACCAGCTGCTCAGCGCGCTGCTATTGGTCGTCAGTTGCTCGTCGAGCGCTCCGAAGCCCGGCAACGGCAACATTGCTGGTTCCGCCGCCAGCGGCGTCGGCGGCGTCGGCGGCCTCACGGCTGGCAGCAGCGGCAGCTTTGCCGGCGGCGCCGGCAGCACGGTCATGATGACAGCAGGAACCGGCACTGTGGGCGGTGGGATGTGCACTGGGTTGCAGTGTCAGGTGCAACGCTGCGTTGCCGGCACCACGTCGATCAGCGGCAAGATCTACGATCCCGCTGGCAAGAACCCGATCTACAACGTCGTGGTGTACGTGCCGAACGAGGCTGTGCAGCCGCTCAAGACCGGTCCGTCGTGCGACATGTGCAACGACCTCTACTCCGGCAAGCCGATCGCCGTTGCGCTGACCGACGCCTCCGGCGCGTTCAGGATCAACGACGCGCCCAGCGGCACCAACATCCCGCTGGTGATCCAGGTGGGTCGCTGGCGCATGCAGACCAAGCTCGCGAACGTCACCAAGTGTCAGGACAATCCACAGCCGGACAAGTCGCTGCGTTTGCCCAAGAGTCACATCGAAGGTGACATTCCGAACATCGCCATTTCCACCGGCAGCGCCGACACGCTCGAATGTCTGCTCGCTCGCATCGGCGTGGACAAGGCGGAGTACACCCCGGGCACGGGTGCCGCAGGACGCATTCACATCTTCCAGGGCGCCGGGCCCATCGGACCCAACGGGCCTGCGCCCAACACTTCGCCGGCCGCGCCGATGAGCGCGGCTGCGCTGTGGAACAACCTGGCGTCGCTGATGCCGTACGACATCGTGCTGCTCTCGTGCGAGGGCGCCGAGACCACGGTCACGCTGGCGACCGAGCAGGCCATGCACGACTATGCGGCAGCCGGCGGGCGCGTGTTCGCGTCGCATTATCACTATGCCTTCTTCACGACCGGTCCGTACAGCGTGGAGAACCTCGCCACCTGGACGTCCGGCGGCAGCGATCTGGGCACGGTCTTCGGCGACATCGTCACGCAACTGCCGGGCGGCGGCGCCTTCCCCAAGGGCGTCGCGATGAAGCAATGGCTGACGAACGTGAACGCCTTGACCAACGGCCGCTTGCCCATCATGCAAGCGCGCCAGAACGCCGTCGTCATGCCCGCCAACAAGCCGTCGCAGCCGTGGATCGTCATCGCTCCCGGCTCGATGGCCTCGGGTTCCACCCAGTACTTCTCGTTCAACACGCCGACCAACGCGCTGCCGAGGCCCGACGGCACCCAGTATTGCGGTCGCGTGGTGTTCAGCGATCTGCACGTGGGTGCCGCGTCGAGCGACATGCCGGTGATGCCGGTGCCGGCGGAGTGCGCAGACGCGGATCTTTCGCCGCAGGAGAAGGCGCTCGAGTTCATGTTGTTCGACCTGTCGTCGTGCGTCTCGCCCGACGACCGCCCGCCCGCGCCGCCGCTCTTGCAGTGAGTGAAAGGCGCGCAGCGCTCCACGCGACATCGACCATCGACAAGGGGCTGACGTTGCAGCTGTCGGCGCTGGCGTTCAGCTCTGCAGCAGCACGGCGATCGCGCCGCTGCCACCGTGGTTGTCGTGTGGCGTCGCGAACGCCAGCACCAACGGGGCCGCGCCGCCCTGCACGAGCGCGTCGACCACGCTGCCGCCGAGCACGCCCACGCCGCCCTCGGAGTGCAAGCCTTTGCCCGCGATGATGAGCAGGCTGCGCGCGCCGCTGCGGTGTTTTGTGCGTACGAACTCGCTGACGAGCCGTGCGACTTCGGCCGCGCGCCGGCCGTGCAGGTCGAGCGAGGCCTCGGCTGCGAAGCTCTTGCCGGTGAGGCGCGAGAGCAACTTGACCGAGGCGTCGGAGCGCAGGCCATGCACGAAGGCGTCGTCACGTTGCACGTTGAAGCGCACGCTGCCTGCGACGAGCGCATCGAGGCGGGTGCGCGCTGCGGCTTCGGCGACGCGATCTTCGGAGCGCACGGCGTCGCGCGCTGCGGCTTGCGCCACTCGCTCGAAGGGCGTGACCGGGCGGCGAACCGGCCCAGCGGCCAGCGGGCGTGCACCGGCGTAGGCGTCGTTGAGCAAGCGCAGCTCCGAGCCGCTGCGCCCTGCAACTGTGGCGGTGTCGGCCGCTGCACCGGCGGCCAGCGAAGGCGGACGCGCGCTGACACGCGCCGCAGGCTCGGGCGCCGGCGGCGGCAAGGTGTTGGGGCCGGCCGGGCGCATGCCGTACGTGAACGTGGGCGTGAGCTTGGGCGCGGGCCTAGGCACGGACTTCGGCGCAGGCTTCACGCCGGCCTGTGCTAGCAGCGCGCCGAGCTGCGTCGCCACTTTGGGCGGCGGCTTGGGCGCAGCTTGCTCTGCCTCCTGCGTGGGTCCGGCTTTCTTGCGCTTGCGTGCCATGGCAGCCCTGGACGCATCGTAACCTACCGGCTGCTTCGGCGCCCCAAACTGGCGCACCAGGCGAATGGTGCAGCGCCAAGTTGTGTACGCTGGCTGGCAGATCTTGACCTACCACGCGTCCCACCTGTTCAATGGTCGCTTGGTGTTCTCCATCGTCATCACCGAGAAGGGCGGCGCCCAGCGTCAGCTCGACTTCGAGGGGCCCGAGATCGGCGTCGGGCGGCTCGAAGACAACGACATTTGTCTGCCCAAGAACAATGTCTCCAAGCACCACGCGCGCCTGGTGTTCAAGGACGACCGCTACGTGCTGGTCGACCAGAAGAGCACCAACGGCACCTACGTGAACGGCCGGCGCATCTCGGCGCCGATGGTCGTGCGCAAGGGCGACAAGATCTACATCGGCGACTTCATCCTCACGCTGGCCGTGCCCGATGCTCTGGGCGACAGCGTGTCCAGCTCGGCGGCGCGTTTCTCGCGTGCGCCGAGCTTGTCCGGGCCGCCATCGCCGGACCCGCGGCCCTCGCGCGCACCGGTACCTTACATTCCCGAGCCCGAGCCCGTGTTCGACGCCACGCAGCTGGCCGATCCGATCCAGCACGCGACCCTCCCGCCGATGGTCAGCTCGCGGCCGCAAGCGCCGCCGCCGTCAGCTGCGGAAGACGGCGAGGGCATGCCGGAACCCGGTACGCTACGGCCGCCGCCGCCCCCGCGCGAAGCGTTGCGCTCGGTGCCACCACCGGCGCAGCCGCACCCGCCCGCACCGGCTGCGGTACACACACCGCCCGCAGCACCTGCACCGCCCGCAGCAGCTGCGCCGCCCGCAGCACCTGCGCCGCCCGCAGCACCTGCACCGCCCGCAGCAGCTGCGCCGCCCGCAGCACCTGCGCCGGCGCCCGCCGCCGTCAGCAGCAAGGACGCCGGCGCGCCGGCTACCCCGGCCCCGCTGCCGCTGCCACAGCCGCCCGTCGCGCGGCCATCGATTCCAGCGCGCGAGCGTGCGCTGCAACGTCACAGTGCCAAGAGCATGCCGCCGTGGGCCGACGACCCGGAGGCCACGCGCGGCGGACAGACTTCACCGGCCGCGCTCGCACCTTCGGTGCGGCTGCAGGGCGCGCTCAGCATGTTGATGGAGCGGCTGGCGACGCAGATGAACATCGCGCGCGCCGAGGAAGCCGCGTTCCCCTCCGAGCAGCAACCGCTGCTGGAGCGCTTGATGGACGAGCTCGCCGACGAAGGCACCATCGGCCCCGATCTCGATCGGCGCTTCTTGCGTGACGCCGCGGTGAGCGAAGCGGTGGGCCTGGGCCCGCTCGATCGCTTGCTCGCGAACCGTTCGGTGCGCGAGGTGGTGGTGGATGGGCCGGCGCGCATCCTCGCCGATCTCGGCGGCGGGCTGTCGCCGGTGTCTTCGTTCTTCTCGGGCGCCGACGCCGTGCTGGTGGTGGCCAAGCGCTTGATGCATCGCGCCGGCCAGAAGCTCGACCTGGGCACGCCCATTCAAGAAGGCCAGCTGCCAGGCGGGGGCCTCGTGCAACTGCTGCTGCCGCCGCTGTCGCCCAAGGGCCCGCTCATCACGGTGCGTTGTCCGCCGCGCGGGCAGAGCTCGGCCGAGAGCATGATCACCGATGGGCTCGTGTCGAGCGACATGCTCGCGCTCCTGCGCGCTGCGGTGCAGCACCGGCAGAACGTGCTGGTGCTGGGGCCGCTCGGCTCCGGGGTGAGCACGCTGCTTGCGGCCCTGGCTGCGCTGGCGCCAGACCATGAACGCGTGGTGACCATCGAGGACTCGCCGAGCGTCAGCCTGATGCACCCGCAGGCGCTGCCCCTGAGCCGGCGCGCTGCGCCCAACATGAAGCTCGCCACACTGCTGAAGAACGCTTCGCGCCTGCGCTACGACCGCTTGGTCATCGACGACGTGAGCGGCGAAGACGCGCTGGCAGCGCTCACCACCGCGGCTTCCACCACCGGTGTGCTGCTCGGCATGCACGCGCCGGGGCCCAGTGCCGCGCTCACGCAGCTCGAGCTGTTTGCGCAGGCCGCGCTCGGTGGCTCGCGCACCTCGCTGGCCTCGCTGATCGCCGGCGCCCTGCAGCTTTTGGTGCACGTGGCCATGAGCAAGGACGGCACCCGCCGGGTGCAGAGCATCTCCGAGGTGCGCGGCTCCCACGACGACACCGTCGAGGTCCGCGTGCTGTACCGCAACGAATCGGGCACCTTCCGCGCCACCGAGCACCGCGCCAGTTTCCTGGCGGGCTAAGAGCCGACAAAGCCGCCGCGAACGGGTATTGGGATCGGCTCTTAGCTCTGCTACGACAGCGCGCGGATGGACCCGACACAAAAGCCCGAGCACCATGGTTGGACGCTGGAGCGCTTCGTTCTCGAGCGCCAGCGTGAGTTCCCCAGCGCCACCGGCGAGTTCACCCAGCTGTTTCAGCAGCTGGCGCTGGCCGGCAAGATCGTCGCCAGTCGTGTGAGTCAGGCGGGCCTCGCTGGCTTGCTCGGCCACACGGGCAAGATGAACGTGCAGGGCGAGACCGTTCAGAAGCTGGACGAGTTCGCCAACCAGACGCTCATCCACTGCCTCGAGGCCGGCGGGCAAGTGTGCTTGATGGCGAGCGAAGAGGTCGACGACCCGATCCCCATCCCCACGCGCTTCCCCAAGGGTCGCTACGTGTTGATGTTCGATCCGCTCGACGGCTCGACCAACATCGATGTGAACATCTCGATCGGCACGATCTTCTCCGTGCACGGACGGGTGAGCGAAGGCGCCGAGCCCTCGCTGGCCGATTGTCTCCAACCCGGTCGCACGCAGATCGCGGCGGGTTATCTCGTGTACGGCCCCTCGTGCATGTTCGTGTTCACGGCCGGCGACGGCGTGCACGGCTTCACGCTCGACCCTTCGGTCGGCGAGTTCTTCTTGTCGCACCCCGACATCCAACTGCCCGCGCGCGGCAAGACCTACTCGGTGAACGAGGGCAACGAAGCGGTGTGGGAGCAGCCGGTGCGCGACTGGGTGCGCTGGCTCAAGACGCCCGACAAGACCACCGGCAAGCCCTACGGTGGCCGCTACGTCGGCACGCTCGTCGCCGACTTCCATCGCACCCTGCTCAAGGGTGGCGTGTTCGCGTATCCAGCTGACAAGAAGAACCAGAACGGCAAGCTGCGCCTGCTCTACGAAGCGGCGCCCATGGCGATGCTCGCCGAGCAAGCGGGCGGCGCGGCCTCGACCGGCACCCAAGCCATCCTCGACGTGGTGCCGCAGCACCTGCACCAGCGCGTGCCGCTGTACATCGGCAGCAAAGAAGACGTGGCCGACGCCGTCGCGCGCGTGAGCGGCAGCAAGAGCTGAGGGCGCACCGCGTGCACGCCGGGTCGCCGCTGCTGTGGTTGTCGGTGTTCGCGGTAGCGTTTCTGTACTCGACGGTCGGCCATGCCGGCGCGTCGGGCTACATCGCGGTGATGGCGCTGCTCGGCATGTCGCCGCAGGAGATCAAGCCCACCGCGCTGATGCTCAACGTCGTGGTCGCGAGCCTCGGGAGCTTTCAGTTCTGGCGCGCCGGGCATTTTCGCTGGGCGCTGTTCTGGCCATTCGCGCTGGCGTCGGTGCCGTGTGCATTCGTCGGCGGTTACCTGACGCTGCCCACGGCGGCGCTGAAGCTGCTGCTCGGGGTGGTGTTGCTGCTGTCGGCGGCGCGACTGCTGGCGAGGCCGACCAGCGATGAAGTAGGCGCACCGCCCTCGCCTGCCGTGGCACTGTCGACCGGCGCGGGGCTTGGCCTCTTGTCCGGTCTCACCGGCACGGGCGGCGGAATCTTTCTCACGCCGGTGCTGCTGTTCATGCGCTGGGCGCGCGCGAAAGAGGCGGCGGCGGTGTCTGCGATGTTCATCCTCGTCAACTCGCTGAGTGGTTTGCTCGGCCAGTTTGGAAAGACCGGGCGTTTGCCACTGCCAGCCGTGGGTCTCGCGCTCGCCGCGCTCACGGGTGGCCTGCTCGGCTCACAGCTGGGCAGCGCGCATTTGTCTCACGTGGTGATCAAGCGCTGGCTTGCGCTGGTGCTGGTGATTGCGGGCGGCAAACTACTGGCCGGCGGTTGAGCGCTCAGCCAATGCCGTGAGCCTGCCTCATGTCGGCAGTTGACCCTGGGCTTTGCAGCCAGGTGCTGCACCGTTCAGTCCGGCGCTGCTCAGCGGCCATCACACACGTGCCTGCACGACGGGCATCGCCGGCGGCCAAGCCGGTCTGGTCACCTTGCTCCGGCGACAACCCGGCGAAGATCCGAGAATTGCAGGCGCCGGACAAGGGAGACTTGCTTGCGCGCGACGGACGCAACCTGGCCAGTGTCACGGCTCGCATGGAGCAAGGGCGGGCGAGGAGCTCCAAACAACGTATCGAAGAATACCTCGCGAAAGTCGTGCCCGGTCTGGTCGGCTTCGAAC
>JADGRE010000166.1 GCA_017881185.1 Pseudomonadota bacterium | reverse complement strand
CTAGCCCATGTTCTACGAGTGGAAGCCCTACGTGTCCGCAGCCGAACGCCGTCGCAAGGCTGCGCAGCAAATGGCAAAGCTCAAGAAGAAGGGCCACCCGGTCGCACCCGTCGTCATCGACGGCCGCGTGATCGCCAAGACCTTCTGGGGCAAGTCGTGGTGCGAGAACCTCGAAGGCTACGGCGACTACGAGAACCGCCTGCCGCGCGGCCGCACCTACGCGCGCAACGGCTCGGTGGTCGACCTGCAGATCGACAAGGGCGCAGTTGCAGCCTGGGTGAGCGGCTCCGAGCTGTACAAAGTCGAAGTGAAGATCGCGACGCTGCCCAAAGCGCGCTGGAGCACTCTGGTCAACGACTGCGCGGGTGAGATCGACTCACTCGTCGAGCTGCTGCAAGGCCAGTTCTCGCAAGGCGTGATGCAGCGCATGTGCAAGCAAGACGCGGGGCTGTTTCCCGCGCCCAAAGAGATCAGCTTCGACTGCAGCTGCCCAGACTGGGCGGCCATGTGCAAGCACGTGGCCGCAGTACTCTACGGCGTCGGCGCACGCCTCGACGAGCGACCCGAGTTACTCTTCGCGCTGCGCGCCGTGAGCGAGCAAGACCTGATCACCAACGCCGGCAAGGGGCTGCGCACCGCCGCAAAGAAACCGAAGCGCACGAAGCTACTCGATGCGACCGACCTGTCGGACGTGTTTGGGATCGATCTCGCCGAGGCGGCACCGCGCAAGACCGCGCAGAAGCGCGCGGGGACCAAGAAATCGGCGACGCGGGTGAGCAGCGTTCGCAAGAAGAGGTCGGCCGGCAAGCGGTGAACGCGACTGCGCGCTGCGACCTCGGGGGGCGGCCTGCCTCGCCACAGCGGCACACAAGCAACGAAGCCGGCGAACCCTCCCGGGCACCGGCTTCGTTGTCGCTACGTTCTGGGGTGAATGACGGGGAGTGAAGCACGGGAAAACGAAGCGGTTGTGAGTAGTTACGCGACCTTCTGTGAGCTTCGCCGAGCAGCAGACTGCGCCGAAACGGCAGAGACAGCCGATCGGCCGGCGTCGTTCTGCGTGCAGCAGAGCGCCGCATCGTGGCCCTGGCAACGGTGCGGGCGCCGCCTGCGAATCGGCGTTCCAGTTGCGGCGCACAACCTTCTTAGCTAGATTGACTTAGTCATGTCTGGAAAACGCGTCACCGTGCACGCAGCGAAGACACAGCTCTCGCGGCTCATTCAGGCCGCCGAGAACGGCGAAGACATCGTAATCGCGCGCAGAGATGTGCCTGTGGTCCGGCTGGTCGCGATTCGGCGAAGGCCCAAGCGCCGAAAGTTCGGTGCGATGAAGGGCCGCGCACGAGTCGGCGCCGCGTTCTTCGAGCCCCTTCCCGATGCCGAGCTAGCGCACTGGGAATCGTGATGCCGCGCCTGCTGATCGACACACATGTTCTCTTGTGGTGGCTGGACGGCGACAAACGACTCTTGCGCAGGCTTCGGCAGCTCATCCAGACCGAAGACAATGAGATCCTGGTCAGCGCAGCATCGGTTTGGGAGATCACGACCAAAGCTCGTATTGGCAAGCTTCCGGGCGCACTCGAAGTCGCGGCCGACGTTCCCTCATGTATCCTCGATCAAGGATTCTCCAGTCTGTCGATCTCGGTCGAGCACGCGCAGATCGCCGGCAACCTTCCCGGTCCGCATCGTGATCCCTTCGACCGAATGTTGATCGCGCAAGCCCAAGCCGAGCGCGTCTCCATCATCAGCATCGACACCGCGCTCGACGCCTACGGCGTGACGCGCATCTGGTAGGCGCGTAGCAGCCCGTTGGCGCAGCTCGATTTCGAGACCGAGTGGCCGCGCTGCGTGCAAAGCGCACGACCGACCCAGGCGCTGCTCGACACGCTGTTCACGCCGAAGCTTGCAGCGCTGCGCGAGCTCGTCGCCGATGTCGTGATCTCCCAAGAGCGCAAGGCCGTGGTCTTCAGCCAGTGGCGCAACATGCTGCGCCTGGCGGAATGGAGCGTGCGCGACGTGCTGGCCGAGGCAGGAGTGCGCGCGCTGTTCTTCACTGGCGCCGAATCGAGCAAGCAAAGGGAACGGGCGATCGTCGAGCTCCACGATGACCCGACGGCACGCTTGATGTTCCTGAGCGATGCGGGAGGAGTCGGACTGAACCTGCAGCGCGCAGCCAGCTGCTGCATCAACCTCGAGCTGCCGTGGAACCCCGCCGTGCTGGAGCAACGCATCGGCCGCATCTACCGATTGGGCCAGACGCTGCCGATCGACGTATACAACCTGGTCACCGACGAGGGCATCGAATCACGCATCGCACAGCTGGTGTCGAACAAGCGCGCCGTGTTCTCCTCGCTCTTCGACGGCACTACGGACGAGGTACGCTTTGAAGGCAGCGGCTCGTTCCTGGACGGAGTGAAGAAGCTAGTCGACGGCGCAGAGCTACCGTTCCCCGCAGCGGACAGCGACGGTGATGAGGCCGAGCCAAGCGTGCAAGCGTTCGAGCACCCGCAGGCGCAAGCGTTGGACAGGCAACCCGCGGAGCAATCCAGCGCGCCTGCGGTGACGCCTGCCATCGCGGACTTGAGCAGCGCGTTCTCGCGCGTGTCACTGTCGCAACTGCCCGACGGCGGCGTGCGAATCGACGCACCAAGAGAGCTCGCGACGCTGCTCGCCGAGCTGCTGGAGGGCTTCGCCAAGTCGCTGCGCGCGATCTCCTCGCAAGCGGAAACCTGAGCGCCAAAGCTGAACAACGAAGCCGGCGACCCTCGAAAGGCTTCGCCGGCTTCTTCGGTCTCGACTTGGGTGAATGACGGGGATTGAACCCGCGACATCCGGAACCACAATCCAGCGCTCTACCACTGAGCTACATCCACCAAATGCGGCCGGAACTTTAGCCGCATTTGCGGGCGGCGCAAGAGCTTCGCGCAACCAGCCGGCGAATGCGGGTCAAGGAGCGCGCCACTTGATGGAGCAGCCCAGGGCTGGGGTGACCGCGAAGTCCAGCGGCTGGCCCTGCAGGAGCAGGTCGAGGGCCCGCCGCAGCTCGGGCTTTTGCACCTTGGCGGGCTCCTTCCAGTTGTCGTCACAGCGGCCGTTGTAGCGGAGCTTGCGCTGGGCATCGAAGACGAAGATGTCGGGCGTGCAGGCGGCGTCGTAGGCGCGCGCCACGGCTTGGCTCTCGTCGTGCAGGTAGGGGAAGTTCCAGGCGTGCTCGCGGGCGCGCGCTTGCATGCCCGCGAAGTCGTCGTCTGGATAGGCCTTGGCGTCGTTCGAGCAGATGGCAACGAGCTGCACACCGGCTGCCGCGTAGTCCCGCTGCAGCTCGATGAAGCGCGGCTCGAGCGCTTGCGCGTACGGGCAGTGGTTGCAGGTGAAGATGACGACGAGCAACTTGGCGTCTCGAAACGAGTCGAGCGAGTAGGTCTTGCCGTCCACGCCGGGCAGCGAAAACGCCGGTGCCGGTGTGCCCGTGGGCATGCCTTTGGAATACGCGACCATGACCGGTGCCTCCTTGTGTGCGGCCGGAGCGTAGCGCAAAAGACAGCGCGCGAGTGTGAGCTGCGCGCGCCCCAACTGAACGTGATAAACCACCACGCCATGGCCGAGCCGGGCACCGCGAGCGATCGAGCCGCACCCGCGCCAGTACGCGCACGCATGCTGGCGAACTGGCTGATCGCGCTGTTCCTCGCCTACCACGTGGGCATGCCGCTCACGTATTACCTGAGCGCGCGCGTGTACGACGAGCGCTTCTCCTGGCGCATGTTCTCCACGGTGCGTCTGCAAGAGTGCGACGTGGAAGTAGTCGAGCGCGAAGGCCAACGCGAGCAACCAGTGAACCTGGAGCGCGACATTCAGGCTGCCTGGGTGGGCGTGCTCAAGCGCTTGCGACCCGCGGTCGTCGAGAAGTACTTGCGCCGGCGCTGCGAGCGCTCGCACGCACAAGAAGTCACGCTGCGTGGGCACTGCGTGGGCACCGACGGGCAAGCGTTGCCCGAGCGGCGTTTCGTGCTGACCTGCGAGGGCGGCGAGCTGCAGCAGGAGACCGCGCCGTGAGCGACGCCACCGCCACCAACGAGCAGACGCGCGAGTCTGCCTGGCAGCGCTACTTCCACGGGCAGTACAGCGCCGCGCGCGCGTACCTGTTTTCCAAGCTGTTTCTGTGCACCGTGGCGCTCGACACTTGGATGCTGATGATCGGCCACGCCGGTCGCTACGGCGTCGACGGCTTCAACGTGGCGCAGTTCCGCTGGCTCGATCGCGTGCAGCCGCTGCCGACGGCGGCGTTGTACGTGGGCGTGCTGGTGCTCGCGGGCCTCTTGGCGCTGTCGATCGCGGTGTGTGGCAACCATCCACTCGCACTGGCTGCGCTCTTTGTCCTGTACACCTTCTCGTGGTCGATGAGCATGCTGGACTCGTACCAGCACCATTACTTCGTTTCGTCGGTGCTCTTCTGCCTGGTGTTCTTCCCGCGCGTCACGGCGACGCAGATTCATCCGCTGCATGCGTTGCCTGCAGCGCTTGAAAAACCAGCCAAGACAAAGCGCAAAGCGCAGCATGCCGAGCAGAACGCGGCGCGCGCCGAGTCGCGCGGTTGGCTGTACGTGCTGGCGTGCGGCGTCGCGATCTTCGCGTACGCGGTGATCGACACCCAGCACTCGTGGCTCCTGTTCGAGGCCTGCATCGGCGTGATCGCACTGGCCACGTGGCGCTACGCGGGCACTTCCGGCGCTGCACCGGCGACCACCAGCGGCTTCGGCTACAACTTGCTCGGCGCAACCGTCGGCGTGCTCTACACGTACACGAGCATCGCCAAGATGGACGCGCAGTGGTGTGCCGGGCACACCATTTTGCGCATCTCGTCGGCGGAGCGGGTGTTCGCGCCGCTGGTCGGGTGGTTCGTGCAGCTCGGCATGCCGGCCGAACGCTTCTGGTCACTGTTTGCCACCTCGGTGATTCCGCTCGAGCTCTCGGTCGCGCTGGGCTACTGGCTCGCCGTGCGCCAAGACGCCAGTGACAAGCCGTGGGTGCGCTGGGCGTGCGCCATCGCTTGGTTCATGGCGATGACGCTGCACGTGGGCGCCGAGGCCATGGGCCTGCAGATCGGCTGGTTCAGCTACTACATGATGCTGTTGGCGGCTGCGTACCTGTTGCCCGCGGGTGTGGTCGACAGGCTGTGCACGCTGCTCAGCTGGCCCGCGCGCTTCGCTGCGGTGCAACTGGCCGACTGGGAGAGCGACGACAGTACGCAAGAGAACCTGCCGGCGCTCGGCCTGGCCGCAGCCGTGGCGGTGGTGCTCGGGCTGGTCGGCAAACAGATCGATCTGCCCGGCGCGCAGGCCGCGTGTCTGTGCGCCGGCGCCGCGCTGTGCGCGCTCGTGCTGTGGGCCGCGACGCGCAAACGGGCCGCGCGGCTACGCAGAGTGATTCTCGGCACCGGCATCGCCGCGCTGCTGATGTGGGGCGCCATCGCGCGCAGCGAAGTGCGCTGGGACTTCTATCGTTACCTGGGCGGCGATCTCAAACGCCGCAACCAACCCGAAGCCGCGCTCGAGGCCTACTTGAAGGGCGAGCGCTACGCGCCGCCTGGCCAGAGCCGCAAAGACAAGATCGCCGAGCTGAAGCAGGAGCTTGGCCGCTGAAGAGCGGCAAAGCCCACGAGCCTCAACCCTTGCTGATCTTGCCTTCTTTGTGCGCGGTGTGACGACGGCAAGCGTTGCAGAACTTCTTGATTTCGAACTTCTCGGTCTGCGTGCGCTTGTTCTTGTCGGTCACGTAGTTGTCGCGCTTGCACTCTTGGCAGGTGAGCTTGATGAGATCTCGCATGGGGGCTCCGGAAAAGTTGGGGCAGTGTAGTCAGCCCGGGCCCCGCGTCAACATGGCGGGCGATCAGGGGGTCTGCAGCAGCACTTGGTCCACGGGGCCGTCGCTGCCAAACTGGCCCGATTGCCCGGGCGAGAAGCCGCCTCGGCCAGCGCGGCCACCGCTGCCGGCCACCTCGATGCGCAGCTGGGCCTGCAACGTGCCCACGTAAGGCGTCGGATCTACACCGGTAGTTGCCGGCAGGACCAGCACGCCCAGGCTCGCGCCGCCGCAGCCGCCACCGCCGCCGCCGCCCGAGCCGCCGTGCCCACCATCGCCACCGCCGCCGCCGACGCGCGCGCACCAGAAATCGCTCGAACCGCCGCGGCCGCCCGAACCGCCGGCGCCGCCCAGTGCACCGATGCCACCGTCGCCGCCGTCGCCGCCGCTCGCGGTCACGATGCGCACGTTCTGCAAGCTCGGACCCGCTTGCGCGCCCTTCGCCAGCCGCACCACGATGCCGACCGACGCGCCGCCGCCACCGCCGCCGGTCGCACCCGGCGCGCCGCAACCGCCGCTGCCTGCACCGCCGCCGCCGCCACCCGCGACCGATGTGCAGCTGCCCTGCGTGTTGGCGATCACCGCATAGCCCGCACCACCGCTGCCGCCGCCGCCACCCGAGCCATCGGTACCGCTGGTGCCGGCGAGACCTGCGCCCGCACTCACGCGACCACTGGCGTCCACGCTCACTGCACCCTGACAACCCGCGCCGGCGATGCCGTCGCCGCCGCTCTGGCCGTTGCCGCCGTTCTCGCCGATACGCGGCAGGCTCGGGTTGTCGTCGCAGAAGTTGCAGACGACATGATTGGTGGGAGCAGCATAAGTGAGCTCTGCGGCCTTGCCGGGAACGCTGCCGCGGCCGTCGCCTGGAGACGAGTTCGCGACAGCTGCAGCCTTGGCGGCCGCTAGATCGCACACGCCGTTGACGGTGAAGTCGGTGCAGCCTGCGTTGCCACACGGCTGCCCACCGCGGTTGTCGCAAGTCAGGTACGGACACTCGGAGCCGCCGCCCTGTCCACCGCTGACATTGCGCGCGGGACACTGCTTCTGGCCGCCGTTGCCGCCCGCAACCGGTGGACAACCGATTCCGTCGAGTCCGCCTTGCCCGCCTGCTCCGCCGGGCGTGCCGTCGAGCTCGGTGAGCGACATCAAGCCGAGAGTCGACAGCTGTGCGCTCGAGTCGCGCCCGCGCACGCCGCTGGCGCCGCGCGCTGCGAGCACCGTGAGGTTCTGCAACGAAACGTTGGCGCTGCAGCCGTCGAGCAAGAGCGCGCTGCTGCCCTGCCCTGTGCTCAGCGCGTCGCTGGCCACGAGCGTCAGGCCATCGACGTAGGTCGGCGCAGCGATGTCCTTGCAGCGCAGCGCCGGCGTGCCATCGCCCGTGCTGGGCGCTTCCACGACCACCGGGTACAGCACGCTGTCGTGCTCGCGAAAGTCCGGGCTGTAGCCACCGATCAGCGACACGCCTGGCAAGAGCGCGACAGGCCCGGCGTAGATGCCGCGCGAGACGAGCACGCTGCGACCGGTACCGAGCCCGAGCTGCAGACCACGCGCAATGGTCTGCACGGGCGTGCTGACATCGCTGCCGTCGTTCTTGTCGTCGCCGGCGGTGGAGACGAAGATCAGCTGCGGCGTGGGGTCGATGTGGCCGTCACAGTTGCCATCGCCACCCACCACGATCGCCGGCCCCACCGCGAGCTTGCATTCGCAGCCACTGGCGACGACGTGATCGACGTCGACGTAGCCAGGCTGGCAAGCGATCTTGCACTGCGCGCGGCTCGCCGTGGGCTCGCAGGTTGCGACCATGTTCGGCCCGGGCGCGGTGCACGGGCTGCCGCAGCTTCCACAGTTGGCGACACCCACGTAGCGGCCTTGCAGGTCCACGAAGTCTTCGTCGACTTTGCCGTCGCAGTCGTCGTCCTGCGCGTTGCACTCTTCGGCCAGCGCGGGCTCGCAGGGACCAAGGCCCATGCCCGTGCAGTGCTGCACGCCGGCGCACACGTGCGAGTCGCTGGTGCGCAGCTCGCATGCCAAGTCGGCGCCGACCATCTGGTCGCTGCACGAGCACGAGCCTGCGTTGGGCCGACACTGGAAGATCCCAGGGGTGATGGGTTGACAGCTGTAACCCTGCGGACAACCGGCTGGAGGTTGACAGTCGAGACCACAGCGGCCCCCACCCGTGGCATCGGGCAGGCAAGTGGCGCCGGCTGAGCGCGCCGCGCATTCGTCGTCCGACGCGCAGGGCAAGCACAGCACCGGGGGCTCGGGCACGCACGCAGCACCGCGCACCACCTCGCTGCCTGGACAGCTGGCGATGCGGCATGCAGCCGAGTCACCTGTCACCACGCAGGCCGTCGTGGCCGCTGTCGGAAATACCTGTGCACACGCGATCGCGCAGCCGCCGCAGTGATCGGTGCTGGTGTAGCGCCCCAGCGTGTCGACGAAGCCTTCGTCGGTGAGACCGTCGCAGTCGTTGTCGATGCCGTCGCACAGCTCCGCCGTACAGCGGTGCTGCTTGGCACAACCGGACGACGCTGCGAGCACCGCACCCACGAGCACGGTGAGCCGCAGCAACTTGCCAAAGCAACGATTAGCGTACGAGCACATCGAGCTGCGCCCCCTTTGCGCCAGCCGGCGCCGGCACCGCGCCACCACCACCGCGCCCACCCAAGCCAGCACCGCCGAGCGTGATCGACGCGCCCGCGCGCAAGCGGTCCGTCAATGCGGTCGACATCCCCACTCCGTCTACCCAAATTCCGATGCTCGAGCCACCGCAGCCTGCGCCACCGCCGCCGCCGGCACCACCGTTGCCGCCGTTGCCACCGCGCTCGCCCGGTGCCGGGCCTGCCAGCGTGGGCGTGGACAGCGCTGCGCGCGGCAGACTGCCGCCGTCGCCACCGTTGCCACCGAGCCCACCGTCGCCACCGCTTCCGCCGTCGCCACCGCGTGCACCTTCTGCGGTTTCGATGATCAAGCCTTGCACCACGGGCAACAGCTCGGGTGAGCTCGCGAAGATGAGCACGCCGATCGCCGGCCCACCCGAAGCGCCGGCCACACCGCCGCGGCCACCGCAACCGCCCGCCCCACCGCCGCCACCGCTACCACCCAGGCCGTCGGCGAACGCGCAGACTCCGGCCATCCAGTTCATCTCCGCGCCACCGCCGCCGCCGCCACCACCACCGCCGCCGCCAGCTGCACCCGGCGAGCCCTCGCTGCGCGATCCTGGCTGCCACGAGTTGCCGCTGAAGCTGCCGAGCGAATCACTGCACGAGCTGCCTGCACCGCCATTGTTGCCGCTCAGACCATCGGCGCCCGCTGACGCTTGGGGATACACACTGGGCACGGTGAAATCGGCCAGACCACAGCACACCGACGCGCTGCAGCCAGGGCCGTTCAGGATCGGTCCTTCGACATCGGTGCCGCCCGCGCCAGGCGAACCCGCACCGGGGCCCGTCCCGTACCCACCATCCGGTGCGCGCGTGAAGTGAGTTGGGCAGCTGGGCGACGCGCCGCGCCCGCCGGACACGTTGCTGCCGTCGCAGAGGTTGGCGCCACCCACGCCACCCGCAACGACGTTCATGCTGCCGCTGACGCACAGGTGATTGCCATCTTCGACCGCGGCGCGCGGCGCGTTCCCTGCGCCGGCCACTTGCGTCGGCGCCGAACCGACCGGTCCCTGTGCACCCGAAGCACCGGGCCCGGGCTTGCCCGTGCGCACATGCAAGTCTTGCAAGCGCAGCGCCGGCCACGGCTGGTTCACGAACATACCGACGGCGGGCGAGCCCGGAAACACGGCGTCGAAGCCGCGCAGCTGCAACCCTTCGACCAGCGTCGGCGCCTGGCCCATGGTATCGACCACCAGCGCAGCGCCGCCGTAACCATCGCCGCCCGCAGGTGCCACCACCACCACCGGCAGGCCCGCGGGGTTGCGGGCCAAGAAGTCGCGACGGTAGCCGCCGTGCACGAACACACCTTCGCGCAAGTGCAAGGTTTCGGTGTAGGTCCCGGATGCGACGTACACCGAAGGGCGTGGGGCCTCGGTCGCGCGCGACTGCGCTGCCAGCTCGATGCCGCGTGAGATCGTGCGCAATGGCCGCGTCGGCGAGCCAGGCCCGCTGTCGTCGCCGTCGGTGGCCACGTAGTAGCTCGCCAGCACCGAGCCATCTGCGCCATCGCAGTTGGCGTCGAGCTGTGTGCCTTCGCTGATGGGCGCGCCACTGCTGTCCGTGACCGAAGCCACCACGCATTCGCAGCCATTGCCGATCACGCGGTCGGCGTCGAGATGGTCGCCCACCTGCACGCCGTCGAGCGCGTCTGGACACGCCACCACGCAAGTCGGAGCGAACGGGTCGCCGCCGCAAGTCAGCGGCACGCCCGTGCCGGAGTCGAGCGTGCAATCGATACCGCATGCGCCACAGTTGGCGAGATCCAGGCTGTAGGCGCCCAAGCTGTCGACGAAACCTTCGTCGACGACGCCGTCGCAGTTGTTGTCCGCGCCGTCGCAGACTTCCGGATCGGCCACACATTCCGACGCCTGCCCGAGCGCGCACGACAAGTGACCGACGCAGCGGCTGCCGTCCGGTGCCATGAGCGCGCACGCCATGCTGTACGACTCGTCGGCGCCGCAGCTGCAGTTGCCGTTCTGCGGCAGACACAGCGGATCGCCAGCGTTGCTGCACACGTAGCCTGCCGGACAGCCGTCGGCGCAGCCCACCGCGCAGCGTCGCTCGGCCCCCATGCTGGTGCAGCGCGCCGAGGGCAACGACCCGCAGTCGCCATCGCTCTGGCACGCCATGCACAAGCGGTCGGCCACCGGCACGCAACGCCCGCCGCGCGAGACACCGTAGCCAGGCTCGCAATTCTTGGCGGCGCACTGCGCGATCTCGTCGATGACCACGCAGCCCACGGCGGTGGCCTGCGGCAACGCCTGGTTGCAGGCGTGTCCACAGCTGCCGCAATCCGCATCGCCGATGTAGCGACCGCTGCTGTCGCGCAAGCCCTCGTCGACTACGCCGTCACCGTCGTCGTCGACGCCGTCGCAGATCTCGCGTGGAATCGACTGCGCGCCCGGGCCGAGAAAGCCTTGAATTGCGGTGCGTCCGCCACAAGCCACAAGTAACGACACGAGCGCGCATGCAACCACCTTGTGGGCCAAGCACACAGCACGGTGCTTTGCGCAACGTCGTGTCGTGGTCAGCTCCATGCGCGCTCCCCCTACCGTTGCGATTACACTCTGCACACAATCGGCGCACGATCGCGCTGCGCATCATGTTACTCTGGAAATGGGAACGGATTGTCGAATCTACAACTAGCTCGCGTTCGCACGCTTAGGTGGGAACGCGTGGGAACGCGTGGGAACGCGTGGGAGCGCGAGTGCGCGGCGAAGCATGCACGCTTTCTTCCGCGCTAGCACGTGGCCCCGACCGCGCGCTGCCAAAGCCGCACGAACGCGTCGAAAGGAACTCATGGCCGACTCCAGCATAGTCACACTGCGCTTGCCGAAATCCTTGTTGTCACGGGCCGATGCGTTGATCCCCAAACTGCGCGAAAACAGCGAGATCTTCGTGGTCGGACGACTGTCGCGCTCCGTCGTGCTGCGGCTTGCGGTGCTGCGCGGTCTCGAAGCCATGGAAGCCGGCGGGTCACCGCGCGCGGCAAAACCTGCGGCGAAAAAGCGCAAGCGCTGACAGGCACGGTCACGTCTACGGTAACGACGCGAGCGCGGTCCCGAGCTCCGAGCCTGCATGCTCGTCGCCCGCCGCCTGCGCCGCTGCGATGCCTTGCTGGAAGAACGCGCGTGCGTCCTCGACTCGGCCGAGCTTGGCGGCCAGCTGACCTGCCATGAGGTAGGTGGGCACGTAGCCCGCGAAGCGCCTGCGCAGCTCGTCGAACGCAACCAGCGCCTGCTCGCCGTCCCCGCCGCCCTGCAGCTCCATGGCGCGCGCGTAGTACACGAACGGGTCGGTGCTGCCCTTGGCGATCAGCTTGTCCAACATGGCGAGGCGCTGGCTCATGGGCTGTATCTAGCGCGGGCAGGCGACAAACTCCACGCACAAACTGCGGCTGTGCCCTACCCGTTGAATCAGGCGCCCCCCCCTGGTAAAGCTGGCAACGCAAAGGTGCGCGGCGGGGATTGCCACCGACAACTTTCACGGCTGAAGCCATGCTTGCTGCAATGCTTCGCCCGGTTCTCCTTCCAGTGAGGCAGATCGATGTCCAAGCTCGTACGGCTGGTGTGCGTGTTGTCTCTGGTGTTCGTCGCCGGGGTGGTCGGCTGCACCTCGGACAAGAAGTCCGGTGGCGATGCGGGCGGTGACGGTGGCCGCTCCGACGGCGCGGTCGCGGACGCGAACACCTCGCTGTGCACGGTCGCCGCCGACTGCGACGACGGCCTGTATTGCACCGGCACGGAAGCCTGCCGCAACGGCGTGTGCGTCAGCGGCAAGCCCGTCGTGTGCAGCGACGGCGTCGCCTGCACCATCGATCGCTGCTCGGAGAAGAAGCACGCCTGCGAGTTCCTGCCGCCCGACGCCGACGGCGATGGCCACTACGACGCCAAGTGCAAGAACAAGGCGGGCAAGGTCGTCGGCGACGACTGTGACGACACCGACCCGCTGCGCTTCCCCGGCAACATCGAAGCCTGCGACCCCGACAACAAGGACGACGACTGCGACCCGACCACCTTCGGCAACAAAGACTCGGACAACGACGGCTTCTACGACGCCAAGTGCTGCAACGCGGCGAGCGATGCCCAGGGCGCCAAGCTCAACTGCGGCAACGACTGCGACGATCTCAAAGCCAACGTGAACCCGAAGGCCACCGAGGCCTGCGACCTCTTCGACAACAACTGCAACGGCCAGACCGACGAGGGCGTGTCGATCAAGATGTATCCAGACACCGACCACGACGGGCACGGCGACACCAAGGCCAAGACCAAGCCGGTGCAGAAGTGCGCAGGCTCTGTCGGCTTCGCGCTCAGCGCCGACGACTGCAACGACAAAGACCCCGAAGTGTTCACCGGCGAGTTCGAGATCTGCGACGGCAAGGACAACAACTGCAACAACAAGATCGACGAAGTCCACGACGACGCGCCTTGGTTCGTCGACGCCGACAAAGACGGCTTCGGCGATGCCACGAGCACGCCGGTGTACTCGTGCGAGCGCATCCCGGGTCGGCAGCTGTCGAACAACGACTGCGACGACACCAAAGCCGCCGTGAACCCTGCAGCGGCCGAGCTGTGT
>JADGRE010000343.1 GCA_017881185.1 Pseudomonadota bacterium | reverse complement strand
TCGAACTCGGCGAAGTGCTCGCGCGTGAACGGCGTGCGCTTGCCGAACGCGGGCATGTTCGTGCGCATGTCGTAGACCCACACGTCCTGCGTGTTGCCCTTGTCGCTCTTGCCGCGCGTGAAGAAGAGCACGTTCGTCTTCACGCCCTGCGCGTAGAAGATGCCCGTGGGCAAGCGCAGGATCGTGTGCAGGTTGCACTTGTCCATCAGGTCGGCGCGAATCTTCGTGCCGGTGTTCTCCTCGAAGAGCACGTTGTCCGGCAACACGATGGCCGCGCGCCCGCCCGCCTTGAGCCCGCGATACACGTGCTGCAAGAACGCGAGCTGCTTGTTGCTCGTCGGATAGGTGAAGTCGTCGCGCGTGGGTAGCCCGCCGCCCTTCTTCGTGCCGAACGGCGGGTTCGTGAGAATCACGTCGGCCTTGGGCAGCTCCGCACCCAGCGGCGCGAGCGTGTCGCCAAGCAAGAGCTCGCTCTCCAGGTCGTGCAGCATCAAGTTCATCAGCGCCAAGCGCCGCGTGTCGGGCACCAGCTCCACGCCGTAGAACGCCTTGCGGCGCTGGAACTCCTGCTCGGCAGTCTTCAGCTCGAAGAGGTTGTCCGTGCGCTCTTTCACGTAGCGGTCAGCTGCAATCAAGAACCCGCCCGTGCCGGCGGCCGGGTCTTGCACCGTCTCGCCCGGCTTCGGCTGCACACAGCTCACGATGCTGTCAATCAGTGGCCGCGGCGTGAAGTACTGCCCCGCGCCCGACTTCTTCTCGCTCGCGTTCTTTTCGAGCAGGCCCTCGTACAGGTCGCCAAGCCCCTCGGTCTTCGCCGAGTACCAGTCGAGCGCATCGATCGAATCGACGAGCTTCTTCAAGTGCCGCGGCACCTTGATCGAAGTCGAAGCATCCGCATAGATCGCCTGGATGCGCGGCGACGCCTCGGTGCCCAAGTGCAAGAGCAGCTCACGATAGAACTTGAGCTGCTCGTTGCCCTCGGTCGCGAGCAGGTCGTCCCACCGGTAGTCCGCTGGCAACTGCCAGCGTCGGTTGTTCTGGTCGGTCTCCTTGGCCATCTTCAAGAAGAGCAGCCAGGTCAGCTCGGTCACGTACTCGTGGTACGTGATGCCGTCGTCGCGCAGCACGTCGCACAGGTTCCAGAGCTTTTGGACGATGTCGTGGGTGGTGGTCATGGGGGCGGGGCAGCTTATCACGGCTTGGCCGGGGCGCGCGCATCACGCAGCTCGCTTGCAACGCCATCGCAGCGCACCTATTCTTACTTCCGGGAGTAATACCGATGCGAATCACGTCGAAGGGCCAAGTCACGATCCCCCAGGAGATTCGGGAACGCTTCGGCTTCTTGCCCGAGACCGAAGTAGAGTTCCGGGTCGAGGGAGGCTCCGTGCGCTTGCTGAAGCTCAAGGCGAGACGCGGCACCAGCCGAGGCGAGTCCGTGGTGAAGCGCCTGCGCGGCACGGCAGACGTCCCGATGAGCACCGACGAGATTCTGGCGTTGACGCGAAAGTAGCCGCCGTGCCGACACCCGTGCTGGTAGACAGCAATGTCATTCTCGACGTCGCGACGAGCGATGCGCGCTGGTGCGAGTGGTCGGCGCAAGCGCTGGAACGCGCGGCCAACCGTTGCACGCTGGTGATCAACCCGATCATCTACGCGGAGGTGTCGATCGGCTACAAGAGAATCGAGGACCTCGAGCTGGGCCTGCCGCCTGGCGTGTTTCGCCGTGATGCGTTGCCCTACGCGGCGGGCTTTCTGGCCGGCAAAGCCTTCCTCCAGTATCGCAAGCGCGGCGGCGGCAAGAAGCTGCCGCTGCCCGACTTCTACATCGGGGCCCACGCCGCAATCTCCGGCTTCCGGCTGCTCACCCGCGACGCCGCGCGCTACCGAACGTACTTCCCCACGGTGGAGCTGCTCACGCCGGGACAGTAGCGCCAGCATGGCGCTCATTGCGCATCACGCACCCTTCTCCCGGATGGGCATGCACCGTTGGGCGCGCAGAGGGAGCGCGACGACCGCGCCCGCGCAGCTCACATCTTGTCCCGGCCGCACGCCGTGAGTAACGTCGCGCACATGATCGACGGTGGATGTCTGTGCAGCGCAGTTCGGTATCACGTGACCGGAAGTTCGAAACACGTGACGCACTGCTACTGCGGCATGTGCCGTAAGCAGCACGGAGCAGCCTTCGCCACCTATGCGTCCATCAGACGTGAGTCGGTTGAGCTCCGCGATCCAGCCAACGCGCTCAGCGCGTACCGCTCGTCTGCCAAGGTCTTGCGGAGCTTCTGCAGGTCGTGCGGGTCGAGCTTGTTCTGGAGTCACGACGACTCCCCGGGATGGATCGCAATCGCCGTGGGGACTTTCGACGGAGAGCCGGACCGTACACCCGACGCGCACATCTTCGTCGGCGAAAGACCCGCGTGGGTTCAGATCTGTGATGCGCTGCCGCAGTACGACAAATCGGTTCCCCCGCACGAAGTGAAGAGTGGCGAATAACTGGTGATTGCAGCTGACGCAGACCTGCCTTCCCCAGCAGAACCGTCCCCGCACGCGGGCCCGCGGCCGCGCGACCTACCGATATCGAGCGAGCCGTAGTCAGCTGCAACCCAATGCCGTTAGCCTTTGTGCCGCGCTTCGATGAGCTGGCGCGCTCGGTTGATCTCTTGCGCCAGCCGTTTCTCGTCGGGGAGCTTCGTGTGGTACTCGGCCGCGAGCACCTTGTTCGGCAAACCTTCGAGTGCGTACTTCGCGACGGAGGCGCCTTTGCCGGCGCACAGAATCAAACCCACGGGTGGGTTTTCACCGGGCGTCATCCAGTGCTCGCGCGCGTAGTTCAGATACATGTGCATCTGCCCGGCGTCCGCATGGGTGAGCTTGCCGAGCTTCAAATCGATGACGACGAGGCAGCGCAGCGCGCGGTGGAAGAAGAGAAGATCGACTCGATACCATTCGTCGTCGATCCGCAGTCGCCGCTGCCGGCCGACGAAAGCGAAGTCGCCGCCCAACTCCAACAGGAAGGTCTCGAGCTGCGCGATCAGGGCGGTTTCCAGCTCGCTCTCGGAGTACTCGTCGCGCAGTCCGAGGAATTCCAGAACATACGGACTCTTGATCTCCTCCTCGGGTGTGACGGCATCGCCGTCACGTGCCGCGGCACCGCGGGTAAGCATGGCGCGCTTGTTCTTGGACAGCGCAGTGCGCTCGTAGAACTGCGTATCGATCTGCCGTTCGAGCTGGCGCACGGACCAACCGCCGCGTAGTGCTTCGGTTTCGTAGAACGCACGCGCCTCGACGTTTGGGAGCGTGAGCAGCCGAACGTAGTGCGACCAGGGCAGCGGCAGCGCGGGGGTCGCGGATTTTGCAGACACTGTCTGCGAAATCTCCGAAGAATTCGGCAGCCGGCGTGCGTCGCCAGATTTTGCAGACAGTGTCTGCAAAATTGGCCAGGCCAGGTGGAACGCACGCATCTGCGCCAGATTCCGCGCCGAGAAGCCACGCCCGAACCGCCCGGTGAGGTCGGCCGCGAGCTGCGCGATCAGCTCTTCACCGTAGCCCGCGCGTGCGCTGCCGCTCTGCTCGTGATCGACGACGTGCTGGCCGACGAGCCAGTAGGTTCTCGTCATCACGGTGTTGACGGCGCGGGCTGCGGTGCGCCGGGAGGCTTCTAGCAGCCCGACCACCTCATGCAGCAACCCGTCGTAGCCGCGATCGGCATCACGGACTTCCGCGGAGCTGGTTTCTTCGAGCTGCCCTTGCGCATCACGCGCCCTTCTCCCAGATCGCTTCGTTCAAGTCACCCAGGATCTTGTCGAGCTTGCCGTCGAAGATCTTGTTGA
>JADGRE010000034.1 GCA_017881185.1 Pseudomonadota bacterium | reverse complement strand
ACGAAGACGAACACGAAGACGCACTGAGCGCGCCCCTCGCGTACGTACGAGCGTTCACACGCGCTCGATCAGCATCGCGATACCCTGGCCGACACCGATGCACATCGTGCACAGCGCGCGCTTTCCACCAGTGCGTTCCAGTTGATAGACGGCTGTGGTGACCAAGCGTGCGCCGCTCATGCCCAGCGGGTGTCCGAGCGCGATGGCCCCGCCCTGCGGGTTCACGCGCGCGTCGTCGTCGGCGAGCCCCAGCTCGCGCGTGACGGCGAGGCCTTGCGCTGCAAACGCTTCGTTGAGCTCGATGAGATCGATCTGGTCGAGCGAGATGCCGGTTCGTTCCAGCAGCTTCTTGGTGGCCGGCGCCGGACCGATGCCCATCACCCGCGGCGGTACGCCGGCCACTGCGGCCGCGACCACCCGTGCGCGCGGCGTGAGGCCGTGCCGTTTCACTGCGGGTTCGGACGCGAGCAAGAGCGCGCACGCGCCGTCGTTCACCCCCGACGCATTGCCCGCGGTGACGCTACCGCCCTTGCGAAACGGCGTGGGCAGCTTGGTCAGCAACTCGAGCGTGGTGTCGGCGCGCGGATGCTCGTCGTGCTCCACTTTCACCGTCTCGCGCTTGCGCTGCACGAGCACGGGCGTGATCTCCTGCGCAAGCCAGCCCGCCTGCTGTGCGGCCGCGGCCTTGTGCTGGCTCGCCAGCGCGAAGCGATCTTGCGCCTGGCGTGACACCTGGAACTCTTCGGCTACGTTCTCCGCGGTCTCGGGCATGGAGTCCACGCCGTATTGCTCTTTCATCAGCGCGTTCACGAAGCGCCAGCCGATGGTGGTGTCGAAGATCTCGGCGTTGCGGCTGAACGGAGAGTCGGCCTTGCCGAGCACGAACGGCGCGCGCGACATCGACTCGACGCCGCCGGCGATCAGCAGCTCGGCTTCACCGCTCTTGATGGCGCGCGCGGCGATGCTGATGGCGTCCATGCCCGAGCCGCACAGTCGATTGACGGTGGTGCCGGGCACGGTCATGGGCAAACCTGCGAGCAGGCCCGCCATGCGCGCCACGTTGCGATTGTCTTCTCCCGCCTGGTTCGCGCAGCCGTAGATGACGTCGTCGATCCGGGCGAAGTCGAGCTGCGGGTGGCGCTGGCGCAGGGCTTTGATGGGTACGGCTGCGAGATCGTCGGTGCGCACGCTCGACAGCGCGCCGGCGTAGCGGCCGATCGGGGTGCGGATGGCGTCGCAGATGAAGGCTTGGGTCATGGATAGCTCGCTCGGGCCGGGTCGGTTAGCGCACTGCGACCTACGTTATCATACGAGATTGTTAGGGATCTGCCCGACACGTCTGGCTCGCACATGTCGGTCAAGTATGATGCCCAGCAAGCCGTCGCATGAGCAGTTCGCCACGTCGAGAGCCTTCGCCAGAATTCACGGGGACCGCAAGGTTCTCTGTGCTGCGCGCGCTGGGGCAGGGGAGCATGGGGGCGGTCTACCTCGTGCAGGATCGCGAGCGCGGGGTCACGGTCGCGCTCAAGACGTTGCGGCGCGTCGATGCCTCGGGCATCTACCGCTTCAAGCGCGAGTTTCGCGCGCTGGCCGACGTCAGCCACGGCAGTCTCGTGAAGCTGCACGAGCTCTTCTGCGAGGCCGACGAGTGGTTCTTCACGATGGAGTACGTGGAGGGCAAACACTTTCTCGACTACGTCCTGCCAGGAACACAGCACGTCGATTCGCCGACGCCGCGACCGACGCTCGAGCTACCGCTGAGCGATGCCGGCGAGCTGCTGGTGGGCAACGAGGCACCGGTGCACGGGCTGGAGCTGCTGTTCCCCACACCGCTCAAGGACGAGGCGCGGCTGCGCGCGGTGCTTGCGCAGGTGACCGAGGCACTGCTCGCCGTGCACGCCGCGGGTAAGCTGCATCGCGATCTCAAGTCCGACAACGTGCTGGTGACTGCCGAAGGGCGCGCCGTGCTGCTCGACTTCGGCATCGCGGTCGAACGCACGGCACAGCACCCCAAGACGCTCGAGGCGGGCGTGGTCGGCACGCCGGCGTACATGTCACCGGAGCAAGCCGAGGGCAGCGCGGTCGACGAGGCCACCGACTGGTACTCGCTCGGCGTGATGCTCTACGAAGCCTTGACCGGTTCGTTGCCCTTCGATGGCAGCTACCTGCAGGTGATCCAACAGAAGCAACACCTCGACCCGCTGCCACCTTCGCAAGTGGTCTCGGGCGTGCCGGCCGATCTCGACGAGCTGTGTGTCCAGCTGCTCTCGCGCGACCCGCATGCACGACCACGCGGTGACGCCGTGTTGCGCGCGCTGCGGCACAAGCGGGCTGCCTCCACACCGCCACCGCTGCCAAGCCTGCCGGCCGAGCCGGACGTGCTTTTCGTCGGTCGCGGCGCGCAGCTCTTGCAGCTGCAAGAGGCGCTGCGTTCCACCGACAGCGGCCGGCCGGTGCTGGCGTTCGTGCACGGCGCTTCGGGCATGGGCAAGACCACGTTGGTCGACGCGTTCCTTTCGCGCGTGCGCAACGACGACGCCAGCGTGGTGCTCAAGGGCGTGTGCTACGAGCGCGAGAGCGTGCCGTTCAAGGCGTTCGACAACCTGATCGACGCGCTCAGCCGCTACCTGCGCCGCTTGCCGCCGGTGCGTGTCGCCGAGCTTCTCCCGCGCGACGTGCAGGCGCTGGCGCAGCTGTTCCCGGTGCTGCGTCGCGTCGAGTCCATCAAGGAGGCCAAGCGACGCACCGCGACCACGCGCGACCCGCAAGAGCTGCGGCGGCGAGCGGTGGTGGCGCTGAAGGAGCTGCTCTCGCGCATCGCAGATCAGAAGTCGCTGTGCTTGTCGATCGACGACCTGCAGTGGGGCGACGTCGACAGCGCGCACTTGATCGCCGAGCTCACCTGCGGCCCAGACAGCCCCGCGATGCTCATGATCTGCACCTACCGCAGTGGTGAGGTCAGTGGCTCGCCGTGCTTGCAGACGCTCTTCAACCACACGCGCGAGGATCCGCGGCTCGACCTGCGCGAGGTCGCCGTCGGAGCTTTTTCGCCCGAGGAAAGCTACGCGTTGGCGCGCGAGCTGCTCGGCCAGGATGCATGGGTGAAGGCGCGAGCGCTCGGCGCAGAAGCCCAGGGCTGTCCGTACCTGCTCGCGGAGCTTGGGCGCTACGTGATGCGCCAGCAGTTGCTCGGCGCAGGTGCGCCACAGACGCTGTCGCTCGACGCTGCGCTCGGCGAGCGCTTCGCGGCGCTGTCGACCGATGCCCGCACGCTGCTGCAGCTGGTCTCGGTCGCCGGTCGACCGGTGCCGGAGCATGCGTTGGCGCTGGGAGCTTCGTTCGACATCGATCTGCAGACGGCGCTCTCGGAGTTGCGCAGCAGTCGGCTCTTGCGCGGCGTGGCCACACGCAGTGCGCGTGCAGTGGATGTCTACCACGATCGCATCCGTCAGGCGGTGCTGGCCGGGCTCGACGAAGTCACGCTCAGGCGCTGGCACAGGCGTCTGGCGACAACGCTCGAAGCCACGGGCAGCGCAGACCTCGAGGCACTCACCGTGCACTTGCTCGGCGCGCACGACTACGAGCGGGCAGGACTGTACGCATTGCGCGCTGCGGCACAGGCCGCAGATGCGCTGGCCTTCGACAAGGCCGCGCGCCTCTACGAGATCGCCGACGAACACTACGTGGGTGACGCCGCCGACCAGCGTGCGCTCAAAGCACGCTGGGGCGACGCGCTGGTGAACGCCGGCCGAGGCACACGTGCCGCCCAGGTCTACTTCGACGCTGCGCTCGGCGCCCAGGGAGATCAGGCAATCGTGTTGCAGCGCAAGGCTGGTGTGCAGCTGCTACGCAGCGGTTACTTCGAGCGCGGCATCGCCGTCCTGCAGGACACGCTGGAGAGCCATGGCCTTGTGTTGGCACCGAGCTTTCGCGAGGCATATCGCGCTGCCAACACGCTGCGCGAGCAACTCAAGCAGCGTGGGCTCGTGTTCGCGCGACGCGCCCAGCACGAAGTGCCGAAGGGCGCGCTCGACCGCCTCGACACTGGCTGGTCGATCACGCTGGGCATCTTGTTGACCGAGGTCGATCGCACGCTGCCGCTGGTCGTGCGCTTCTTGCTCGACGCGCTCGAAGTGGGCGAGCCGGGCAGGGTGGCGTGTGGTTTGTGTCTGTTTCACGTGTATGTCGACATTGGCATGGCGGACGCACGCGGCGAGCCCACGCTGGGCGCGCTGGAGCTTGCGAGCACGCTGGCTGCGCAGGTCGACGAGGCCCGGGTGCGCGCCTGGGTCGCGTTCGGTCGCGCCCACGAGCTGCTGCGCCGTGGTGAGCTTCCGGGAGCCGTGCGACAGCTGGAGCTTGCCGAAGAGATCTTCCGCAACCGCTGCACGGGCGCCGCGGCCGAGATGCGCCTGTGTCGTCAGCTGCTCGGTTCGCTGCTGGTGTCCTTCACGCACTTGGACGCAGTCGGCCGATGCGAAGAATGGGCGCGTGAAGCCGAGGAGCACGACGACCTGCTCGGCGCGACCCGGCTGCGGCTCTTGTCGACGACCAGCGGCTCGCTCTTGCAGGACGATCCAGATCGTGCCGAGCGCTACTGCCGCGAGAGCATTCGGGTGTGGGCGCGCAGCGAGTTCGACCTCACGGCGTTGCTCCAGCACAGTGCCGCGAGCCTGGTCGACGTGTACCGCGCCGACGCAGTGGCCTGCGCGCGCGATCTCGAGGCGCTGGCGCCCTTCTTCGTCTCTGCGTTGGCGGGCCTGCCGTTGTGGCGCGGGCACTGTCATCTGCTGCGCGCCTTGCTGTGGCTCACCATCGCCGAGGCAGCGGCGGAGCCCGAAGAGGCTCTGCAAAGTGCGGAGCAGGAGCTGTGCGCCGTGCAGCAGTTGCAGCTCAGCTGCTACCAGCCGCAGCTCAATCTGTTGCGCGCGACGCTCGAGGCGCGTCGCGAGCGTCGCGAACACGCACTGCAGCTGCTCGATGCGATCCTGCAAGCTCCCGCGCTGGCACGTGTCGCGCCGGTCGTTTCTGCGTATGCGCGTCGACGCAAGGGCGAGCTTCTCGGCGGCGACGCCGGCCTGCAGCTGGTGGAGCAGGCCGATGCGCTGATCCGCAGCTATGGCGTGAAGAACCCACCGTTGCACGGCCGCCTCTACAGCCCCGGCGGCTTCGGTGTGCAGTGAGTGACGTGCGGCTCAGGCGCTGGCAGGGTCGGCAAGCTCGAAGCCCAGGCCATCGCGTTCCAGCAGACGCACGCCGTAGACGGCAGCGATGTGCTCGGGGCTGATCACCTGCGCGACGGGTCCGTGCGCGATGCATCTGCCGTGATGCAGCAACAAGGCGCGGTCGGCGAAGCGACGCGCTTCGTCGAGCTGATGCAACACCACCACGACGCTCGTACCGGCAGCGGCGAGTGTACGCAACAGGGCAAACAGCGACAGCGAGTGCTGGATGTCGAGGGAGGCGGTGGGCTCGTCCAGTAGCAGGATTCGCGCGCCGGTCGCCAGGGCGCGGGCCAAGAGCACGCGGCGCTGTTCGCCGTACGAGAGCTCGGTGAAGACGCGTTCCGCGAGCGCTTCGGTGCGTGTCACCTGCAACGCATGCGACACGGCCCGGGCGTCGGCTTCGCGCATATGCTGCAGTCCGGGGTGGTGTGCGTAGCGGCCTTGCGCGACCACGGCATGCACGCGCAACTGTGATGCCAGCATGGAGCGCTGCGGCACGAAGGCCACGCGTCGGGCCATGTCGAGGCGTGCCAGATCGCGCGCCTCGCTACCCTGCAGCTCGACGCTGCCCGCGTAGGGCAAGAGCCCCGACAGCGCGCGTAACAGAGTGCTCTTGCCTGCGCCGTTGGGGCCGAGCACCGAAAGCACGCTGCCGGCCGGCGCCTCGAAGCTGATCGAGTCGAGCACGGTTCGCGAGCCGCGCAACACGCGCAGCTCGCGCGCGCGCAGGGCGCAGCGCGGCTCAGACATGGCCGTCACCGCGCGTCATGCGCAACAGCAGGCTCAGAAACACCGGTGCGCCGACGAGGCCCGTGACCACGCTCAGCGGCACCTCGCTGTGCGCGGGCACCGCGCGACTGATCAGATCACACAGCACCACGAAGCCACCGCCGGCCAGGGCACATGCCGGCACGAGCTTGCGGTGCTCCACTCCGACGAAGCCGCGCAACGCGTGCGGCACGACCAAGCCCACGAAGCCGACGTTGCCGCCGATCGAGACTGCCGCCCCCGTGAGGATCGAGGCCCAGATCACCGTCCACAAACGCAGTTGTGGCACGTCGACGCCCAGCGATGCGGCTTCCTCTTCGCCGCTCAACATCAAGTCGAGCGGTCTGCCCCACAGCCACGCCGCGACCAGCGCGCACGCGACCAGCGGCGTTGCGAGCGCGACTTGCTGCGTGCCGGTGCCGCTGAGCCCACCCAGCACGAAGGCCACCATCGCGCGGCCAAGCTCCCAGCTCTCCTGCGAGAGGCTGATGATGAAGTCACCGATGCTGAGCAAGAGCGACGACAGGATGAAACCCACCAGAAGCAACACCAGCAGCTCGCCATTGCGGCGGGCGATCGCCAAAACGACCAGCAGTGACAGCAGCGCCCCGAGCAAGCAACCGATCGGAACCACGAGCGAAGGCTGCAGCGACGGCGCGCCATCTTTCGCCAAGAGCAGCTGGAACGACAGCAGCGCGAGCTGGCCGCCGAGGCTCGCGCCAGCGGTCGTGCCGAGCACCGAGGGGCTGGCCAGAGGGTTGCGAAAGAGCCCTTGCACGAGCACGCCTGCCACAGCGAGTGACGCGCCGGTGAGGAACGCGGCCGCAATTCGCACGGCACGCAACGACAGCAGAATGTCGCGCAAGTTGCGATCCCCCAGGTCGCCGTGTCCCAGGGCGAGCGCGCACAGGCCCACCGCGAGCACGCCTGCACAAAGCGCGGCGTAGGTACGCCGGCCGCGCTGCGTATCTGCACTGCGTTGGGAGCGCTGGCTCGGCTCGGTGGTGGGTACGGACATGTTGGGCTGGCCGCGCGGTAGCCCGCGAGCACGGGCGCGCAGCATAACAGCCCGCTCGTGCGGCCAGGGCGTCACGGTGTGGGTACCAAGGGTGTGCCCCACTGGGGCGAGCTCGAGCGGAGCACCGCGCTGCTCGAGCTGCCTGCCTCATCGGGAATACCCAAACAAAACACTGTCTTGCACGGCAGGCCACGCGCCGCGCGGCGTTGAGGCAGCGCCGGTAGCCTGCGGGCTTACTGCCGCCGCACTGCGAATTGCCTGTGGACAAGCTGTGGACAAGATCGCGCCACAGGTTCAGGTCGACCGGGGCGATCGCCCGCAGAACGGTGAGATCGCGGGCGTTTCGTTGCCAAAGGTCAACACGGCGCCTAGATCTGAGGGTGCTCCCTGGGGACCGCTTCATGACCGACGCGATTTCGCAGCCGACCGCCGAGGGCAACCTCTCCGACACGCCTTTCGCGCACTTGGTGCTGTACCTCTACCAGCACCGATCGAGCGGCACGCTCGTCGTGACGCTGCCCGACCGCGCCGAGCCGGTGAAGGTATTGTTTCAGCGGGGCCGCGGCATCGCGGCGCGCTTGCCCGAGCCGGCTGCAGGAATCTCGGAAGGCCTGTTGCCGTTGTGCGAGCTGAGCCAGGCGCCCTTCGCATTCTACGAGACCGATCTGGTGGGCGAGGGTGGCGACGTCGTCACGGGCATGTTCGATCCTCATGCGTTCGTGGCCGAGTCCGTGCGTAGCCATCCACGCAACGACGCGATCGAAGGTGTGTTGGCGCGCTTTGGCGAGTCACCGCTGCGCTGGCAACCGGGTGCGGACGTCTCGCGCTTGCGGCTGACGGCGCAGGAATCGAAGCTGGTCGACATCTTGCGTGCCGAGCCTGTCAGTGTCGCGCAGCTGTGCGCCCAGACTGAGCTTCCCGAGCAGACGGCGCGCCGGCTGATCTACGCGCTGATCGTCACGAAGCTGATCGCGCCCTACGAACGTAGCGAGCGCAGCGACGACGGCGCGCGCGAATCGCGCTCGACCTCGCCGAGTGGTCCGCCCGAACCACGCAACAGCGCTCAGCCACGTGCGCCCAGCTCGTCGGGCACGGTGAGCGCGCAGCCTTCTGCCGGCTCCGCGTGGCAAAACATCGCCGCACGGGCAGCCAGCGCGGCTTCGCTTCGCCCGGGTGCGGCAGTCGCGTCGCTGCGTCCGCCCGGTGGAGTCTCGCCCACCAGCATCACCTTCAAGTCCACCCCGGCGACGCCGCGCCCGAGCATGGCGGCCCCGGAGTTGCTGGACCTTCCGAGCAAGGTCAAGCGCGTGGAGCAGCTGCTGCCGCGCCGCGCCTACGACGAAGCCCTGCCGTTGATCCGGGCCGTGTGTGTGGAGGCCCCGAACGAGGCGAAGCACCAGGGCTTGCTGGCGCTCGTGATGTTCTCACGCAGCTCGGAAGACACAGCGGTCGCCAAGGAAGTGGTCGACGCGGTTAACCTGGCGCTGCGGCTGAACGAAGACGAGCCCAACGCGCTGTACACCAAGGCGCTTTGTTACAAGCGCGTGGGCAAGGACCGCGAGGCCATGCACTACTTCAAGCGCACGGTCGCAGTGGATTCCACCAACATCGACGCCGCTCGCGAGCTGCGCTTGTACACGCTGCGCGGCACCGAAGAGAGCAAGAAGACCAAGCGCTGACGCGGGTCGTGTGGTCCGCCCGTGGTCAAGGCGTGGTCGGCGCGTGTCAGTGGCAAACCTCGAACAAGCCGGCGGCTCCCAGGCCGCCGCCGATGCACGTCGTCACCACCACGATAGGCTTTGCCGATGGGTGTGCGGGCGGTCGAGACGATGACGGCTTCTCTCTGTGGGCTCCGGTCGAGGATGTGGGACGATCGCGCGGGCGCGGGTCGCTGCCAATCGCAGGCATGGGCGCGAGCCCTCTGTTACCGCTGAAAATTGCTGCTGATTGTGTGCCTGGGCCGGGGTTGCGCGTAGCCTGCGCCCGCAAGACGGGTCAATATCTTCTTCCATCTTTGGACAGCGCTTCTATGCTCGGGCGTCGGCGGTACGCGGACGCCGACGCGCGGGACGGCCGAGGTTCATGGAACGAAAGAGCAGGTCCGCGCGTTCTCGCCCGACATGAGTGTTGGGCCGCGCTGGACCGTCTTCGACAGTTACCTTGCTTAACTCCGAGCCACAGACACCGCGCTTGACCTCCACCGACTTCACGCCTCGCTACACGAACCTCGTCGAGCTCTTCCAGCACGCTGTGGAGACCTACGCGGATCGTCCGGCGTTAGGCACACTCAAAGGCAAAGAGTGGACGTGGACGAGCTACGCCGAGCTTGCCGCGCTGGTCGAGCGGTTCCGCGCCGGTCTCGCGGTGCTCGGCGTGGGACGAGGCGACCGCGTGGCTGTGGTGGCCGACAATCGCCTCGAGTGGGTGATCTCCGCGCACGCCGCGTTCCAGCGGCGCGCCATCCACGTGCCGATGTTCGAGGCCCAGCACGACGACGAGCTCAAGTACATCTTGTCGGATTCGGGTGCGAAGGTCTGCGTCGTGGCCACGACCTCCGTCGCCACGCGCATCGGCTCGCTGCGCGAAGACCTGCTCGACCTGCAGCACATCGTGAACATGGAGGGCCCGCCCGAGGACCCCTCCTGTTTCGCAGGCGTGCTCGCGCGCGGCGCCGAGCGCGCCATCACCGCGCGCACGCCCCGCCCCAGCGACGTCGCCACCATCATCTACACCTCGGGCACCACCGGCGAGCCCAAGGGCGTGCGCCTGACGCACTCGAACCTCGCCAGCAACGCTGCCGCGCTCAGTGAGATGCGCGACTACGGGCCCGATCCTCGCTGCATGGCGTTCTTGCCCTGGGCGCACGTGTTCGGCGGATGCGTCGAGCTCAACGTCGCGCTCGCCGTGGGCGCGTCCATCGCCATCTGCAAGAACGCCGATCAGCTGTTCGAAGAAATGCCACGCGTGCGGCCCACCACGTTGTACGCCGTGCCGCGCATCTGGCATCAGATCTACAACGACATCCAGCGCGACCTGTCCAAAGAGCCCGACATGAGTCGCAACATGTTCGAGCAGGGTCTGCGCTTGCGCGCCAAGCAACAGCGCGGCGAGCACCTGAGCTTGTCCGAGAAGATGCTGCTCAACCTTGCGGAAAAGCTGGTCATCGGCAAGCTCAAGGCGCGCTTGGGTGGCCGCCTGCGCCTGGCGTTCTCGGGTGCAGCGCCGCTGCCCGCAGAGGTCGCCGAGTTCATGCACAGCATCGGCGTGACCATCCACGAAGGTTACGGGCTCACCGAGTCGAGCGGCTCGTCCACCAGCAACCCCGCGGGTGCGCCGCGTTTCGGTTCGGTCGGCAAGCCTGTGCTCGGCACCACGATTCGTATCGACACGCATGTGTACGGCGAAGATCCGCGCGAGGGCGAAGTCATCGTCTACGGCCCGGGCGTCATGGCGGGCTACCACAACCGCCCCGAAGAGACGGCCGCCGTGCTCACCGCCGACGGCGGCCTGCGCACCGGCGATCTGGGCGTCCTCGACGACGACGGCTACCTCCACATCACGGGTCGCGTCAAAGACATCTACAAGCTCAACAGCGGCCGCTACGTGGCGCCGGTGCCACTCGAAGAGAAGCTGAAGCTCAGCCCCTTCATCACCAACTGCATGATCTACGGTGCCGGCCAGCCCTACAACGTGGCGTTGATCGTCGCCGACGTGCACGCCTTGGACGCCTACTTCGGTGGCGAGCAGCACCCCGCCCAGGAGCTGCTCGCCGACAAACGCACGCGCCGCTTGATCGAAGAGGAGATCCTGAAGCACAGCAAGGACTTCCGCACCTTCGAGCTGGTGCGCAATTTCTGGCTCGAGATGGAGCCGCTCACGCGCGAAAACGACATGCTCACGCCCACCTTCAAGCTCAAGCGGCGCAACGTCCTGAAGAAGTACGAAGGCCGGCTGCTTTCCCTCTACGGCTAAGGTGCAGCCCGGGCCCGCGCGGCTCTGGCGCACGCATGGTACGCTCGCTCCACCATGGAGAGACCTGAGCTCAGCGAAGCTGGCGCCCTCGCGCTCGACGAGCGCGCGCTACTCGCGTATCTGCGCGGGCGTTTGCCTGGCCTCGGCGAAACCCTCGAGGTTCGCAAGTTCGCCGGTGGTCAGAGCAACCCGACCTACAAGCTCAGCTCGGGCGAGCATTCGTGGGTGTTGCGCAAGAAGCCACCCGGCACGCTCCTGCCGACCGCGCACATGGTCGATCGAGAGTATCGCGTGTTCAGTGCGCTCGCCGACACCCAGGTGCCTGTGCCGCGACCGCTCGTCTACTGCGCCGACAGCTCGGTGCTCGGCACTGAATTCTTCGTGATGCAGTACGTGCAAGGTCGCATCTTCTGGGATCCCACTCTGCCCGCGCTGACGCCTGCGCAACGGCGCGCCGTGTACGCAGAGATGGTGCGCGTGCTCGCGGCGCTGCACCAAGTCGACTACGTCGAGCGTGGTCTGTCGGACTACGGTAAGCCTGGCAACTACTTTGCGCGTCAGCTGAAACGGTGGACCGCGCAGTACGACGCGGCCAGGACCGACCCGCTGCCGGCCATGGACGAGCTGATCGAATGGCTGCCTGCTCACGTTCCAGTCGACGACACCACGCGGCTGGTGCACGGTGACTTCCGCCTCGACAACATGATCTTCCACCCGACCGAGCCGCGCGTGCTCGCCGTGCTCGATTGGGAGCTGTCCACCCTTGGACATCCGCTCGCCGATCTCGCCTACAACTGCATGCCGTACCACCTGGCTGCGCGTGAGGGTGTGCGCTTGAGCGAGGTTGCTGGCACGAGCTGGGGCATACCCAGCGAGGCCGAATACGTGGCGCAGTACGCACGCGCCTTCGGACGCAAAGAGATCCCCGATTTCGCGTTCTGCCTCGCGTTCTCGCTGTTTCGCTACGCGAGCATCGTGCAAGGCGTCTATCACCGTGGCTTGCACGGCAACGCCAGCAGCGGCGGCGAGGCCATGCTGTTCCGCGATCGCGTGGTCGAAGCCGCCAACGCTGCCGTGGCTCTGCTGCGCTAGCTCGCGCGGAGCCTGCCTCGTGGTTGGCGCCAGCGGCGGACGGCACCGAGTCCAGCGAGCAAGGCCAGCACGCGAAACAGCCGGGGCAGCTGCGTCGTGGCACCCGCCTGACCCGCAACGCGACAGCTGCAACCCACGCGTTGTGGGGGCGCCGACGCGCCGCCATCGGGCTTGATTCCACCGCCGTCGGGCGCACTGCCGGCGTCGGTCGCCAAGTGGCCAGCGTCGGCCTTGCCCGCGCTCGCATCGCTTCGCGCGACTCCGCCGTCGGGCGCGAAGCCCTGCGCAAGCTCGCGCTGCCAGTCGCCCCACGCCCCCGAGCACGCGATGGCGACTTTCGAATCGAACGGGCAAGAAACCTGGGTGGTGACTTGCGTGAAGCGGAGCAGCGAGGTGACGGTGGTCCCGCCGTCGTCGGAGTAACCCACTCCGCCCAAGATCATGTGCGAGTCGCACAGGTACAGCCGCCCACCACGCCTGGCCAGGCAATACACTGGGTCGGTTTGCAGCTGCTTCCAGGTCTTGCCCGCATCGGCGGAGCGCCATAGACCGTCGCGGGCGCCGACCCACAGGGTGTTGCCCGTGTCGTCGCTGGCGAAGGCTTCGACGCGGTGCACGGTCGCGAGGTCTTTCCAGCTCTGACCGTAGTCGGTGCTCTGCATGATTCGGTCGCGCGAGACGTTGGTCTGGTCGGCCAGCGCGGCCGCGAACAGCGTGCCGCGGGTCTTCGGATGCAAGCCGAGCAGCGCGATCCCGTATTCCATGCTGCCGAGCGTGAAGTCGTGGGCAGTGAAGCTCACGCCGCGATCCGTCGACGAGCCGAAGAAGTAGATGAAGCTCGCCATGTCGGGCGCCAGACGCAAGCCCGAGACCTCGAGCCAAGTCGGATCGAGCGCCGACACGAGCAGGTGGTCGTAGACGCGGTTCTGCGCATGCATGCCGTAGGTCGCGAAGGTCGTTCCTTGATCCGTGCTCAAGAACAGTCCGTCCTCGATGCCCGATTGCCCGGTGCTCGCATACAAGCGCTGGGCGTCGCTGGGATCGGTGCCGAGCGCGGGCACGGCCACGGCATCGAGGGACGCCACGGGCTGCAAGGCGCAGAAGTCGGCGCTCGCCAGCATCACGCCGTGCGAGCTCGCGATCACCCAGCGGCCGTCGCTGCGCGCAGCGATACCGGGCACTTCGCTGGTGTTGATGCCGAGCGCCTCGTTGCACAGCAGCTGGAAGCCGCTCTTGCCGTCGGCGCTCCAGATCAGGCCGCGATTGCTGCGCACGAGCAACTGCGGGTCGCGAAAGAAGAGGCCGGTGCCGAAGGGTGAATCGTGCGCGTGCGCCGCGCTGGCGACGAGCAGCGCACCGCATGCACCGAGTAGCCCGAGCTGCGCGCGGGCCCTCATCCGTTGGAAGGACTCGCCGCACATCGCCCTACGCTCGAGATGCATCATGCCCAGTAGGTGTATCACGCACGTGGGACCGGCTCGCGAAGCGTGATAGACATAGATTGTCACTTTGGGGCGCACTGGGCTGTCAAAAAATGTCGGACTGGGTGGCGCCAGGCCGCGACGTGGATTTGGCGCCCTGGCACGGAACATGAAGGTGCTCAATTGGGGGCATCATCCGAAGACGGTTATAGGCGCTGAGCTGCGCGCAGAAGGACGGTTCATGAGCAGGCGTATCCGATCACTGCGGGGTTTCACCTTGGTCGAGCTGATGATCGTCGTAGCCATCGCTGGCATTCTCTCCGCGATTGCCATTCCGACCTTCATCAAGCTGGTCAATCGCGCCAAGACCGGCGAGTCGGTGAACAATCTCAATGTGATGTTCAAGGCCGCGTCGTCGTACTACTCGGCCGAACGCGCGGGCCAGGGCCAGACCTCCACCGTCTCCGGGTACTGCATCGTCAGCTCGGGTGGCCCGTGGCCCGCCACGCCGAAGAAAGACAAGCAAGCGTTCAGCAACAACACCGATGTCACGTTCAAGGCGCTCGGGTTCAGCATCGCCGACTACGTGTACTACTCCTACAGCGCCTTCAGCCCGGCCGCGGCTGGCGGCAGCTGCGGGCACAAGGCTGGCGAAACGCTTTACACTTTTCGCGCGGAAGGCGACCTCGATGGAGATCTCACCTTCAGTCTGTTCGAGTTGGCAGCCGGCTCGGACAACGCGAACAACACGTTGTACCACTCGGTCGGTTTCTACGTGAGCAACGAGTTGGAGTAGGCGCAGAACGCGGCGCGCGCGGCGTCAAGTCAGTGCTGAGGGTCCTCGTCCACGAAAGACACCAGGCCCTGTTCGATCGTCACGGCGAGCACGCGGTTGCTCGAGATGTTCGCCGAGCTCACGCCAGCCGCCTTCAGCTGCGCCGCGAGCCTGTCGGCCGCGTCCTGCCGTGCGTGCGCATCGAGCGCGTGCCATTTGTGCGGCTCGAAGACGCCGTCGAATTTGTGGTCGCTCGAAACCGCGCGCACGAGTAGCGGCGAAAGCGCCTCCATGCGACCGTTCTCGTAGTAGTCGATGGCATTGTCGGTCACGCTGACCGTGCCCGTGGCGTAGAGCACGTACCCTAACGACAGTAAGCTCACCACACCGGCCACCGCGAGCTTCAGCATCTCGTTGCGAAACAGCTCCGCGAGCTCACTCGACCCCTTGGTCTGGCGAACCGCGTTGCGTTTGCCAGTCTTCGCGGAGACCTTGGGTTCCTGCTGTCGCTGCGGCGCTTGCTGCGCAGCCCGTTCCTTCGGTTGCCGGAAGCCGCCGAACACGCTCTGCACGGACTCTTCCTGAGCGCGCAGCTGTCCGTACAGATACTCCCGGGGCGGTCCGTCCTGCGACAGCTGGTTGGCTTTCTGCAGGCCTTCGATGGTGGCGATCCAACCCTCGATGCGGTTTTGGATCTCGACGTTCAGCGCGACGCTCAGGTACAGGAACTCGGGGCTGGTGGCATGCTCGCGCATCGACACCTTGTAGCCATGCACGTCCATGAAGAACCCACTGTCGAAGAAGTCTTTGTGGGTCTCGAGGGTCGACAGGCGTTCGAGCTGCTCGCGCAGGTACGCCACGGCAGATTCCTTCGCACTCTCGTCGCTCGGCTGCGGCAAGCCCGTCAGCAGCTGCTGCAGTACCGCCTTCGCCTTGTCGCGGGGCAAGAGCCGAAGCAGTCCATTGGTGCCCTTGGCCGTGAGCAACTCGGTCACGAGGAATTCGAAACGGTCTCGTCGAAAGCCAACGCTGAAGCGGCGCGACCCAATCATGCGCGCATAGCGCAGGAGGACCTTGGGCGGGTGCTTGTCCTTGTTGATGCGGGCACAGAACGCCTCCTGCGGCACGTACGCGTCGATGGCCAAGAGCCGCTCTTCGATGCGTGTCGCTGCTCGTTCCAGCTCGTCGAGGGCTTCGCGCGGTAGCACGCGGTGCACGGCGGCCGTGTCTCGCTTGGCATTGCCGAGCACTGCAGCGCCATCCGGCAGGGCGACGATGGCGGCCTTGAGCTTGCTCTCGTACTCGCCCCACAGCGCGCTCGTCTCCTTACGCTCGTCTTCGCTCATGTCGAGGTGACCGAGCACCTTGAACGCCGTTCGCGCGATCTTCACGCGGCCCACCAGCCGCGAGCGCCGTTCCTCGACCGAGTCTCCTGGCTTCGGCAAGGGCAGCGTTCGGTCGAAGGACTCTTCCCCGGCCCGCATGAGCGCCGCTTGCACCGCCAGCCGAGCCCCGCCGCCGTCAGCGGCGTTCGTGGCGACCGCGCTGGGTGACGGTACGTCGGCACCCAAGCTGCCCGGGAAGCTTAGCTCCGCCATCGCGTCGATGGATGAGTCGGCATCGTCGGCAAACTCGTCGCCGGCAGCGTCGCCCTCCGCTGCGCTCGAAGCACCCGCGCTCTGTGCGGGCGCCGAGAGATCGGCACCGGCCGCGTCTGCTGCGCGGCCGAACAAGGCGGAGATGGGATCGTAGTCCGGCGCCAGATTGCGTCTGGCCGGTTCGGCCGGCGCCTCGGGCTCGCGCGGGCTCGGCGCGGGTGCAGCTGCAGCGACCAGTTGCTGCGCGACCTGTTCGGGCACCTTCAGGTCAGAATGCGTGACGCGCCGCATGGTCCCCGTCGTGGGCGCGTCGAGATCGAAGAGCGAAGCTTTGGCTGGAACTGGCACTGCTTCGGCGGGCGCCGCCGCGGCCGGTCGCGCGAAGCTCCCGGTCTTGGGTGTGTCGAGATCGAAGAGCGCGCTGGGCTTTGGCACCTCTCGCGTGGGAAGCACGCTGTGTGGTATCGCGACAGGATCGGCAGCGCTCGCCGCGTTCGGCGGCGCGGCAGCTGACGGCGGCGGCACCGGGACTTGCACAGCAAGCGGTGGCGCGGCTTGTGCGACGCTCGGGCGTGGCGCAGCCGTTGCTGCTATCGGCTTCGCGAACGTGGCGGAGGAGGCGGCGGGGGGGGCAACTGGCGCGGCGCGGGCCACGGGCGATGGTGGGGACGGCGGCACCGGCGGCTTCACACCCACGCCGAGCATCGTGCGCGCCGGCACGCGGGCCGCGGCCGGCGCCGGGGGGGGTGGCGGCGCTGCAGCCGTGGACGGGTCTTTCTTGGTATCGCTCACGCTCGTGGAACAATAGCACCCGCATAGCCGCGCGATGAAGCGCGTGTGTCACACGAGCTTCGCCACACATGTCTGTCGCCGACCCACTCAGTCCGGCACGAGCTCACCGCAGGCGCAGCTTGGCGCCCGTCCGCACCAGCAGATGTCGTGCGTGTCGCTCCTCCACGGGCTGCACGGACAGCCGTGCCCCTTTACGCACGACCATCATGTCCGCAAGCTTGGGATCTCGCTTGAGCTCCTCGAGGCTGAACACCGCGGGCAGCTTCTCCACCATCTCGACGTCGACCATGAACCAGCGCGGCGCGTCCGGCTTGCTGGCCGCGTCGAAGTGATCGCTGTTCGGATCGAACTGCGTGTGATCCGGGTAGGCCGTCTTACACACGCGTGCCAGGCCCGCGATGCCCTTGGGCTCGCAGCTCGAGTGGTAGAAGAACACCAGATCGCCCACCTGCATCGCCTGCATGTGGTTGCGCGCTTGGTAGTTGCGCACGCCGTCCCAAGGCGAGCGTTTCATGCGCGCCAGATGATCGATCGAGAATACGTCCGGCTCACTCTTCATGAGCCAGTAGTGCGCCTGCGTCGAGCGCGTGGTCTCGCTGCGCGCGTCGGACTTGTGTACAGCCGACTTGTGTACAGCTGACTTGTGTACAGCTGACTTGTGTGGGGGCTTGCCTGCCATCAGGCTCGCCCGATCACGCAAACCAACGCTGGATCGCGGCCTCGGGCAGTGCGACGCCAGTCACTTTGGCTTTCTGCACCAGCTCCCAGAAGTAACGGTAGGTTGCACGATCGTGTAGCTCGCCGTCGTACTGGATGGGCCCCCAGTTCGCGTCCTGTGCCGCGAGCAAGATGTTGACCGCCGCTTCGACCTCGTCGTGCTTGGGCTTCATCGCGTCGACGATCGGCTGAATCTGCAGCGGGTAGATCGACCACATGCGCAGGAAGCCGAAGTCGTTGCGGGCGCGCGAGGCATCCGCGAAGGTCTGGTACTGGCTCTTGAGATCGAGCGTGACGTTGTGCGCCGGCACCACGCCGCTGCACATGCAGGCCGAGACCATGCGTGCCTTAGCGTACGAGATGGCGCGGTGATCGAACTGTCCGGGCGAACGCATGTTGTCGGCGCTGACCGCACCGTGGAAGCCCGAGACGAAGTCCATCAGACCGAAGTCGAGCACCTGCACCCACGGCAGCGCTGCGATATCGTAGGCGTCGCGCACGGCGCCGTGCGTCTCTACGAGCACGTGGATGGGAATCTCGCGCTTGATGTTGGCCTGCTTGCAGGCCTCCTGGATGTAGGCGATCTGCTCGGCGACCTGCGCCACCTTGGTGGGCTTGGGAATCGTGATGTACGCCAGCTGCTCGCCCGCACCCGGCACCAAGATGTCGACGTCCTGCTTCCACCACGCGTTGGTGTAGTCGTGGATGCGAACGCCCGCCTTCTTGTGCAGGTTCTTCGGCGACTTGGCCATTGCCACGACCATCTCCGCGTGCTGCTTCTCTTGGCCGGTCTTGGCGCCGTCCTCGCAGTCCATCGTGATGTCGAAGATGCCTTCGAGCTTCTGCTGCAGATCCATCGCCTTTTCGATCAGTTTCTCGCTGCCGGCGAAGTGTTCGCAGGTGTTGATGATCGGGAACGGCTTCTCGCCTGCGAACAGAGACTGATTGGGATGGATGCGGGTCGTCATTGGGGGTGGGGCTCCTTATGGGCTCCGCCTGGGCTGGGCGGGATGGGCTCCGCCTAGGCTGGGCGGGCTCCGCCTAGGCCGGCGCGCGGTGCGCCTATAGCACGTTCTGCAGTGAGGTGAAGCCGGCCGTTTTTCGATCGCTCGGTAACGTCTAGCGTGCAGGTACGATCACAGCTCGGACCCACCAGATGCATCAACACGGTGCGGATGTTCCGGCCTGTGGCGCGGCGCGCTGAACACGGTCGCGCAGACGAAACTCGCGTTCTCACCTGAGCTCGCTTCCGAGCCAGTCGATGCCTTGCAGTTAATGCTGTGTCGATGTAAAAATCTAGTTACGCGCGAGCGACGAGGGATTGCACGGCCCGTGCAACGTTTCGCACAAGTCGCTCGGGGACAGTCTGGCGCAGCCGAGTAAACTTGGTGAATATGCCTAGTTTTCTGTCTTTTCCTAGTGGCACGTAATGTGCTCGCCTGACACAGTGGCTCGATCAGGTCTTACATTGCCATAGTCTGAACTGGTCATAACGCTTCGCTTGCTTTGCTCGCCTCATGGATCCCCGAATCACTAGCTTTTTGTCCGCAGATCGCGGGGCGATTCGCCCCCACGAAGCCAAGCTCGACTTCCTAGCCCGCACGGCCGACGCGTTCTGGATCGCCGCCGGGCTGTGGCTCGCCTGCAAGCTGTACCCGCAGCAGGTCTGGGAGAGCCGGTACAGCACCGCCGCTGCGGTCGGCGTCGTCGTCTTTTACTTGGTCGGTCAGATTCAGGGCCTGTACCGGCCGTGGCGCGCCGAGCCCATCAAGAGCGAGTTTACGCGCGTGTGGCTGTGCTGGGGCTTCTCGGTGCCGCTGCTCTTGCTGCTCGGCTTCGTCACCAAGACCTCGGAAGACTACTCGCGCATCGTCGTGCTCACCTGGTTTGCTTGCGCTCCAGCGTTGGTCTCGGCGTGGCGTGTCGCCTTGCGCTTGTTGCTGCAGGAGATGCGCGCGCGCGGGCACAACACGCGCACCGTGGCCATCGCAGGTGCGTCGGCGCTGGGTGAAGATCTGGCGCGCAACATCCAGCGCTCACCGTGGATGGGCATGCGCATGGTCGGTTTCTACGACGACCGTCACATCTCGCGTTTGCACCCGATGGACCCGGCTGTCGGCGAAGTGAAGGGCGATCTCGACAAGCTCGTGGCCGAGGCCAAGCAGTGTCTGGTCGACGTCGTCTACATCGCGCTGCCGTTGCGCGCCGAACCGCGCATCAACTCCATCATTCGGCGTCTGCAGGACACCACCGCTTCCGTGTACCTCGCCTATGACTTCGGCGGCTTCGACGTGCTGCGCGCGCAGTGGGGCCAGGTCGGTCGTGTGCCCGTGATGAGCGTGGTCGAGAATCCGTTCCACGGCGTGGAGGGCGTGACCAAGCGCATGGAAGATCTGATCCTGGGCTTGCTCATCATGGCCATCATCGCGCTGCCCATGTTGCTCATCGCGCTGGTCGTGAAGCTCAGCTCGCCGGGGCCCGTGTTGTTTCGTCAGCGTCGCTACGGGCTCAACGGCGAAGAGATCATCGTCTTCAAGTTCCGCACCATGACGGTGATGGAGGATGGGGCCGAGGTGAAGCAGGCCACCCGCGGCGATCAGCGCGTGACCAGGTTCGGTGCACTCTTGCGCCGCACCTCGCTCGACGAACTGCCACAGTTCATCCAGGTGCTGACTGGGCAGATGTCCATCGTCGGCCCGCGCCCACACGCGGTAGTCCACAACGAGCAATACCGAGCGCTCATTCAAGGTTACATGCTCCGCCACAAGGTGAAGCCCGGCATCACGGGCTGGGCGCAGATCAACGGCTGGCGCGGTGAAACCGACACGCTCGAAAAGATGGAGAAGCGCGTTCAGTACGATCTGGCCTATATCCGCGACTGGGCCCTGTGGATGGACCTGAAGATCATTTTTTTGACCATCCTTGGCGTTTTCCGCGGAAAGAACGCATATTAGGCCGCCCGAGCTTGAGGACGGCCAGCGCCGCCCAGGCACTGACTCCCACCTAGATCGGCGCGGTGTAAGCTCCGGGACGGCGGTCCCGGTGGCATGTTCGTCGCGCAGCGTGTGTTTCAGGATTGAGTGCTTTGGTGGACCAGTACGATTCAGACGACGAGGACAGCGGCAGGCCCGGCGCGCCAGTCGACATCGGCAGGTTGCTGCACGCGGTGATGCGTCGCTGGCGCATCATCCCGATCGCCGGTGCGGTAGGCGCGCTCTGTGGCTTGGTGTACGCCGCGCTCATGATCAAGCCCGCGTACAGCGCGCGCGCCACCATCCTTTGGGAGCCCCCGGGCGACAGCGCCGAGCCCTCCGACCGCAGTTTCCTGACGCAGGTCGACAGCATCAAGCTGCCGGTCAACCTGATGGAAGTGCGCAAGCGCATGAAGCTCAGGAGCACGCTCGACGGCATCAAAGACCGCGTGAACCTGCTGTTCGACAGCGACAGTCACCTGGTAGTGGTCGAAGTCACCGACGGCAACGGCAAGCACGCCGCGGACCTGGCCAACACCACCATCGACGTGTTCCTCGAGTACCAAAAGCGCGCGGGTCGCACGCGCGGTGAAGAGCACCTTCAGAACCTCGAGGCCGACATCGAAGTCGCGCAGGCACAGCTCAAGAATGCGCGCGATGCGTACGACGCGTTCCGCAAGCAGATGGGCGTGTCCGACTTCGGGCTCGAGACCAAGCTGGCGATCCAGAAGGCCGCAGAGCTCAGGCAGCAAGCCGACTTGTCCGTCGCGGCCGCACTGAGCGAAGAAGCCCGGCAGCGCAAGCTCACCGAAGAAGTGGCGCATCAAGCGCCCACTACGATGGGGGGCACGAGCCTCAGCAACCCCGACTTGATGGCGCTCTCACAGCTGAAGTCGCAACTGGCTGGTCTGCGCGCGCATCTGGCGCCCGATCACCCGCAGGTGCAGCAGCTGGAAGCGCAGGTCCAGGCGCTCGAGCAGCGTATCAAGAGCGGCGGCAGCACGGTCGTGCAAGGCGCCCAGTCCGTGATGCCCAACGCGCAGTACCTGTCGCTGCAAGCCGGCATCTCGAACAGCAAGATCACCAAAGAAGCCGAGATGGAGCGGCAGGAGACCTACAAGCGCTTCGCGCAAGAGGCGGAGAAGCGTTTGCAGCAGCTGTCGGAGGCCGAGGGGCAGGCGCAGCAGCTCTTGTCGAAGATCACGTTGCTCGAGACGCGCACCACCGAGCTCGAAGTGCAGCGCGTGCGCGTGCGCGATCAGGTGCGCAATGCGTCTGCCGACTTCCGCGTCGTCACGCCGGCGACCATCCCCGAGAAGCCGAACCCCTCGCAGCGCCGGTCGATCGCCATCAAGTTTCCGGTGACCGCATTGGCGCTCGCGTTGATGGGGATCTTGGGTCTCGAGCTCAAGGGCTTCAAGGTTCACACGGCGCGCGAGGCGGGCTTCTGGGCGAACGCGCCGGTCATCGCGTCTTCCACCTGGCCGCGCGAACAGAACACACTGTCGGTGCTGGTCGACGAGCTGAGCGACGTGGTGTCGTCCATGCGTGGCACGACGTTGGTGGTGGGTGCGCGCGTCAACGAAGTGCCGATGGCGCGCGAAGTCGCCTATTGGCTCTCACACCTGAGCGGCTTCGCTGAGCGCGGCATCGTCGGCGCAGACGAGCCGGTCGTGGGGCCGCCGGCGGCGGTTGCGGGGCAATCCCCGCCGACCGTGGAAGTTGCGGCCGGTGTCGGTGCTACCAGCAGCGGTGTGGCGCTCGTGCGTCGTTCCGGCACCAGCGCCGCGCGTGCGGTCGCACAGGTCTGGGACGGCGCGCCGACCGGACCGTCGTTGCGTCGCGCAGCGCGCCTGGCCGATCGGGTGCTGGTCGTGATGGCCGCGGGCACGCTCTCGGTCACCGACGTGGCGCAGCTGCGCTCGCGTTTGGGTCGAAAGGGCGGCATCGGCCTGCTCTTGGTTGGCCTCAACCCAGAGTTCGTGAAGCTTCCCGATCGGGTCGGCGAGGTGGATGCCTTCTGGCAGGCGCGCATTGCATGAGCCGCCCGCGTGGGGACTTCCCGCCGGCGCGTGCCGCGTGCCATCATCCGCAATCCGCATGCGCCATTTGCCGGTGACACAATGAGCCTTCGTCGTGCATGCCTGAGTGCCTCCGCGTCGTTCGCGATCGTAGTGGCATGCGCCAGTGGCTGCGCCACGCTGCCGCGCGCCCCGCGGCATCCCATGGATGACCGCGAGTTCGCTGCACCGCTCCTGGCTCGCCACGCGGGCTTGCCCGACGATCGGCCGCCGGCGCTGGTGCTGTTGCCAGGCGATCGCGTCACCATCGAGCTGAGCTCGTCCTCGACGACCACCATGCCCGGCGTGTTGGTCGAAGGCTCCGGCACGGTGCATCTGGCGCTCGCCGGTGACGTGGAGATCGCTGGCCTGGGTCTGGTCGCTGCCGAAGCCAAGCTCAAAGCGGCGTTGCAGCGCTACGACTCGCTCATGCACGTGAGTCTGTCTCTGAGCACGCTCGATGGGCACAAGGTCACCGTGGCGGGTGCCGTGAAGGCACCGGGTGTGGTGCCACTGCAGCCCGCGGCGCGCTTGGCCGATGTCATCATGGCATCCGGCGGCACCATCACGAACCTCGTCAATGGGCAGATGGTCGATGGCTCCGATCTGCGGAGCGCGCGCTTGGTGCGCGACGGCGCGGTGCTGCCGATTGACTTTCAGCTCGCCGTGGCGGGCGACCCGCATCACAACGTGTACCTGCGCGCCGGCGATCAGATCTACATCCCGTCGGGACGCGGACTCACGGTGAGCGTCATGGGACAGACCGGCGGCCAGGTGCAGCAATGGGCGCCAGGCTTCCGGCTCACGCAGGCGCTTGCGATGTCCGGTGGCATCACCACGGGCGGCGACAAGAACGACATCCGCATCGTGCGCGGAACCATCGACACGCCTCGCGTGTACACGACCAGCATTCGTGAAGTCATCGACGGCGAAGGCCACGACGTCGAGCTGTATCCGGGCGACGTCGTGTACGTGACCGATCACTGGCTCGAAAACTTCGGCGAGATCGTCGCGATCGTCGCGCCCATCGTCTCGCTCGCCTTCAGCGCGTCGGCGCTGGCGGTCGCGCTGAGCAACTCTTCCGCTGCCCGCACACCGACGGCTACTACCGGTGGTCTGACGCACGCCGCGCCCGCGCCTGCAGCGGGTCTGCGCATGAACCTGCCGTAAAGCGCAAGCGCGCGCGCAAGCTCAGCCACGCCCGTAGCGCGCCATGGCGAGCGGATCGCTGCCATCGCGGGATACGCGCTCGGCCAGCATGTGCAAGCGCACCAGCAGCTCGAGGTCGTCCGGAGCGCGCGCGCCGGTGCGCGGCAGGCCCAGAAGATCGGCGGCGAGGCGTCGGGCTTCGGGCCGGTCGTGCGCGTAGCCGAGCAGCACGGCGCAGCGCGCCAGACGCTCTTGTGGGTCGGCGGCGCTCGCATCGCGGGGTGGGTCGCCGCGCCGTGCGGCCCGCAGTGTCGTACGCAAGGAGTGCGCGCGCAGGAGCTTCGTGGTCGGCCACAGTCGACCGCCGAACAGCGCGTAGCCCAGCGGCTCGGTCGGCGTTCCCAGGCGATCGGCTTCGAGCTGCAGGTGCACGTGCACGAGGCACGGCCGCAGTCGATCGCGTAGCCGTGCGTAGTCTGCGGGCGCATGCAGGTCAGGGCGCTGCTGGTAGGCGATGGCCTCTTCGTAGACCTCCGCCAGCTGCGTCGCTTCGGGCGTGCGCGCGAGCCGCCCGAGCGCGACGGCACGCTGGCGCAGGTCGAGCACGAAGTGCGAAGCCTGCAAGAGCTGCGAGTCTCCGCACAGCAACGCTGCGTGGTAGAGCCGGCGCGGGCCGTGCTCTTGGCGGCCCAGCGCGTCGAGGTTCGAAAACGCCAGACCCAGCGCGGCGTCGCGCAGTAGACGCGCAGCTGCATCCGCCGGCAGATCCTTCGGGTGTACGGGGTAGAGCGCCGCCAGCGCCGACGACGGCCCGGTCAGCACCTCGTACTTTCCAGCGGCGATCTCCACCCAGCTGAGCGACGGTCGGGCGCTCAGGATGTCTTTGAGCGTGTAGCCGTGCAGGCACACGCGTGTCTCCAGACGTTCACTCCAGGCGCTGGCGAGCCGTTCGAGCGCGGAAGAGAGCTTGCGCGAGTGGGTGCGCAACACGGCCAGGAGCTCGTAGCTCGAGACCGTTGTGAGCTCTTCGTGCACCACGGCCACGCTCGCGTCGGCGCGCGCATGGGTACCGATCAGAATCAACGCGGCGAGCTCGGGGCCGAGCTCGCCGTCGATGGCGGCAGCCAATAGCGCGAGGTCTTGAGCGACGCGCGCTTCGGCGTCGGCGTCGCCGCTGAGCGTGCGCCGGCGCTCTACCGCTGGCGGGGCGTCGCTCTGCAGCACTGTGCGCGTGCTGCGGCTCATGGTTTGGCCGGTGGCTGCGTGCCAGCAGCTTTGCCGCGCGCAGCGAGATACAGCTTGTCGAACGCCAGCTCGGCGCTGAGGCCGAAGAAGGTGTCGAACGATCGCAGAGGCATGCGCAGGCTGCCGTCCGGGCTGCGTTCGGCCCAGAAGTTGGCCACGAGCAGCGTGAGCCCGAGCCAGTCGTACGCGTGGTAGCCGAGGCCTGCGCGCAAGATGCGGATGTCGCGCCAGTGCGTGGTGCTCTGATCGCCGAGACAAGTCTGGCCCGTGAGCGTGGTCACGCAGGCGGACGACAGCTCGTAGCCTTGCCGCCACCAGCTGGCAGCCGCGACCGACAACGCAAGGCGTTCGCTGAGCTCGAGATGCGCGCTCAGCGTGAGCGTGAAGATGTCGCGTACGTTGCTGGGCCCGCCAAGCTGCGTGCACTGCTGCCCGCTGTTGTCTCCGAAGAAACACGGGTAGGGCACTGCGGTGCGGACCGTGGTGGATTCGGTGAAGCGGCGCAGGTAACTGCCATCGAGACCGACGCCGGCGCCCTTGAGCACCTGAGCGAAGCTCAGGTTGCCCGCGACGTGCGCACCGGTGCCGATGATCATGGTCGCCGCTTGGCTCGCAAGCGAGGTGGGCGCGACCAGGGTGGGGCCGGCGACGATCACGGCGTCGGGCGTCAGTGTGGAGCCGTGCTGCCAGAGCGCGGCGTCGAGTCGCAGCATGGTGTCCAGCAAGAGCGGTTGCTGTCGTCGCGTGGTGGTGTTCGAGTCGGTGAGCTCGATGTCGAGCGCCTGCCATACGCTGATGTGCACGGCGCGTGTGAAGTGCCATTGCAGCTCAATCTCGAAGCGGAACGCGTAGTACGGGTCGTACGAGAGCTCGGAATTCTTGGACAGCGAGCTGGCCGCGAGCAATTGCGAGAACCCGAAGCTCGAGCCGCGCCATGGCAGCTGCTCGTCCGGCGCTTCTTCCTCTTCGCTAGTCGGCGTCGGTTCGCTCGGTGCGAGTTGGGCCAGCGCGGGTGCCGCCACGGCCGCCATGGTGGCGCACACGGCCAGCGTGAGGCAGAAGCTGCGCAGGCCGCGTCTCATGGGCGGGCAGTATGCCAGAGTTCGGCAAGTGGCGCGTGGGCGGGCTGCTCACTGCACGAAGGGGGCATCGAGCACGGCGTTTTGGCGCAGTGCTTCGTACACCACGATGGCGACAGCGTTGGACAGGTTCAGGCTGCGCACCTGTCCGCTGGTCGGGATGCCCAGCACCTGCTCGTGATGCTGCGCGAGCAGCGCGCGTGGCAAGCCTACCGACTCCTTGCCGAAGATCAGCGCGTCGCCGGGGCGCAGCTGCGCCTGCGTGTACGAGCGCTCCGCCTGCGAGCTGAACAGATGCATGCGCAACCCCGGATAGGCGCGCACGAAGGCCTCGAAGCTCTCGTGCACGTGCACCTCGACCAAGTGCCAATAGTCGATCCCTGCCCGTTTCAACGCACGATCATCGATCCGGAAGCCGAGAGGCTCGATCAAGTGCAGGGGGCTGCCCGTCGCCGCACAGGTGCGCGCCACGGAGCCTGTGTTCGGTGGAATCTCGGGCTCCACGAGCACCACGTGCAATGGCGGGGCCAGCGCTGGGCAGCGCAACTTGGGCGTCTGCGGCATGTCGGTTGGGCGCCTGTATACACGGCGGCCTCGAAGTTGCCAGTGCCTTGACCTCGTGGATCGCGCAAGGCTAGCTTGGCCCCGTGGCTCGTTCCGTGTCCGCCATGTGCGTGCTGGCGCTGGTCTTGCTGCTGCCGGCTGCGGCCCACGCCAGCGACATGGACGTCGCGCTGTCGCGTTTGCGCATCGTTTCCGGCAATCCGGGCTGCCCTGCCACGGCGGAGCTCAGCTATTGCCCAGCGAACGCGGCGTTCGAGCGCCTGGTGTCCGAGCTTGCCGTGACGCTGGCGCAACCGGTGAGTCACGGCGCGGCGAGCCTCGGATCGCGCGGCTTCTATCTGGGCGTGAGCAGCACGGGCACACCGATTTCGGCGACGCAGCGTTACTGGGCGACCGGCACTGTGGGCGACGTACGCGGTGCCGACTGGAACGCGACACCGGATGCGCTCTTGGTCTGGAACCGTCTGGAGCTTCGCAAGGGTCTGCCCTTCGGCTTGGAGCTGGGCTCGTCGATCGGGCAAGGCATCGACACCTCGATGTGGGTGTTCGGCGGCGAGTTGAAGTGGGCGTTGCTCGAGGGCTTTCACAGCGGGGCAGGGCAGCTGCCGGATCTTGCCGTGCGCGGCACCATGCAGACCACGCTGGGCTCGCGTCAGCTCTCGCTGCAGACGAACACGGTAGACGTCACGCTCTCGAAACCCTTCGTGGTGGGTGAACACTATCGCGTCACACCGTTCGCCGCGCTCGCGCTCTTGTTCGTGCGCGCCAGCACCGGGCGCATCGACCTCACGCCGGACGTGAACGCGTTCGCGTGCAAGCCTGCCGCTGCCAGCGGCGCGCACAACGGGGCCTCGACCACGACGGGCAGCGTGCCGCAGTGCACGAGCGGCGATGCCACGACGCAAGCGGACGTGCAGAACTACGCGACCTTCGAGCCCGTGAGCCAGACCCGCACGCGCATGTTCCTGGGCGTCGAAGGCGCCGAGCACTGGTTCACGATGAGCCTCGCGTTCGCGTTCGATCTGACCACGCCTACGCTCAACGCGAGCACGCCCAACGACGGATTTACGACCACGCTGCCGCATCAGTTCTCTCTCCATCTGGCGCTCGGCGCGCGCTACTGATGCGGGTGTCGCACGTGTCTCGGGCTCGCATCACACTTGGGTTGCTCGGGCTCGTGCTGTTCTGCGCGTGCGCGGACCATGGTCGAGCCGGGCTGATACGCGCACTGACCGGCCGCGGCGCGCTCGCGGTGGTCGGCAGCCCGACCCTGCTCGGACTGCAAGCGGAAGGCACGAACCTGCGGCCTGCCTCCAGTTGGCCGCCTGTAGCGCGAGCGCTCGCGGCTGCCGATCCGGCCGCGCTTGCGCTGGCGCTGAGCCAAGCGCAGCTGCAAGGCATCGTGGTCGAAACGGGTGGTGCCTCGGCCGCCGCGTGCGGCGCTTGCTTGCAGCGCAGTCTCGCGACCTATGCACGTGTCGCCGGCTTACAGGCCGTCTTCCTTTCGCCCTTGGCCAACCTCTACGTGCTCGATCCCATGCGTGACTGGCCTCCCGCTTTGCGCAGCGGCATGGCCGTGGTGGCGCGGCGCTTGTTGTCGGGCGCGCCCGCTCCGCGGATGGAATCGTTCCCCGAGCGCGTGCGGCAGGTGGAACCGGTCGAGGTCATGGTGCTCTTGCGCAGCAGCGAACCGACGCATCAGGCGCGCTTGTGGCGCTCGGCGCGCGGCAGCTCGTTCGCGCGTGCGCTGCTGACGGCGGCGGAGGTCGCGCGCAAGCGCTGGCAGGAACGCGAGCAGGCGATGGGCGGCTCGCTCGACGCGCTCTTGCCGCGCCTCGACGTGGAGGTCTCGCTGCTCCAAGATGACGGTGAGCTAGGCGTGCGCGACAGTCGTTTCGTGGACAGTGCCGTGACAGCTGCACACGGCGTGGCGTACGAGCACAAGGGCGCCTGGCGCTACCTCTTGCCCGACGACACGCACAAGTCGCACTCCACGCCAAGCGCCGCCTACCGGCGTCTGTGCGTGGACGATGGGTTGCCCGACAGCGCGCTGCAGAGCGACGAGCTGCGGCTGTACCGCGTGGCCGTGCAGCCGGTCGGCAGCTCGCCCGCGCCGCAGCCTGCGGGGCACACGCCGGCCGACGCGATCTCTGGCGTGGTCGACCCCGCGGAAGTGCTCGGTCATTGAGCGCGCTGCAGCTCAGGCCGCGCGCAGTGACGGTCGCTGCATGTTGGCGAGTCGTTCGGCGGCGCGCCAAGCCACTGCCATGATCGTGTGTTGCGGATTGACGCCCAGGTTTGTTGGCAGCGCGCTCGCGTCCATCACGTACAGGCCCGACACGCCGCGCACTTGCAGCTCGGGCGACAGCGCGCTGTGTGCGGGGTCGAGGCCCACTTTCGCGGTAGCGAAGTGATGCGACGCCATCAGATGAAAATCGTTGCGGCGTACGTGATCTGCGACGATCAGCTCGGCTTGCTCGGGATGCGTCATGCGCTCGGGCACCGACGCCACCCCCGGGTACACCTCGACCGCGCCTGCGGCGAACATCATCCGCACCAGCAGCGCCACCGACTCCTTCAAGCGGCGCAGGTCGTCGGGCAGCGGCTCGTAGCGCACCTTCGGTCCGCCCCACAGGCCCGGTCGCACGCTGCCATGCGCGCCCATGCGCACCACCGCACAGAACTGTGCGAAGTAGTCGAGCCGACGCAGGTCGCGTTGCCACTCTTCACCAGCGCCTGGCAGTCGCGTTGCGAGCAGCTCCGGAGGCAACGCGATCGATTCCAGCTTCACGCCACGCTCGGGCAGCGGCACCTCGTACGCCTGCGTCGCGCCGAAGCCCATGCCCACCTGACGGTCGAAGCGACCCACCACGGCCGCACCAGGATGAGCCTGGTAGTCGTCGCCCACGCCGCGGCGCAGACCGCTGCGCCACAAGAGCAGCGGCGTGTAGATCGCGCTGGCCGCGACGATCACCGCGCGCCGCGCGTGCATCTCGAAGCGCCCCGTCACAGCGCGCGTCACTGGGTCGAGAGTCTCGCCCTGCACGCAGGTTGCGCGCGTGCCATCGAGCACCACGCGGCTGGCGCGACACAGCGCGTGCAGGCGTGCGCCCTGATGCAGCGCGCGCGGAATGTACGAGCTGTCCATGCTCTGTCGCGCGCCTTCAGGACAGCCTTGCAGGCAGCGGGCGTTGCCCACACAGCGCTTGGCATTGCGGCGCATGGCGCGTCCAGGCAAACCCAGGGCGTCGCTCGCGACCTTCATGAGCAAGCCGTTGCCTCCGAGTACGTCGTCGCTCACTTCGCTCACTTCCAGCTCAGTCTCGAGCGTGCCGAACACGCGCTCGAGCGCCGCCGGCTCCAGTAGCTCGTGCATGCCGTGCATGCTGGCCCACGCCGCGCGCACCGCTTCTGGCAAGCGCCAGATGATCCCGGAGTTGATCGCGGTGCTGCCGCCCACGCAGCGACCCAGCAAGAGCGGCAAGGGCGCCGGACTGCTGGTGGTGACCGTGGCGAGATCGCGCATCGATTCGCCCATGGCATCGAGCAAGCCCCGCGAGCGCTCGTGCGGTGCCAGGCTCGGTCCTTCCTCGACCATGATCACCGACGCACCCGTGGCGCTCAGCACGCGCGCCGCAGTGGCGCCACCCGCACCCGTGCCGACGATGACGTAGTCGGCGCTGTCTTCGAGCGGCCGCTTCATGGCGCTACCGAGTGCCTGGTCTGGCGTGTTTCGCCGCCGTCAGCGGCGTTCGACTCTTCAGTCAACACGGGCAGCTTGCGACGCATGCCGCTCTCGGCCCGCACCCGTGGCTCGACGTTGTCGTAGCCCGATCGCGCACGCACTGTGGGTGCACCCAACAGCGCCATGGACGCGACGAGCTTGAGGAGCAGCGACAACTCGCGCACCGCGAAGCTCTTGTGTGCGAGCAAGCGTCGCAGCAAGCCACAGCGCTCTGACAGCTGCAATCGGGACGACGTGAGCCAACGTCCATCGAGCCACAGCGGCGCCCAGGCCAGCAGCCACACCGCAGCACGTAGCCCGAAGGCTGCCAGCGGTGTGGATAGCGCGCGCATGCGGCGCAGCGTCTTCAGGTAGTCGACTTCGCCGGGCAGCGCGCTGAGCTGAGCATTTGGGCCTTCATTGGCCGGGGGCGCGAACGCCGCCAGCAGATCCAACGCCCAAGCTTCTTCCAGGCGCGTCACGCCGTATACCTCCTGCTTGACGCTCAGCTGCCAGAGCTGCCCACGCAGCTTCTGGCCAGTCATCCTAAATGTGACCTGCGCGCAGCGCGCGTGCAATGCGCTGACGCACTTGCGTCAGTGATCGTGCGTGCGCTGTGCGCGGAAGTGAGCGCCAGCGCAGGCGGCTCAGCCCGCGGCGGTCTGTTCTGCGCGCTCGCGACCCAAGACTTCGGCCACGCGCTCGAACAGCTCTTGGAGCTCGAACGGCTTGCGCAGCACGGCGTCGGGCTCGCCACCGGGCGTGAGCCGGCGCGGTACATCGGTGCCCGTCACGAGCACGGCAGCTTTCACACTGCCGGCTGCACGCAGTCGCGCGATCGCGGTGTCACCGCGCTGATCGCCGAGCAGCAAGTCCACCAGCGCCAACTTGAACGGGCCCTTGTCCTGCAGCGCTTCGTTGAGCGTCGACGCCACCACCACCTGGGCGCCGCGCATCTGCAACGCCGTGGCGATCATGTCGCGCAGCGCAGCGTCGTCGTCGAGCACGAGGAAGCGTCCGTCGAGGTGCTCCGCCAAGAACACGCCGCTCGAGCGCTTGGCGCTGCTCACGCGGCGGCGCGGCGTTTCGGCGTGCGCCGCGCGCGGCAGGTCGACCTGAAAGCGTGTGCCCTTGCCGTGCGCGCTCTCGAGCAGCACCGTGCCGCCGAGCTCACCCACCGCTTGCTTCACCATGGCCAGGCCCAAGCCAGTGCCCGAGCGCTTGGTGGTGAAGTAGGGCTCGAACACGCGGGCGCTCACTTCTTCGCTCATGCCCGGCCCGTTGTCGGTGACGCACAGGTGCACCAAGGGCCCGGTGGCCGTCAGCTGCAACGTCAGCATGCCACCCGTGGGCAGGGCCTCCACGGCGTTGGTGGCCAGGTTCCAGACGATCGCCCAGGCGCTGCTGCGGTCGCCCGCGACGCACAATCCCGGCGTGATGCTGGTGCGGACGGTGACCTTCTTCTTGAGCGCCTTGGGGATGAGCAGGCGCGCCGCCTCGTCGACGAAGGCCGACAGATCGATGACGCTAGGATCGCTCGCTTGCGCCGCTTGTCCGCTGACTTCGCCGAGCACGGTGCGCGCTGCCGACCAGGCGGTCTCCGCGCTCTTCTCGATCAAGTCGAGCGCCTCGTCGACGCGCGCGCCTTCTTTGGCCAGCCGTGCCCAGCCGGCGATGGCGCCCAGCGCGTTGGCGAGCTCGTGCGACACGCGGGCAGAGCGATCGGTGGCGAGCGCGCGCCGCTGCAAGGCGGCGTCGTCGGCCGCGAGCGTGAGCGCAGGCGCGAGCACTACGCACGCGCGGCCAGCGCCATGCGGCACAAACAACGCACGCGTGCCCTCGGCGAGCACCAGCTCGGACGGTTCGCCAGCACGCGCCCGGCGCACGGCGAGCTCCAAGCTCGCTGCGCTGCGCTCGCCGGCCAGGGGTCGCAGTGCGGCGGACAGCGACGCGTAGCGCGCCGCGCCGAGCATCTCACCAGCGGTGGCGTTCAAGCGCACACCCTCGGAGCCTGCTTCTTCAAGCAGAGGCAGCCCCAAGCTCTCGCACATCCAGGCGATCACTTTCCAACCCCGCGGAAAAACTTCATTCCGATGAAAAACTTAGCGTGGCGCGGTAATCCAGTCAATCCCTACTAGGAATAGCAGATGACGTCCGTCATCTCCCCACATGTAGCCCGCCCCCGCAAGCCCCTCAGTGCGCCCTGTCCACCACAGGCCCCGTAGCGCCAGCGCGTCATACTCGATCTGCGTCCGCGGCTGCAATATGCGTTGCCCGCCGGAACCCCCATATTCAGTATTCTTTTATTGTGCCACGGGAAACTGTGTGGTGCGCCACCGGCTGCGGCTGACCGAGGACGCGGACTGCGATCGCGCAAGGCGCACCGGAGCCCTTGCGCGCTTGCCGGTGCCACGCGGGTGGCGAAGGCTGGGGGCAGTTTGCTACTTTCCGCGGCCCCATGGCCCAACCCAAGATCACCCTCGACGCGGTGCGACACGTCTCCAAGCTCGCCGCGCTCGCGCTCGCGCCGGACGAGCAGGAGCGCATGTGCCGTGAGCTCGACTCGATCCTCGGCTTCATGGCCGAGCTCGACACGCTCGACGTGTCCAAGGTCGAGCCCACCTTTCATGCGGTGCCCATGCAGGCCGCGTTGCGAGCGGACGTGGTCGTGCCTTCCTTGCCGCGCGCCGAGCTCTTGGCGGCGGCGCCCGCGCAAGAGAGTGGGGCGTTCGCGGTGCCCAAGGTTCTGGACGGGGACAAGTGAGCGTGGACGCCATTCATCAACTGAGTCTCACGCAGCTGGCGGCGGCGGTCAGCGCCGGTGAAGTTTCGGCCGTAGAAGCCACGCGCGCCACGCTCGAGCGCATCGCGCAGCGCGACCCCACGACGCACGCCTACCTGCACGTCGATCGTGAAGGCGCGCTGCAGCAAGCGAGCCAGGTCGATGCCGCACGCGCGCGTGGCGAAGCGTTAGGTGCTTTGGCCGGTGTGCCGATCGGCATCAAGGACAACCTGTGCACGCGCGGCTTGCCCACCACCTGCGCTTCGAAGATTCTCGAGGGCTACGTTCCGCCGTACGACGCGCACGTCATCGAGCGCATCCGCGCAGAGGGCGGCGTGGTCATCGGCAAGCTCAATATGGACGAGTTCGCGATGGGCTCGTCGAACGAGAACAGCGCGTTCGGCCCGGTGCGCAATCCGTGGGATGCGACGCGCACGCCCGGCGGCTCGTCGGGAGGCGCGGCTGCAGCCACGGCCGAAGGCCTGGCAGCTGCAACGCTCGGCAGTGACACGGGAGGCTCCGTGCGCCAACCCGGTAGCTACTGCGGCGTGACGGCCATCAAGCCCACCTACGGCCGCGTGTCGCGTTACGGTCTGATCGCCTTCGCGTCGTCACTCGATCAAGTTGGCCCCCTGGCGCGCGACATGCGCGATGCGGCGCGCATGCTCGGCGTGATCTCGGGGCACGACCCGCGTGACGCCACGAGCGTCGACCGGCCGGTCGACGACTACGAGAGCGAGTGTGGCAAAGACGTGCGCGGCATGCGCGTCGGCGTGGTCAAAGGCATGACCGATCGCGGCTGCGATGCCAGCGTGAAAGACGCCTTCGCCGCGGCGCTCTCGCGCTTGTCGTCGCTCGGCTGCGAGCTCGTCGATGTGGACTTGCCGCACCGCGATCACGCGCTGTCGGCCTACTACATCATCGCGCCGGCTGAGGCATCGTCGAATCTCGCGCGCTTCGATGGCATGCGTTACGGCTTGCGCGTGTCGAGCGACGATCTGCAGTCCACCTACGCGCGCTCGCGCGGCGCGGGCTTCGGTCCCGAGGTGAAGCGCCGGATCATGCTCGGCACCTACGTGTTGTCTGCCGGCTACTACGACGCGTTCTATTTGAAGGCGCAGAAGGTGCGCACGCTGATCAAGCGCGATTTCACACAGGCCTTCGAGCGCTGCGACGTGGTGCTCACGCCCACGGCGCCATCGCCCGCGTTCAAGCTCGGCGAGAAGACGGGTGACCCACTCAGCATGTACATGCAGGATATCTTCACGCTGCCTCCGAGCCTGGCGGGCATCGCCGCGGCGAGCGTGCCGTGCGGCCTGTCGCCCGAAGGCTTGCCCATCGGCATGCAGCTGTGTGCGCCCGAGTTCGAAGAGAAGCGCATCGTGCGGCTGGGTCATGCGTTCGAGACTGCGATTGGCTGGAACAGTCACCCGGCCGGCTACTAGAGCGAGACAAAGTCATGGCAAGCGCAAGCGGATACGAAACCGTGATCGGGCTGGAGGTACACGCTCAGCTCTTCACTCGCTCGAAGCTGTTCTGCGGGTGTTCCACCGAGTTCGGTGCGGAGCCGAACTCGCACGTGTGTCCGGTGTGCTTGGGGCTGCCGGGCTCGCTGCCGGTGCCGAACGCGGGTGCGGTGGCGCTCGCCATGCGTGCTGCGCTTGCGCTGGGGTGCACGGTTCGCGAGCGCAGCGTGTTCGCGCGCAAGAACTACTTCTACCCGGATCTCGCCAAGAACTATCAGATCTCTCAGTACGAGCTGCCGCTGAACGAGCACGGCGAGCTGGTGATCGAGGCCGACGACACGCTGCGCAAGGTGAACATCGCGCGCATCCACCTCGAGGAAGATGCGGCCAAGAACCTGCACGGCGTGGGTTCGGGCACGAGCACGCTGGTCGACTACAACCGCGCCGGCACGCCGCTCATGGAGATCGTCAGCGGTCCCGATCTGCGCAGTGCGGCGGAGGCCGAGGAGTACCTCAAGCGCTTGCGCGAGATCTTGATGTTCCTGGGCGTGAACGACGGCAACCTCGAGGAAGGCTCGTTTCGCTGCGACGCCAATGTCTCGATTCGTCCGGTGGGGCAGGCCAAGCTCGGCACGCGCGCCGAGCTGAAGAACATCAACTCGTTTCGCTTTGTGCGCAAAGCCATCGACTACGAAGTCGCGCGTCAGATTGCGTTGGTTTCGGGCGGCGGCACGGTCGTGCAGGAGACGCGCACCTGGAATGAGGCGCAAGGCAAGACCTTCTCCATGCGCAGCAAGGAAGAGGCGATGGACTATCGCTACTTTCCTGATCCCGATCTGCCACCGCTCGTGGTGCAGGCAGAGCAGGTTGCAGCTGCGCGCGCTGTGTTGCCCGAGCTGCCGCTGGCCAAGCGCGCGCGCTACATGGCCGAGTTCGGCGTCACCGCAGCCGATGCGCAAGTGTTGACCGGCCATCCGGCGATTGCTGCGTTCTTCGAAGAGGTGGTGGCTGGGCTGGTTGCGCAAGCCAAGGGCACGCTCGGTCGTGAGGTCGCCGGCAAGCGCTGCGCGAACTTCGTGCAAGCCGAGCTACTGCGTCA
>JADGRE010000165.1 GCA_017881185.1 Pseudomonadota bacterium | reverse complement strand
CGGACTCTACGAAATCGCGACACTCCAACGTGTCGTGTTGGATCTCGGGGACGTTGCGGTCTTTCGGCTGCTACCGATTGCCGCTGCAGCAGATCCCGCTGACGCACGCTTCCGAAGGACCACAGGCGTGGTCGCACGAGCCACAGTGGCTGGGGTTGGTCTGCAGGTCAGTGCAGATCGAGTTGCAGAACGTGGCCCCTGCGTCAGCGCCGGCATCACTTCCAGCGTCTGCGGCCAAGGCCGCGTCATGTCCGCCGTCTGCTACGACGGCTGCATCCTGTACATCGTCTGTACACGCAGCGTCGTGACCGGTACCAGCGTCGTGACCAGCACCAGCGTCGTGACCGACACCAGCGTCGTGACTGGCACCGGCGTCGTGACCGACACCAGCGTCGTGGCTAGCACCGGCGTCGTGACTGGCACCAGCGTCGTGACCGATACCCGCGTCGCGGACAAGGTCGCCACTCGCGCCGGTACCAGCGTCCGAGGGTGCAGCTTGACAACTTGCCGCGGAGATCATGTTCGTGTCCATGGTGACCGCCGCATTGCGAGCCACGGCTCTTCCGAATACGGAGACCCCCGTGGTCAAGGTGATGCTCGTGAGCGCGATGATGTTCCCCATGAACTTCGTGCCCGTGCCGATGGTTGCCGAACTACCGACCTGCCAATAGACGTTGCAGAAGTCACCACCGTTGGTCATGACGACCGACGAGTTGCTGGACGTGGTCAGAGCGCTACCCACCTGAAAGACGAAGGCCGCCGCCGGATTGCCCTGGGCGTTCAGCGTGAGCGTGCCTGTCAGCTGAGCCGATGACGCGAAGCAGTAGGTGCCAGCTGTCAACGTCATTCCTGCCAAGTCTTGGCCGGTCAGATCGTGGTCGCAGGCCTGTCCGGCCAGCGTGTTGTACGCAATGGTCGCGTCGCTCTGCGCCTGCGCGGCAACGGCGTTTGCAACCTGCATCGAGCCTGCATTCACGAGCCCCGGCGGGAACCCCGTCACGGCGGATCCGGGCGCGACACCGAGGTCTCCCATCACGACAGTCGGGCCAGTGTTGGTGACCGTCGAGCCAGCGAGCACCGCGAAGCGCTGCGTCGTCCCCAAGGATAGCGCACGCGCAGACACCTCCGGCGATTTCTGCTCGTGAGGACTCGAAGCGCACGCCATGGCGGCCACCGCCACGCCGGGGAACAGAGCTGCCAGCGCGTGACGCATGCGTGATCGGAGCCAGCGATACTTTCCACGCGGACGACCGTCAGTCTCCACTGCTGCTCGCGCCTTTACAGTGTTCTCAGTCATCACTTCGGAATTGGTCATGGTGTTCCTTGTCGAATGCTCACCTCAGCGCTGTGCAAGCAGCATGCCGCGTCGAAACGCTGCTTCTCGCGACGAGCCAACCGCGGATTACCCTGCGCGATTGCTCATGAGACTCGACGTCGAGCGATGCGAACCGCACAGCACGCCCGATATGGGGCGTTCACGATCGGCGTAGCAGAAACGCCCCACGCAGCGTCTCGCTACCCTCGAGCTTGCGCACCAACGCGTCGCGGCGTCGCCTGCGCCGCTGCGCCGACGGTTTCCGCGCGCTCAGCGCACCAGCGCAAAGACGAGCACAGCCGCCACGAGCGCAACGGCGCCCACCGCGAGCAGCAACCACGAGCCAGGGAGGGAGCCGCGTTCTTTTGGGACGCCCAGCCCAGCCTGCAGCGGAGTGTCCGCCGTCACGATCGGATGCGCGGGCACGCGTTCGAGCGCGGCAAGCATGGCGCGCGCGTGCGGATAGCGCTCGGTCTGCTTCTTGGCGAGCGCCTGGTCGAGCAGCGCCTGCAGCTCTGGCGCCACGCGCATCCCCTTGCGGACATCCGCTAGCTTCGGGATGGGGTCACGCAGATGTGCCGTCAACAGCTCCACGCGGGACTCGCCCCCAAAGGGCGGGCAGCCCGTGAGCATCTCGAACAGCACGCAGCCCATGGCGTAAACGTCGACCGGCAGATCGACCGAGCTTCCGGCCGCTCGATTCCTACGATTCGAGACCGCGTCGTGCAGTCTGCCGTCCGGCTGGTGATCGAACCGATCTTCGAAGCAGATTTCTCGGACAGTTCGTATGGAGCGCGCCCAGGAAGGTCAGCGCATCAGGCGCTTGAAGTGGTGGGTACGGGGCTGCGGAAGCGCCAACACCGCGTTGTAGACGTCGACTTGTCCCGCTTCTTCGACACGATTCGGCACGACCGGATGATGGCGAAGGTGGCGCGGCGAGTCTGCGACGACGGCTGTCCGAGCGGCGTCGATATCACGGGCTGCTCCGTCATGGGCGGCGGCCACTGCTGGTTCGTCGACACCGACGCGGCATGGGCGTTCTTCCGCGCGCACGCGCGCTGACGCGGTGACGACGCGCCCAAAGGCGGGCACGCACGCGCCCCTCAACGCTCGCGCGGTGGCGTCAGCTGCGTCACTAGCGCCTGGACACGTTGAAATCGACGGAGAAAGCGCGCGAGGGCGCGACCCCTCTTGCGAAGGGACGCTCTCGGCGCACATCTCAAACGAGTTGCTTAGCGATTACCGGCTTGACGTGCCTCGCCCTTGAGCTCCTTCGCCTTGCCTTCGAGCTCCATCTGCTCGTTGTCGATCACGCCACCGACGAGCTTCTTGGCTTTGCCCGCGAGCTCCTCGACGCCGCCCTTGGCGCGCTCGGCCGCCTTCGCAGCTGCCTGTTTCGCATCGCCCTCGAGCTCCTTGGCTTTGCCCTCGGCCTGCATGTGTTTGTTGCCGATCAGGTTGCCCACGGCGCCCTTGATCTTGCCGCCGATCTCTTCGGCTTTGCCCACAGTCCGCTTGCTAGCATTGTTCATGACTCGGTCCTTTTTGGTTCGTCACCCGCGGCTTGCTGCCGCCAGCGCTGCATAGAGCAATCGCCGTGCCGCGCTAAGAAGCGCCGAGAAACGGACAGCGGCTGCGCCAAAACGAGACAGAACGGTGTGCTGAGACATTTTGCCCATAGGCCACGCAGGCTTAGCGTCCTCGGTCTGTGGCGCAGGGCGACGGTTCAGCTCAGCTCAAGCAACACGGGTCTCGTGCGCAGCGCACCGGCGGCTGAGCCTGTGCCTGTGCGCCATCCTGGATACGGGCCTGGCACGCAGCTTGCTGCCCTTCGGAAGAGATGTCTGAAAACCTCTCAGACGCCATAGCTCAGATCTCGTTGGCGCTCGCGTACTATGCGGGCCTCGTCGTGCTCATGCGCGTGTCGGGCAAGCGCCTTGCAGGTCAGACCACCACCTTCGATCTGATCGTCCTGATTTGCCTTGGGGTCGTGCTTCAAGACATTGCACGGCGCAAAGGCACCCTCAATGCGTGGCTCTTCATTGTCACGGTATTTGGGGCACACCGTGGTCTCGCCGCTTGGTGTTCGAGATCTCGTTGGGTGCGCCGGCTCGCCCGCGGCTCGCCCCGACCCTTGGTGCGCGACGGTCAGATCGACTTTGGCGCATTGGAGGACGAAGCACTCAGTCCTGACGACCTCATGGCTGGCTTGCGCAAGCTCGGCTACGCCACGCCCGACGTTATTCAGCTCGCGATGCTCGAAGAGACGGGACAGATCAGCGCTATCCCTCGCCGCACAGACGCGGCTGTGCCCGAACCAGACGCAGCGTCCAAGCGCAACGGCGGCACCGAGGTCGTGTAGCCGCGGTGCCGCGATCGCACGCAGTGTATCGCTCAGTGGCCGCGGAAGAATAGCAGCCACAAGATGAACACCAGCCCGAAAGGCACTCCGCCCATCCACAACAGTGCGGGCACGAGCACTCTGCCGCTGGCGGCTTCCTTGAGTTTCTTGATCTGTGTCATGAGTGACCTCCAGGTTCTATCGATTGCAAGAACGGCGCCAGCCGGCCGCCGACGCACTGGATCGATATGGAGCGGATGCGACCGGTGTGCCAGGCTGCGGGAACAAGACGATCCAGGGCTGCCTCCAGGACCGCGATCAGAACGGCGGCTTCGACGACTGCGTGACGAAAGAGTGGACCGCCGACTGCGCGGACCAAGCGCGTCAGTACGGCTGCATGGCCTGCCCGCAGCGAGCACTCGCGCGAGGTGACGTTCTCAGCAACCCGACGCAACGCTGCGTCGCCGGTCACTGAGAACGTCGCATCGACCCACTACGCATTCACTCCCAGCACGCCCGCATGCACCGCATCCACCCGCGCATCCGCATGACGCGGTGATTCCCCGACCACACGCGCAGTCGCCGCGAGCAGCGCTTTGAGCACTGCGCTAGTCGTGTCCTCTGCAAACGCCACGCCGACCCTGTGCTCGGCAGCACCGCCGACGCGCTTCACCGCTACGCGCAAGCACGCCATCGCGCGCGCGTCGGTGCCGGTATCGAGCGCCATCTCGTCGAACGCTTCCACCGTGATGCCGACGCCCAAGCTGGCCGTAAGCGCATCCGCCAACGCGGCCACCATGCCGCGGCCGAGGCCTGCTAAGCGCGTGCCGTCGCCGAGCGTGACTTGCGTGCGCACGCCGTCTTCGGTTTTGCGCACGTCGTATTCGCCGAGGCGCCAGGCTTCCGGCGCGGCTACGTAGGTGGACTCGAACAAGGCGTGGATGCTGGCGGGTGAGACTTCGCCGCCGGCTTGCTCGGCGAGGGTTTGAACCACGCGCGAGAAGTCGATCTGCAGCCAGCGGGGCAAGGTGATGCCGAGGTCGCGCTCGAGCACGTGCAGCACGCCACCCTTGCCCGACTGGCTGTTGATACGGATCACTTCTTCGTAGCGCCGGCCGAGGTCGCGCGGATCGATCGGCAAATACGCCACTTCCCAGGCTTTGCTCGCGTCGGCGTCCTGCTTCACCAAGCACTTGCGGATCGCGTCTTGGTGACTGCCCGAGAACGCGGTGAAGACGAGCTCGCCGGCGTACGCGTGACGCGGGTGCGTGGCGATCTCGGTGCAGTACTCGACAGTCGCGATGATCTCGCGCATGTGCGAGAGGTCGAGCTTCGGGTCGATGCCCTGCGAGTACAGGTTCATCGCGAAGGTGACGAGGTCCATGTTGCCGGTGCGCTCGCCGTTGCCGAGCAACGTGCCTTCGACGCGATCGGCGCCCGCGAGCACACCGAGCTCGGCAGCTGCAACGCCGCAGCCGCGATCGTTGTGCGTGTGCAAGCTGACGCGAAAGTGCTTGCGATGCGCCAGGTGCTCGCACATGTGCTCAATCATGTCTGCGTACACGTTCGGCGTGCTCATCTCGACCGTGGCCGGGAGGTTGATCACGACGGCTTGGCCGTGCTCTGGCTGCCAGACGTGGTTCACGGCGTCGACAACTTCGATTGCAAACTCGAGCTCGGTGCCGGTGAAGCTCTCGGGCGAGTATTGAAACTCCCAGATCGTCTCGGGCTGCGCGGCCGCGCACTCTTTCACCCAGCTAGCGCCCTGCACGGCGATCGCCTTGATGCCGGCGCGGTCGAGCCCGAACACGTCGCGACGCTGCACGACCGACGTCGAGTTGTAGAGGTGCATGTTGGCGCGACGTGCGCCCTTCACCGCCTCGAACGTGCGGCGGATCAATTCCTCGCGCGCCTGCGTGAGCACCTGGATGGTCACGTCGCTCGGCACGAGGTCTTTCTCGATCAGCTCGCGCACGAAGTCGAAGTCGGGCTGCGACGCTGCCGGGAAGCCGACCTCGATCTCTTTGAACCCGAGCTGGCAGAGCAGCGCGAAGAGGCGCGTCTTCTGCTCGACCGACATCGGCTTCACGAGCGCTTGGTTTCCGTCGCGTAGATCCACCGCGCAGTAGTCGGGGGCCTGTGTCAGCACGCGGTCCGGCCAGCGGCGCTGCGGGCGCTGCGGTGCGGGGAACGGGCGGTACTTGCGATGGTCGAAGCTCATGACGAAATCTCCAGAAGCGTTCAGAGCGCTAGGTTTAGCCCTGAACCCGCGCAACAGGCGTGCAAAAACGAGGCAAATTGGGGGTTCGTTCGGTGAACTATTGCGTGTGTATACCGATAATCGCAGAATCGTTGCGTCATGGCCAAATCCGCACCCAAGCCTGTGCTCGATGAGATCGATCGACGCATCCTCGAAGCCCTGCAAGTCGACGGCGGGCTATCGAACCTGGAGCTGGCCGAGCGCGTCGGGCTCTCGCCTTCGGCGTGCTCACGGCGCGTGCAGGCGCTGGAAGATCAGCGCGTGGTCGTCGGGCGCGTGACGCTCGTGGATCGCAGCAAGGTCGGTCTCTCGCTCACCGCGATCATCCAGATCGCGATGGACCGGCACACACCCGAGCGCTTCGCGAGCTTCGAGAAGAAGGTGCGCGCGTGTCCCGAGGTGCAGGCCTGCTACCTGGTCGCGGGTCAAGACGCCGACTATCTACTGAAGGTCGTGCTGCCCGACATGGATCACTACCAAGAGTTCTTGCTGAGCAAGATCACGCGCATCGAAGGCGTGAGTGGCGTGCGCTCGAGCTTCGTGATGCGCAGCGTGATCGACACGACCGTCTTACCGCTCGGGCATCTCTAGAGGCGGCAGTGGCGCGTATCCCGCAAAACGCTCGCGGATGCGGCGGCGCACCGGATCGTCGTAGTGGCGTGCGACAGGATGCATGAAGGCGATGTCCTTGCGCAGGATCGCCATGTCAGCTGCCACCTCGTTGTGCGCCTCGCGGAAGCGCACGAATTTTTGATCGAATGGGTTTGCGACCACGCGCAGGCCCACGAGCGCGGTGAAGGTCGGCAAGAGCACCTCTTCGGTGCCGACGATGCGCGCGCCGGCCACGAGCTGCTTTAGCTCCTGTTGCTCGAAGAGCGCCGTTAGCGCCACAGCTGCCGCACGCGTGAACACCGTGCCGGGCCAGAACGAGTGGTGCAGCCAGGCCTTTTCGCCGAGGGGAAACCGCTGCACGAACGCGGCGAAGCGGGGCCACTCGCGAAAGCCGTCGCGCGCAGGATCACCTGGGGTGAACGGTTACACGCTTCCAGCCTCGTCGGCACAAGATTGCTCCCTTACGGCTGAACACCTTCCTGCAGGCCGTCCAGTGTCGGTTTGACTGAAACGATGGTTCCGTCGGGGTTGAACGACAGTCGGTCGATGCAGATTTCGCGATGGGTTCCGTCGCCCCCTGGAATCTTGAAACGGTGGTAGGCGAGGTAATAGGCATCTCGGTTGGCGATGGCGAGCACGGTGCCGCCACCTGCACCAAGGATGCCTTGGCTGGTATCTGGCGCGACGATCACACCAGCTCGTGCGAAGGGGCCCAGCGGCGACTGGGCGCGCGCGTACGCCATCGCGTAGCTGGCAAGACGTGTATCGCCCTCGGACCATGCCAAGTAGTAGCTTCCCTTCCGCTTGAACATGGCACTGCCTTCCAGCGTACCGCTTGCGCCCGTTAGTGAGACATTGGTGGGCGCACTGGCAAACGAGACCATATCGGCCTTCAGCTTCGCGACGCGAAGCCCACCTCCGCTGCCAAAGTAGAGATAGGCGGTACCGTCGTCGTCAATGAAGACATAGGGATCGATGGATTGCAGACCGTACTGATACCCAGTGACCAGGGGCTTGCCCAGAGCGTCCTTGAAGGGGCCCGTGGGCGACGAACTGGTCGCAACGCCGATCTGACTGTCGGCGGAGAAGTAGAAGAAATAGGTACTGCCCACGCGTGCAATGGTGGGCGCCCATCCGTGGCCAGTCGCCCACGTAAGATCTTTCGGGATGTTGAGGATGACGCCGCGACTGGTCCACTGTACTAAGTTCGTCGACGAAAAGACGCTGAACGATGTAGATCCCCAGTCATTGAATCCGTCGGTCGTCGGATAGATGTAGAATGTGTCGTCGAACAGAACAACGTGCGGGTCGGCGGTATATCCGGCGAGCACGGGATTGTTTTTACCTCGCAAATCGGTCCCGCCGTCGCTCGAGCGGCCCCCGGATCCGCTCGTCGCGCCGGCCGTCGAACCACCTGCTGCTCCTCCTGTAGCGGTGCCTGGCGCGCCTGCCATGGCTCCGCCGCCACCCGCAGAGCTGACGGTTCCGCCGGTCGCCGCCGCGCCGCCAAGCGAAGTACCACCAGCGGCACTGGACGTGGAAACGCGCGTGCCCCCGCTGCCGGTCGTGACGCCACCACGGCCACCGGAATTGCCGTTGGTGCCAGCCGAGCAACCGAAGGCGAAAATCGTCGCCGCGCACAGCATCCTCGCTCGCGCTCTGGCGCGCCGACCGTTCAGAGGCTGAATCCAAGGAGCATCATTGCAAACTTCCATTCTGTCTCGATTGTCGCGTCCTCCGGATCGTTGTCAAATAAAGGTGATTCTTGCGCATTCGGGCTCCGAGGCCGGCACTTCGCAAGTGGCGTGCCGCCGCGGCCCGCGCGGGGCGCGGCTGTCATTTCACGTGCTTGGCGAGGAAGCGACGCGGACGGCGCTCACGAGATCCCGCGTCACTCGCGGATTCCCGTGAGAGAACGACGAGCGCCCCGCTGACCAGCGCGAGCGGAACGAGCCCGCGAATACTCCTCTCTGGCGGCGTGGCGGTAGCCAGCACAAACGCCATCCAGTCTGCCAGCCGCCCCGCGCCGCGTCACCCGCCTGAGCAGCTAGCCCCAGGCGGCGGAGCTCAAGAGGCCTTCCTCTCGGGCGTCGCAAGTGCTTGGATTTTCGCGGATTTCACCGCGATCGAGTTTTGGCACACTACGGGGTCTCCGGGGGCTGCTGGTTGGCTTCGTAACCCCAGGATCTCCTGGATTCCCCGCGTTTTCCTCATCTCATGTCCGCTCTTGAGATGGATCTGCCGTGAACTGCACCCTCCTCGGATTCATTCAAGATATGCGAAGTCGAGCTCAACTTGCTCGCTGTGAAGCGACTCGCTCGGACATCACTAAGGATCTAACCGATGCGGTCGAGGGCCTACGTGACGAAGTCATCCGACTTCGCGTTAGCAGGAAGCTTCTTTCACCAGTGCACGCGCAGAGCCGCCGCGCGAAAGGTGACACGAAGGAGAGGATCGAGGCCGCGATCGTTGATCTTAGAAAGCGTATTGATTCGCTTTCAGAAGAGCAGGCGAGCGTCAAAGCTGCCGTCGATGCAACTTGGGCGTCGGCTGCATCGAATCTGGCACCGGGGTCTCTCGTGCTTGATCGTGTATGCGGCAAGCACGGAGTCAAATTCGACAAATCATCCGGCCACAGTGCACAGATTGCGTTGCTGATGAGTCGCGACTCGATTCCGACCGCGTTGGTTCCACTATTGGAGCTTTTGGGAAGATAGTCGCAGGACAGCTGCCGCACTGCACGCGGGCGAAGCCGTGCGTGAGAATGCCGCACTTGAGAAACGCGCGTAGCTCGCGCTCGACGAAGCGCGGGAATCCGTCGGCGCGGGCGCTGGCATCGGCAAGGAAGGTCTCGAGCTGTTGCTGCAGGACGCGGTAGAGCGTACCTGGACCACTTCGCATAAGATAGCTTACGTCAACTGCATCTAGCGTCCGGTTCATGTGGCTTACGCGCCTGCAACCACATGGGTTGATGCATGGTCGACACGTTCAGCCCGAGTCGGGCTCGCCGAACACACGGCGAGCCGCCGGGCGAGCCAGCAGCCGTTGCACGTAACCTTCGAGAGGCTCACGCCCGTGCAGCAACCCGACGCGCCGCGCCCACTTGAGGTTCGAGCCGACGATGACGTCGGCGACGGAGAAGTCGTCGCCGAGCAAGTACGGCTGGACGCGCAGCACGTCCTCGAGCAGGTCTGCGGCCCCGACGAAGCGCGAGCGAGCCTTCTGTCGCTGAGCGTCGGACTCTTCGCCACCGTGCTGAGCGAAGCGCCCAATGGCGGGCTCGAGCGTGGACGGGCAAAACACTAACCACTGATAATACACAGCCCGGAGCCCGGATGACACGGACGGCGCGAGCCCCTTCTCCGGATGTCGATCGGCCAAGTACATGCAGATCGCGATCGACTCGAAGACTCGGACCTCGCCATCGACCAGCGCAGGCACTTGACCGAGTGGATGGATGCGTAGGTACTCGGGGCGCTGGTTCTCCTTGCCGGCGAGATCGACGCTGATCAGGTCGTACGGCACACCGAGCTCTTCGAGCATCCACAGTGGGCGCGTCGCGCGGGTGTTGGGAGCGAAGTAGAGTTGCATGTTCTCCGTGCTCGCGGTCGGCTCGACGGATCATAACTCATGCGCCGCGACGGGTGCCGGGTGGTGCCTGAACCAGGCACTGGCGGTACTTGAGATCGGTTTCGAGGGAATGACAGAACCCATGCGGAGCACGCATCTGACGCCTTGTCGCCGCGAACCGCGCGGGAACGTGAGCCGCATCCCTTGGTAGCCTACCAGCGCCGAGACGCATGAGATCTCTTACGTCAACTGGACCAGGCCCGCGGTTTGTGCGGCTTACGCGGCGAGTTCCATGCGCGATCTTCAACCGCCCGCATCCGAGGTGCCTGCGTCGCCGGTGCTCAGCGGCGCGCACTCGGCGGGCACGGGGCTCGCTTTGGGGGGCAGCGAGAGCAGGAAGTTCGCGATGTCCACTGCGTCGCTGCCCGTGAGTCCGCCAAAGGCGCCCAGCGGGCCAACCGGCATTGGCGGACAGATGGCCACGCCCTGGTCGTCGACACCTTGCGTGAGCACGCTGATGATGTCCTGCGCGCTGAAGTCTCCGATGCCGGTGGCGTCGGGCGTGAGGTTGCTCGCGTAGATTGCCTCGGGATACACGTCGCCTGGGATCCCGAGCTGGCTCGCCAGGAACAATCGACCGCCCTCAAACGCCTTGTCGGGAAGGGCAACGCCGGCTGCGCTCTGGGGGGTGTGACATGCCAGGCAACTACCGATGTTGGCGGCGAGGTAACGACCGTTCATCGCGCTCGCGTAATCGGGTCGCTTCGGATCCGGCATCGGAACCTTGTTGATGGGGAAGCGCGCCGTCGGCGTCTTGAGGGCGACGAAGGGACTCTGGCTCGGCGCGCTGCGGTGATCGACCCCGGGCACGGTACGCAGGTAGGCGACGATCGCGTCGGCGTCGGCACCCGTCATGTTGCCGAACGCCCAGTACGGCATGGCTGGATGCAACGCAGTGCCGTCGGGGCGCCGGCCCGACAGAAACATGTCCTTGATCTGCTGGTCGCTGCGCTGCGCGAGGCCCGTGGAATGGCTGGTGAGGTTGGGCGAGCTGAGACAACCAAGCTTGGGATTGGGGTCCACGTCGAGAAAGCAATCGACACCGCCCAGGTGTCGCGCGGAATCCGGGACGCCGTTGGTGCGAGGCGTGTGACAGTCTGGGCAGGCAGCCACGTGCTCGACCAGGTACTCGCCGCGAGCAATGCGAGCACTCAGCGCATCCCGTGCCTGCGCCGCGGCGTCGGCCGACAAGCCCGAATCTCCGGAACCCTGCTTGGCGTCGGTCACGGTCGCGTCGCTAGCCACCGCGGCATCCTTTGCTTTCGCGGCTTTCGCGTTGTCGCTGGTGCAGGCCGCGAGCGGCAGAGCTCCCAAGAATGGAACCCAGGCTAAGCAAAACGCCGAAGGCATGCGTCGCGGACCATTGCGTAAAGCATGGGGTGGGCGGGCAACCAGGGACGGAATCGTGGTGTCGCGTGTCATGACTTGCGAACCCCGCTGTTCGAGTTGGACGACACAACAATACGCGCGCATTTTACGTGCACCCATTCCGTGCGCTGGCAAGCGCTACGCTCTACTTTGGAGGGATCGCCGTGATCCAGTCGCTGATCAGTTGCGCGGCTACCTTCGGGACGACTCGCGAGCCAATCGGCGGCATCTGATTCTTGGTGGTCGTGGGGGTGCGCGTGCTCATCAGCACGTAGAGCAAGCTCTTGCTGGGTGTGCCGGGGACGATTCGCACTTGTCCCTTCCAGCGACCCGTGACCGCATCGACACCGACCGTCGTCGTGAGTGCGTCGACGCTTTGGGTCGAGCTGCCGTCGGCATCCGACACCTTGAGCTTGAGCCGAAGCTTCGTGGAGTAGGCCTCGGATGCGGAGTTGTCGTTGTGGCAGCTCACGCCGCAGTTCACGTGCAACCAACCGAGCGCATCGCGGCCATGCCCCGTGCCGTCGTCGCCGATCTCGATCTTGGCAGGCACGGTGCCGCCGGTGAGTAACCCTCGCTGCTGGAGCGCCGCGAGGTTGAATCCGGTAGCGCCGGGCAAGCCGAGCAAGATCTCCTCGAAGCCGAGCGCGCGATCGCGCTGCCCCTTGTGGCACGTGTCGCATTCGGTGGTGCTGGGGATGTGGTAGGTGGTGGCGCCGAGCGTGACGTTCGGGAGGTCTTCGCCGCCCGTGCGCATAGCTTCGGTTCCTGTGTCGTTCCAGCGATAGGCTGTGCGCGCCCAGAACGTGGCAGACACCTTCCAGAAGAAGCGCGTCTCGACGCGCTTGCCGGCCACCTTGAGCTCCTGCCAAAGCCTGGTGCCCGTCGGGAAACGCCACGATTCCGGATCGCTGATGTCGATCTTCTGGCCCGCGGGCAAGTAGATCCAACGCGTCTTCTCGGCACCATCCGACCAGAGCGCTACGGCAGGCGCGAACTCGTGCACGCCTGAGTTGACCTTCTTGGCGATGATGTCGCCGTAGAGCGCGGTGCACGACAGCAACTCCGGGGGCTGGTTCGGAGCAGGCACAGGGCAGTTGGCGGGGACGGCCGCACTGCCGTCCATGCCTACGACCGCGGCATCCGTCGCAGCATCGGCAGCCGAGGCATCATGGCCAACGCCTGGCCCGGACGTGGACCGACCGCCGGAATCGCCGGTCGACGAGTCTCTTGCCTCCTGTTTGCCGGCGTCCGCACTGTCGCTGCTGCTGCCACCGTGGCAACCAGCACCCAGCATCAAGCCTGACAGCAGGGCCGTGCATCCAATCCAGCCAGAAGCATTGCGTGTCGTGCAACTCGTCACTGGTCGCTCTCCTGCCGACGTGCTTTGATAGGCTAGCCACTGCCAGCACCGGCCACTTGCCTTTGTTCGCATAACACATCATCGGTCACCTGGAACCTGGCCGCGGCCTGTGTGGCTTCTTACGCGCTGTGCACATTGATCTCGGTCAAGCGCTCTCGCTGCGCAGGCCCGCGCCAGAAACGGACCTGAAGCAGCATCGGCAGCCGCATCTCTCGATAACCTACAGCT
>JADGRE010000164.1 GCA_017881185.1 Pseudomonadota bacterium | reverse complement strand
AGCGCTTTCGGTGGCGCAGCTTTCACCTTGTGCTCGGGGCCGGGGCCTGCGGCACTACCCGTCGGCACCGCGATGCCGGCAGCGCCGACGCCGCCGCTCAGTGACACACCGAAGTCTGCGACGGGCGCCTGCGCGCCCGAGCCAGGTGCAGGGGTCGAGCTTTCGGCAGCCGCACGCACCGGGTGCGGCGCAGGCTTCGAGACAGCATGCGTTTGAGCTGGTGCAGGCGGCGGCGCAGGTGGCGGCGGCGGCGGTGGCACGTTCTGCACGGTCTGCGGCTTGTGCTTGACCTCGCGCATTGTGATCGTCGTAGGCTGCCTTCGCGGCGCTGGCGGCTGGATGGTGGCGACGGCCAGTGCCACTCCCGCGTGCAAAAGCAAACTCGCGCCGTAGATCACGCTGTAGCGTGGCCGAAACATCGTGGGGCTACCTGCTCTCCACGTTGATCGCGAACTTCGTAATGCCCACGGCCTTGGCGATGTCGATGAGGTGCACGACCGAGCCGTGCGTCGCGTCTTGATCCGCGCTCACGATCAGGTTCACATCGTTGTTCTTCGCGTAGGCGTTCCAGAGCTTCTGCTCCAGCTCGGCTTCGCTCACCTTGCCACCGTTCCAGTACAGCGTCTTGTCCTTGGCCAGCGTGACCGACGCCAGCGACGAGACCGTGTCGTCTGCGTTCGCGGCCTTCGGCAAGTTCACCTGCATGCTCTCGGACACGATGTAGGTCGCCGAGACCATCATGATGACGAGCAGCACGAGCACCACGTCGACCATGGGCGTGACGTTGATGCCGACGATGCCAGCGCGCGCTCGGCCGCCTTGAGCTTGAACCGATGCCATGGCTCACTCCTCCGCCACGGCTGCGAGCCTCACCGGCCGGCGCTCTTGGGTCTTCACGTACGCCACGAGCAGCTTGCTCAGCGCCAGCACGTTGCCTTCGATCTCGCCGATGCGCTTCTGCACCGTGTTGTAGGCGACCACGGCGGGGATCGCGACGAAGATGCCGACGCCCGTCGCCACCAGCGCCTCGGCGATGCCACTCATCACGTTGCCCATGGCGGCGGCCTTGTTGCCGTGCTCGCCCAGCTGATGAAACGCCTGAATCACGCCGATGACCGTTCCGAACAAGCCGATGAACGGAGCGTTGTTGCCCAGGGTGCCCAGCAGGTTCAGGCCGCGCTCCAGGTCCGGTCGGGCACGGCCGAGCTCGCTCTGCACGACGTCTTCCATGGCGTCGGCGCCGCCCGAGCGCCAGCGCAGCGCTTCGGTGAGCACCGTGGCCGCGAGCGTTCGACTCTTGGCGAGCAAGGTCGTCACCTGCGCCAGGTCGTCGGCCAGCAGGGCTTTGGACAGATCGGCGCGCAACGACTCGCCCACTTCGCCGTAACGGCGGAAGTACCACCAGCGCTCGAACATCGCCGCGAACGACACCACGGACAGCGACAGGAGCAGGTACAACACCCACGTGCTTCCGAGCAGCGCCACCTTCAACAGGAACTCGACGATCGTCATGACAACTGCCTTTCTACGGAAACACGACGGTGGTGACGTACAAGCCGGTCTTGGCGCCGCCGTTGGCGCTCGCGCCCAGCAGCTCGCCCTGCGTCGGTTGCACGATTGGGATCAGCGTGAAGGTGCCCGGCGCCTTGCCGCGTGCGCGGGCATACGCGCTCACTTCGAAGTGTGTGGTCTGCTTGCCGCACGCGTTGAACAGATTCGCGTACACCTGATACGGACCATGCTCGGGTGAGGTATCGAAGATCAGGTCTTCGCGGCGAATCGAATCGATGTGGCAGCTTGAGTTCGAATCGCCATCGAGCACGCCCACGCCCGGAGCGTGCAGATCGAGCGTCTTCGGATCGAGCGCAGTCGACGGGTGCTTGCTATCCACCCACTTGCCGCTCGGTGTCTTCACGATCAGATCGAGATCCGAATCCACATCCCAGCTCAGCGAGACAATGGCTGCTGGTGGCGGCTGCGTCGGATCACACGCGTTGAGCGTGGGGTCGAACGCTGGCACCACGCAGAAGTCCCGCTCGTGCTTGGGGCCGCCCTGCCCATGCGCGTCGATGGCCACCAGCTCGAGCGTGTGATTGCCCGGCGGCACTTCGGGGCTGAGCTCGATGGGCAGCTTCCACGTCAGCTCACCTGGGAACGAGAGATCGGGATCGCCGACCGGCACCACCCAGTAGCCCGACCCCAAGTCTACGAAGCGGATCGCGATCGAGTACGCATCGTCGGTCACCCGACCACTGATCGCCTTTCCGCTCTGCCCCGGGTGCGCCGGCGCGCGCGCGGCTTCGACCCAGGTCACTTCGAGCTTGCCCGACGCGGCTCCCGCGTCGCCGCCATCAGCGGCTGCCGGGCCGGCAGGCGGTTGCCCTGCCTTGAACGCGCCGCCGACCACGCGCAGCGGCTCTTCCAAGCCAATGGGAGAGCTCTCGCCGTCGCACGCAGCCAGCGCGAGCGCGACCGTGATGAGGATGAGCGCGCGCATCAGATCCCCACCTGCAAGCGCAAAGTCCACTGGTTGTTGCGCAGGTCCGTGGGCGCGCCGCGGCTGTCGCGTGCCAGCGAGTCCCGGATGATGTCGTATTGGAAGATCAGCCGCGCACGCTCGGGCAACACCAGACCCACGAGCGGCGAGTACGTGCGCAGGCTCTGGTTGGCGGGCACCACCTGTCCACGACGACGCTCCACGAAGTCGGAGTTGCCGTCGTAGAAGTCGGTGCGGAAGCCAACGAGGCCGTACGCCGTGACTTCCTGCACGAACGCGAGGTAGTAGCCAAGCTCTCGCGTGTCGGTGCGCGAGCTGTTGCTGAGCGCGTAGGGATCGGCCACGAACAAGCCGCGATCGAGGTTCGAGGCCAGAGTCACCTCGCCATAGAGCCGTGACCAACCCGCCTTGCTGTGTACGCCGAGCCGTGCGTCGGCGGCTGCAGCCCAGCGGCGGAAGTTGCGCGAACGCTCGGCCGCCGTGCCGGGAACGGCGCTCACCTCCGTCGCGGTCTGAACGACACTGTCTTCGTTCACGTCCTTCCACGCGATGCCGTTCTTGCTCGCATCGCTGCCGGCGTGAAAGCCCGTGCCGCTGAGGAACGAGACGCCACCGGCGAAGCTGATCTCTTCGCGCGGCTTCAGATCTACACCAACCCGCAACAACAGATCTTTCGCCGCGTTCGGGTCGACTGCTGCAAACGTGCTTGCGTCGGCGGGCTGGCCGTTGAAAAAGCCGAGCGCGTAGCGAATCGGCCCGACGCCACCCGACACGGTGCCGCCGACGTCGGTCTCGCCCGGAAAGAACGCGAGCGACGCCTGCGAGCGCTCCATGAAGATGCGACCGCGCGCACCGAAGGGCAGCTCGTAGCCGAACGGCAGATCCTGCAGGCCCAGCGTCAGCTTGGCGTACGGCACAGCGCCCGCTGTTTCGGCCGGCCAGAATACCGACGCCGACGCGCGCCTGATCCCGAGGTAGACACCGCGGTTGGTGTTGCTGTCGAGCTGAACATCGAGCGACGCGTACTTCCAGGTCTGGTCGAGCTCGAGTCGTGCACGGCGCACCAGGAAGCGATCACGGTTGAGTGGTGCACCACCGGGTTGCAGCTGATCCTGTGAGTACTGACTGGACTCATACTGCGCCTGCACGTAGCCCGTCGCATGGAGCCCGAGCGCGCTCTCGTCGGCGTGGGACGTGGGTGCCGGCGCGGGTGCCGGTGCCGGCGCCGGTGTGTGCGCTGCGGCTGCAGCTTGCGCGCTTTCGAGCGCTTGCAGGCGTGCTTCGAGCTGCGCGTTGTGTTGCTCGAGCGCGTGCGCACGCTCTTCCAAGGTCGGCGCTGCCGGCGCCGCTGAGATCTCGACGTCGTCGGTGTCAGCAGCAACCGGCGCAGCGGGTGCAGCCGCTGGCGCCACTGGTGCTGCTGGTGCGGCCTGCGCCGATGCCACCAGCGCCGTGCTGGTCAGGCACGCGACGACGATCCAAAAGCGGTATGAGAACAGTTTCATGGAGCTCCCAGACAAAGCAAGACGACACTCGACAGCTGCGTCCCACGTCGGGGCCAAACAGGCTCCAGCGTGGGACGCGACACGCAATCACGTGCTTGGGTTTGCGCTCAGGGCAGCGCGGGCAACTTGCCGTTCTTGTCGTAGCCGAGCAGCCGCGCCTTGTTGTCGAAGGGCTCGCACTGCGAGTTGGTGCAATGGTTCAGGTACTGCGGGTCGCTCGTGGCCGCGCAGTTCCAGCAGCTGTGTGGGCCTTTGCATGGGTCGCCGACATGTCCGTCGGCCGCACCATCCGGCAGACCACCGCCGTCGTCGCCGTTGCCGCTGCTGCCGCTGCTGCCTGCACCGCCACCGCCATGGCCACCTTTGCCACCACCACCGCTACCCGCAGTCGTGCTGCCATCCTTCGAGTTGGGCGAGCCCGGTCCGCCATCGCTGCCGGGCGTGTTCTCGCTGGTACTGCCCTTGCAGCCAAGCGCTGCAATCGCGAGACCCAGCGCGAAGAGAACACCATGCCACCCGAGGAATTGTTTGTGTTGAGTACGCATGGTCACTTCACCTCGCAGTAGCCGAGCCGGCACACAGGGGAGCTCTTGCTGCAGTTCTTGTTGGTCTTGCACGTGCCACAGCTGGTATTGCCGGTGGCGCGCGCCTCGAAGTAGCAGCCGCACGGGGCTGAGGGCTGGAAGCTGGCGATCGGACCCAGATCCGTGGTGCGCTTCACCTGCATGGCGCACTGCGGGATGTTGCCGTTGTCGATGAACACGTCGAGGATCGGCAGCTCCGGCGGCGGCGCGACGGCACCCGTGATGTAGCCGATGAAGTTGGCGGTATCCGCGTCGGTGATCGCACCGGTGTTGTTGGCCGGCGCGTAGAAGTGAGTCGGCGCCCACAGATAGTATTGACCATTGCGCACGTTGGTCTTGTCGAAGGCGTTGGGCCCGGAGTCGGGCCAGTAGCCGCAGTCTTGACCGGTGTGCTGATAGGCCAGCGTGCGCACGCGGTCGCGCGCAGCGTCGGCGGTCTCGCCGCTCACGAAGCCGATCGCGGCTTCCTTGTCGGAAGCCGTGGCCACGTTGTTGATCATCGTGGAGCCCTTCTTGGAATCCACGCCGAAGAACTTCGAGGCGGGCACGCCACTCGCGAGCGAGACGTAGAGCTGGACCGCGGAGGCCGCGTCGCGGATGAAGATCAAGCTCTGATTCGTCCAGGGCGCGGCCTTGCTGTTGTCGCCGAAGCCGTACACGAAGTACGCCGCGTCCGCGCTGAACGAGGTCTGCGTGGAGGCCACCGGCACGATGAAGTTCACGGTACCGATCGGCCCCTCGAAGTCGCCGACGCCATCGTAGAGCTTGGTGACGTTCGGGCAGAGCGTCGCCCAGTTCTGCATGCTGCCGAACTGCGCCACCGCGCCGCCGGTTGGCAGCGTGCAGGTGTGCGCCTTGCCGTCGGCCGTCCAGTACTGCGTGGCGTCGGTGACCTTGTAGCCACCGTTCGGATCGAGTGCTTGCATCGCGTAGCAGGCGCCCGGCTGCGCGTACTCGATGGTGATCGGTGACGCAGCGCCAGCGAGCTTGGCCGCGATCGCACCGATCAACGGGGTTTGCGCGCTGCCACCGATGCCGAGCACCGGATGCGGCAAGCTTGCACACGCGGGGTCCGCCGCGTGCGCGCGCTGCACGCAGGGCAGCGAAGCCACCAGAATCGCCGCAGCGATCCCAGCTTGTCTAAATGAGGTCATCACTTCTTCTCCTTCGCAGACCAACGCGGACCCAGCGTCCTGTTGGCAACGTCCAGCAATCCGACTGAACTTGCCTTCACCCGTGCCAGGGCCCTAAGCAGCTGCCGTGCCAGCACGCGGCTGCGGGTTTTTCGCGGGAAAACAGGCCGTTTTGAAATGCTCGACGCAGCGGCCGTCAGATTTCACGGTCGCTGCTCACGGATTTCACGGCGGGCCGCGATGGATCACGGGCCAGGGCTTGCGCGCTGTCGGCGACGCACAAGGCTGCGCCTGAGCGCACGAACGAACGCGTCGATTGGGGGCTCCCCCGGGACTCGAACCCGGCACGAATGTTTTGCAGACCTCGTCATCCCTGATGCAGGAGCCGTGAGCACAAGTCGTCTCATCCAGTCACGTACCCAGCCGCGCGCAGTCTTCGATGTCGGATTCGGGTGGGGCTTGGCGTCCACGCGCGGTTCAGCTCGACTACGGATGAGACGACTTCTGTTCACCTCCTTGCATGCCAGCCTTCGCTCAGGCCGCCCAGCGATCGACCAGCGCCTCGAGGGGCGCGGGCACGACGCCAGTGACGATGACCTCGAGGCCGATGCCGCGCTGCTTGAGCGCGACCGGGTCGGCAAACACGCGGACTCGGTCGCGCAACATCGGCGTGAGCCAGCGGTCACCGGCCTCGCCGCGCGCAGCGCTCACGGCATCGGCGGTGAGATACACGGACACCAAGTTCCGCTCTCGCGCCAGCGTGCTGGCGCGCTCGAAGATGTCGCGGGTCTCGCGTTCCCGGTCGGGATCGAGTGACGCGATGAAAACGTAACTCAACATGTTCAGCTCCTCGAACCTGCGTGATTGGGTTCTGGGGAGAGCTAAAGCACAGAGCGTGCCGAAATCATTTCAGGCATCTTTCCGGCATTTTCGAGCACTGCGCTGGTGCTTGCAGGCGCGCGCCTTGCAAGTCTCACGGGCCGCGTCGGACAACCCGTGTGCGAAGCTCAGATGCCCAGGCCGTCGGCAAAAACTTCCTGCCGACTCTGCGCCTGCGTGACATGGCTCTGCGGCGGCACGCTGTGCGTGAGCCAGACGTTGCCACCGATGGTCGAGCCGTGTCCCACGGTGATCTGCCCGAGAATCGTAGCGCCGGCGTAGATCACCACGTCGTCTTCGATGGTCGGGTGACGGCGTTGGCCCTTGATGGCAGCGCCACTTGCGTCGACCGGAAAATTTCGCGCGCCGAGCGTAACGCCCTGATAGAGCCGAACCCTGTCGCCGATGCGTGCGGTCTCGCCGATGACCACGCCGGTGCCATGGTCGATGAAGAAGCGAGAGCCGATCTGGGCGCCCGGATGGATGTCGATGCCGGTGATGGAATGCGCCACCTCCGCCATCACCCTCGCGAGCAGCGGCACGCCCAAGCGATAGAGCTCGTGCGCCAGGCGATGGTAGGTGATGGCCGTGATGCCGGGATAGCAGAGCAGCACTTCGGCGCGGCTCTGGGCGGCGGGGTCGCCGTCGTATGCGGCTCGCAGGTCGGCCTCGAGCGCGCCGCGTACTGCGGGCAGGCGCGTTGCGAAGTCGTGCACCACAGCACGTGCTCGTTCGACAGCGGTCTGCGCATCGACCGTGTCTTCTCCCGCGGCGTAGATCAAGCTGCGTCGCACCTGCTCTTCGAGCGCACGCAAGCTCGAGTCGAGCGTGTTGCCGACGAAGAAGTCGATGCTGGCGTCGGTGAAATCCGTGACACCGAAGTGCGAGGGAAAGAGCGCCGAGCGTAGACCCCGCGCGATCTCGATCAGCGCATCTCGCGACGGACGTTCACGACGACGTTGCTCGTCGCGACGCTCGGCCCCGCTGCGAGCGATGCGCAGCGCCACGACCAACTGCTCGAGATCCCACGCCGCGTCTGCCAAACCTGCTGCTCGCGGCGTGGGGTCGTCCGGGTGTGTGCTCACGGAGCAATGCCTTCGGCGTTGAACAAGCCTTCGAAGAGCGCCGTGCTCAGGTAGCGCTCGCCCGAATCCGGCAGCACCACCACGATGGTCTTGCCCTCATTCTGTGGACGCCGCGCGACGCGAGCGGCCACCGCGACTGCGGCGCCGCACGAGATACCCGACAGGATTCCTTCCTGCCGCGTCAAGCGTCGCGCGTACTCGATGGCCTCTTCGTTGCTCGCCAGCTCGACCTCGTCGATGAGCGACAAGTCCAGCACGTCAGGAATGAAGCCTGCACCGATGCCTTGAATCTTGTGCGGCGACGGCTTGAGCGGCTCGCCCGCGCGCTTCTGCGTAATCACCGGGCTCGCCGCCGGCTCCACGGCGATGGTGGTGATCGCCTTGTTCTTGGTGTGCTTGATGTAGCGCGACACGCCGGTGATGGTACCGCCCGTGCCCACGCCCGACACGAAGATGTCGACTGCGCCGCGCGTGTCGTCCCAGATCTCCGGGCCCGTGGTCTCTTCGTGGATCGCGGGGTTCGCCGGGTTCTTGAACTGCTGCAACAACACGTAGCGGTTCGGATCGGACGCAGCGATCTCTTCCGCCTTTGCGATGGCACCTCCCATGCCGCGAGCGCCTTCGGTCAATACCAGGCGTGCGCCGTAAGCAGCCAGCAGCTTGCGTCGCTCGATGCTCATCGTTTCAGGCATGGTCAGCGTGATGGAGTAGCCACGCGCTGCGGCCACGAACGCCAGCGCGATCCCCGTGTTGCCACTGGTGGGCTCCACGATCTCTTTGCCCGGTCCGAGCAGTCCGCGCTTTTCGGCGTCCCAGACCATCGCGGCACCAAGCCGGCACTTGACGGAGTAGCCAGGGTTACGGCCTTCGATCTTGGCGAGCACCGTGGCTTTCGCGCCGTCGACGATGCGGTTGAGGCGCACCAGCGGTGTGCGTCCGATGGAGAGTGCGTTGTCGTTGAACCATTGTCCCGAGCCCGTTGACATCGTTGCCTCCAAATGCCCGCTCGAGTCTTGCTGGAAACGTTTCGTTACCAGCCGAGCTGCAGCTGTTTGAGTGTGGCCACCAGCGAATCGAGGTCGTCACAGCTGTTGTAGAAAGTCAAGGACGGCCGAACCGTGCTCTCGTAACCGAAGCGGCGCAGCGCGGGCTGCGCGCAGTGATGTCCCGAACGCACGGCGATACCGGCTTGCGCCAGCGCGCTACCGATGCGCTCGGTCGGCACGCCATCGATCACGAACGAGAGCACCGACGCCTTGTCCTGCGCGGTGCCGACCAGGCGCAGGCGTGGGATCTCGAGCAAGCGCTGCGTGCCATACTGCAAGAGCTCGTGCTCGTAACGCGCGATGTTGTGCATGCCGAGTTGTTCGAGGTAGTCGAGCGCGGCGCCAAGGCCCACGGCATCCGCGATGTTGCCTGTGCCAGCCTCGAAGCGCGCGGGCGCATCTTGATAGCCGCTCTTCTCGAAGGTGACGTCGGTGATCATGTTCCCACCGCCCTGTTCTGGACAGTGTTCCTGAGAGATTGGTAGTGAGGTTCGCAAGGCTGCGGGCCGGTCAGGGCGGAGCGTGCAAGCCTACGTGTGAGTCCCACACGTAGGCTCAGCCCAAGCGTATGCAACAACTTGGACGCGTCTGGCAAGCCGGACGAGTCCAGGGAGGCAACGCAGTGTCGATTGGCGCGTGATCCGGGGCGCGGTCGCCTTCGTCAGCCCTGCGTCAGCCCTGCGTCAGCTGCGAGCCACCATGCTGCTCAGCGCGGCCTGGGCGACGATGGCGGCTGCCGGCACCGCAGCAAGCAGCTCGGCGCAGCGACAGCGCTCCGACTCGGAGACGCCCCGAAACACTTGATCCAGGTGTCGGCCGCAACCCGAGTAAGTCAGCTTCTCGCACCGCTCGCATTGAACCCAAAGACCCGTGGCGCCGCGCGCGCACGCGCCAGCTGGTGGAGTACGTCAACTCCGGCATCCAGCCCATGCAATGCCCGGCCTGCGATTCTTCTTCCACGCCTCGAAGCGTTCGAGCTGCGCCTTTCTGCGAGCGCGTGCTCGGGCACCGTTGCATGCTTGCTCGGTTGCTTCGTCCTGCCACAAGGCGAGCTCGCGTATGCGGACTTTGCGTTCGAGGCGCGAACGCTGGCGTTCATGCCAGCAGCACATCGCTCAGTACGTGATCTTGTACAGGTGCACGCCGTACGCCGCGAAGTCGTCTGTAAACGCACCGCCCGTGATCGCAAGCGTGCGGCCTTCGCCCAGCACTTCGGCAGACGCCGCTTTCGGAAAGTCTCGCAGCTGAAAGCTGCCCTTGGTGCTGCCGTCACGCATCTCCACGGCGAACAGGTAGGTTGCATGTGCGTAGCGCTTCACCATCACGTCGATGGGTTTGTCGGCGGCCGATGACTTGACCGTGACGCCGTTGCCGACGCTGGGTGTGTTGAGCACGGCGGCGAGGCTGGTGATTTGCTTGTTGATGTCCGCGAGGCCAGTCGCGCGCGCGCTGTCGTCGATGCAGTCGGTTTCGCTGAAGCTCGGTGCGAAGCGGTGGCAGAAGTACTGAATGCCGGCTGCGCCGTGCACCAGGGCCATCCACACTTCGGACTTGATCTGCGCGGGCGTGGGGCGCGTGGTGTCGTTGATGTCCGAGCCTTCGATATCGGCGACGACGGGCTTCTTGTAGCTCGACCACATGCGCAGGTTGTCGACGCCCTTGGGCACGGCTTCGAGACCGATGCCGTTGTTGACGGGGTAGATGTCGAACGACAGGATGTCGCCTGCCAGCGCGTACTGCGTGTACATATCGGTCTTGCCGGTGCAAGGGCCGCGACCGAACCAAGTGGTGTCGCTTACGCCACGGCCGAGGCCGAGCCACACGGGGCGCGTCGGATCATTGGCAATCATCTTGTCGCGAGCCGTGATGAGGGTCTGCGGATCGATGCACGGATCGTAGCCGCCGCTGCCGTTGGATTGTGCGTTGTCGGGCTCGTCGGGTTGCAGCCAGCCCCACACGGTCTTGTCGCTCAGGTGCGCGTTGAAGACGCCGCTCTGCTCACAGAAGGTGGGCATGCCTGCGGCCGCGAGCGTGGTCAACTGTGGCTCGGTCGGTCCTTGCCACAGGCCGACGAAGAGGTTGATGCCGACCTGCTTGTAGCGAGCTGCATTGCTCGGGGTCTGCAGCCAGACGGCGATGGGGAAGAAGGTCGCGTCGGCCGGTGGGCCGTTCTTCCACTTCGAGAAATAGGCAGGACCACCTGCCCAAGGCAGGAAGGTGTCCGCGGGGAAGTCGCCTCCGGCTGCGGATGCGTCGTGCGCAGTGGTCGAGGAGGAGCCCGCGTCGGCGGCTGTCGCGCTGTCGTGGAGTGTTGCCGTGGCGGCATCGGTGGCTGCAGCCGTTGCAGCGTCCGTTTGCACGACCACACTGCCCGCATCGTTGCCACCGTCCGCGCCACGCGGATGACTCTTGTTTGCCTTCGAGCAAGCGCTGCCCAGGCAAAGCGTCACGGCCAACACAATTGCGGTGGCGCTGCATGTCGGGGTTCTGCCGTGGCACGGCGAGCTCGTCATGGGGGACCTCATGAGCAGACAGTTGCTTGGGAACACGAAGGCGGCTCAGCGCTTTGGCGTCCGCAGGCCAGATTTCGCTTCTGTAACCCGCGTTCTGGAGCATCCGTGACCGAGCGATCGCCGTAGTCGTCGGTGTCGGACGGGTGTAGGCTCGCGCCGTTCGCGGCGGTCTAGCGCTTCTGGCGGAGGTTTGGATGTCGGACTCCATAGATGACAAAGCGCAAGACCCGCGTTCGCCCGGGCTCCGTGAGCGCTTGCGCGTGGTGCCCTTCTCGCGCCGCACGTTCATCAAGTGGATCGGTATCTCGTCGGCCTTTCGGCTGACGGGAACGCCAGGGCTCACCGGTTGCAGCTGTCAACCCGACAAGCTACCCAGCGCGCTCAAGCCCGACGTCACGACCACGCTCAAGCGCCGCGACGATCTCTTGCACCTGCACATCGAGCTGTTCAACTTCGCGCAGAGCGGCTCGGGGTTGGAGCTCGAACGCAAGTCGGACGCGCCTGCGTATCTGGTGGTGACGCACGCGCCCCAGCACATCTACGAAGAGACGCTCTTCGAGTCCACGGTGGGGCCGCCTAAGCCACCGCCCGTGCGCGCACGCCTTTCCGGCAAGAGTCGGCTCGCGTTCCTGGCACCCGCAGATCTGCAGAAGCTCGACTTCACGCCCAAGGCCTTGCTCGATGCGTGTGCAAGCTGGGAGCTGCACGTCTCCGACAACGCGCTGCCACCACACACGCCGCACCTGCTCGTGCGTCCGGCGTCGAAGTACGCGCCGGTGGCCATCAAGCAGCCGGCGCTCGTACCCAGTCTCGGCACCGCTGAGCAAGCGAGCCCTGCCACGGCGAACGCTTTCGTCTCGGCCGTGTCGGCGAGCCAACGCGCACAAGCCAGCGAGGCGATCGCGCAAGCTTCGGGGGTGTCGGTTGCGCCCGCGAACGTGCCTGCTGCGCTGGTGGCGCACGCCACAGGACTTTCGCCGACGGTGCCCAAGGAACCTGGCAGCACCGAGACCGCGCTCGAGCTGCCGTTTCGTCTCACGGTCTCGCCCAACCACTATGCGCAATTCGCGCACGCCCGCGACGCCGTGGTCTCGCCCAAGGGTCGCGTCGAGCTGTGGCACACGCGCCTGGGTGTGAACCTTGGTGCAGCTGTCGCCGACGAATCGGCCAAGGGCGCGTCGCTGCGCACCATCCGCGCGCTGTGGACGCGCGACGCGAACTTCGATCCGAACAACCCGTGCACGTACAGCGATCCCGACCCCAGCAGCCCTGCCCTGTTCCCGTCCTCGCTCGACTCGCACGACCGCATCGCCATCGTGCATCAGTCGTCGAACTACACGCCGGAAGACTGCAGCACGCACATGCCGGTGAAGCGCGAGCCCGAGCCGATCTCGGTCAAGCGCCTGATGCTCACCAGCCTCGGTGGCTACCTCGACAGCAAGGGCGACTGGGGCGACAAGCCGCTGTACGGCCTGAAGTCGTGGACGCATCGCGCCAACATGGGGCGCGATCAGTACGTCGAGGTGCACTACTCGGGCATCTTGTATCCGTTCGGCCATCAGGCCGATCTGGTGAAGATCACCGAGCGCAAGTTCCTCTCGACCGCGCCGCACACGGCGTACCTGTGGCAGCGGCGCTTCATCATGGTGCGCGAGCCGGTGAAGAGCTATCCGCTCGAGCTGCGCCACTTGCCGTTCAGCGAGGTCGAGCTCAAGACCTTGGTCACGCCCGACCTAGACGTGGTGCCGATGGATTCCGACGAATGGTCGGAGATCAACGTCGATGGCGCGCCCTACCGCTTCCACCTGCAGGGTGTCGATCGCGCGGGCAGACTGATTCGCTTCGAGGTGGGCCTGGTCTGGGTGCAGACGGCCAACGGCGTGACTTCG
>JADGRE010000163.1 GCA_017881185.1 Pseudomonadota bacterium | reverse complement strand
CGCAGCGATTCCACTTCGAGCCCGGCCGCCGTCAGGCGCTTGGCGACGTCGACCGGCGCCAGCGGCGATTGCGGCAGCCCACAGAGCTGCATGAGCCAGTTGTGCGATGCCAGCATGGCCTGCTCCGATCAGAGTTGCGCAAGGAAGCGCACGTCGTTGCCGTACAACAGGCCCACCTCGGCGATGCCGTAGCGCAGCATGGCCACGCGATCGAGACCCATGCCGAACGCGAAGCCGGTGAACCGCTCGGGGTCGTAACCCACGTGCTCGAACACGACCGGGTGGATCATGCCGCAGCCGAGGATCTCCATGAAGCCAGTGTTCTTGCACACGCGACACTCGCGCGGCCCCAGCTCCCAAGAGCGACAGATGGTGCAGCCCACGTCGACCTCGCCGCCGGGCTCGACGAAAGGAAAGTAGCTCGGCCGAAAGCGCACCGGCACGTTCTGGCCGAACAAGCGCCGCAGGAAGTGCGTGAGCACGCCCTTGAGATGCGCGAAGCTGACGCCCTCGTCCACCATGAAGCCTTCGAGCTGCATGAACATCGGAGAGTGCGTGACGTCGTCGTCGCGCCGGAACACCGCACCAGCTGACACCACGGCCAGCGGCGGCTTGCGACGCAGCATCTCGCGAACCTGCACCGTGGAAGTGTGGGTGCGCAGCAGCGTGGCGCGCGGGCTCACGCCCGGCGGTTGCTGCATGAAGAAGGTGTCCTGCATGTCGGTCGCAGGATGATCGGGCGGGAAGCCGAGCCTGTCGAAGTTGTTCTCGTGCAGGTCGACCTCGGGCCCTTCGGCAATGTCGAAGCCGAGACCTGCGAAGAGATCGAGCAACTCGTGCTTCACGCGTGTCAGCGGATGCGCATGCCCCGCGCGCACGCCGTAGCCTGGCAGCGTGACATCGAGAGCAGGCCCCGACAGCTCGGCTGCGCGCTGCGCGTGCGCGAGCGACGCCAAGCGCGCGGCCAGCTCGGACTCGATCTCTTCCTTCAGCCGATTGGCGCGCTGGCCCAGCTCGCGGCGCTGCTCTTTCGGCAGCTCCGGCATCAGCTTGAGCAGCTTGGTGACGATGCCGCTCGGACCGGTGTAGCGCGCGTTCGCAGCACGCAGCGCGGGTTCGTCGCGCGCTGCGTCGAACGCGGCCTTGTACTCACTGGCCGCGTGCCCGAGACCTTCCTCGAACTGGGCGACCACGCTCATGGCTTGCTATCGCCTACTCAGCGGGTCGCTTCGATGACCGCTTTGAAGCCGCCTGGATCGCGCACGGCGAGATCGGCGAGCACTTTGCGGTCGAGTGCAATCTGCGAGCGCTTGAGCGCGGCGATGAACTTGCTGTAGCTCGTGCCGTGCGAACGCGCGGCAGCGCCGATGCGGGCGATCCACAGCTTGCGGAAGTCACCCTTGCGCTCGCGGCGGTGGGCATACGCGTCTTCCCACGCGTTGTGCACCTGCTCGATGGCTTGGGCGAACTGATTTCCGCGGGCGGCATAGTAGCCCTTGGAGTGCTTCAGAACGCGGTTACGACGACGACGGGCTTTGAAGCCTCTTTTTACGCGTGGCATGGCTTGCCTCCTTAAATCTGAATTACGGCTTCAGCAATCGTAGGGAAGCAGGCGCTTGAAACGCTTCTCGTCTGCCGGAGCGACCAGATCGTGCTTACGCAGCTTGCGCCGGCGACTTGCGGACTTGCCGCGCATCAGGTGGCTCAGCCGTGCCGAGCCACGGCGAATCTTGCCGGAGCCGGTCACACGAAGCCGCTTCGAAGCGGCGCGCTTGGTCTTCATCTTGGGCATGACGTTCTCTGCTTCTTTTTCTGCGGGGTGCGCTGCAGCTGCAACCACCACCCTAGACACTGAGCCAGCGCAACCGCGGCGCAGCGTGGCGAGGGAGCGTGTTTTAGGGGGGCACGCCGGGGAAGTCAAGCGCGTGGTTTGGGCGCTGTGCAACAAAGGCAAAGCCGCGGACGCACAGGGCTTAAATGCAACGCGCGCCTGACGTTCATCACGTCAAACGCGCGCCGAGCCGATCGCGGAGCGAGCGGCGTAACAGAGCCAGCCGATCGCGGAGCGAGCGGCCTACCGAGCCAGTGCAAGTCAGGTCCGAACGCGTTGGGCGCTAGCCCGCAGCGCTCGGAACAGGCTCACCAGCGACCGCCGCCGCCGCCGCCGCCGCGACCACCGCCGCCGCCGCCACCGCCGCCGTAGCCACCACCACCGCCGCCGCCGCGACGGCCACCGCCGCCACCGCCGCCGCCACCGCCGCGAGGCTGACGCTCTTCAGCCTCGTTCACGCGCAGTGAACGGCCGTCGAGCATCTGGCCATTCATGGCGGCCATGGCTGCCTGGGCCTCTTGGTCCGAGCCCATGGTGACGAAGCCGAAGCCACGCGACTGACCGCTGTCGCGGTCCGTGACGACGTGCACGTCGGTCACGACGCCGTGCGCCGCAAAAGCGTCGCGAAGCGTTTCGGTGGTCGCCTGAAATGAAAGATTACCTACGTAGAGACGGTTGCCCATGTGTCTGTTCTCGATTGTCCACGGCTCTTGAGAGAAACCCTGTCATCCAATGAGCCGTCGGGATCGGATGAAGGGCCGCGTCTGCTGTTGCAGGCGCGCCCACGTATCGTCGTCGCCGTCGCAGCGAGTTCCGCGATCCCGAATCGAGAGGGCGTCGTCGTCGTAACAGGTAAACGTGAGTGAGGTGCAGGAGCGTATGGGACGCAGGCCGGCGGCGCAAGTCGCTGGCCGATAATCTGTTGCCGGGGCGAGCGCTCAACCGCCGCGCAACCACCGCTCAGCCACCGCTCAGCCACCCATGGAGTCGTCGCCGCCCTGCAGGCTCGGCCGGACTTTGACCTTGGCGTTCGGATTCTTGGCTGCCGGGGCCATGACCAGGGTCATGTTGCGGCCTTCCATGCGGGGCGTGAGCTCGACCGTGGCCAGGTCGCGGGTGCGCGCGACCACGACATGCAGCTGCTTCTCGGCAGCTTCCGGGTGGGTGATCTCGCGACCACGGAAGCGGCAAGTGATCTTCACCTTGTTGCCCTCTTCGAGGAAGCGGCGCGCGTGGCTGATCTTCACCTCGAGGTCGTGCACGTCGGTCTTGGGGCGGAGCTTGATCTCTTTGAGCTCGACCACGGCCTGACGCTTCTTCGCCTCGTTCGTACGCTTCTTTTCCTCGTACTTGAACTTCCCGAAATCCATGATCTTGCAGACCGGTGGATAAGCCTTCGGGTTGACTTCGACGAGGTCGAGGCCGGCCTCACGCGCCATGCGCTGGGCTTCGTGGGTATCGAGCACGCCGAGCATGCCGCCGTCGGCGCCGACGACGCGCACCTGGGGCACGCGAATGCGATGATTGACGCGGGGCCCTGTGGCACTCCCGCTGCGTTCCCGGCCTTCAAAACGTGGATTTGGCACAGTCCTCCGATGCGATATGCGGGGCTCCCGAGACCCGCCTGGTTGTTCCTGTTTGTCGTGGCGCAGCTTAGCTGCTTCGCAGCGAAGGGGGGATACCTTCGCCACGCACCCTGGAAATCAGCTCGTCCAAGGTAAGGAACCCTAGCTCTTTGTTCTCGTCGCGGCAGCGCACGGACGCGCCGCGGCCGTCGGCCTCTTTTTGGCCGAGCACGGCGAGGTACGGCAGTCGCAGGTTGCGGGCATTGCGGATCTTGGCGCCGAGCTTGTCGGACGACAGGTCTGCGATGACGCGGATGCCGCTGCGGCGCAAGAGCGCCACGACTTCGTTGGCGTAGTCGTTGACCTTTTCGCTGACGGTGAGCACCGCAACTTGTTCGGGCGCAAGCCAGGTGGGGAACGCCCCGCCCACGTGCTCCACGAGCACGCCGAAGAAGCGCTCGACCGAGCCGAGCATGGCGCGATGCAACATGACCGGGCGGTGCATGCTGTTGTCCTCGGCGACGTAGCCGAGATCGAAGCTCTCCGGCATGTTGAAATCGACCTGGATGGTGCCCAGCTGCCACGGTCTACCGAGCGCGTCTTTCAGGTGCAGCTCGATCTTCGGACCGTAGAACGCGCCCTCGCCTTCGGCGATCTCGAACTGCAGTGCCTTGCGTTCCACGGCCGTCTTGAGCGCGCTCTCGGCGCGATCCCAGACCTCGTCGCTGCCCATGCGGGTGTCTGGCCGCGTGGCGATCACCACGCGCACGTCGGTGAAGCCGAAGTCCTGGTACACGGTGTAGACCAGCTCCAGGAACGCGATGATCTCCGACTGCATCTGGTCGAGCGTGCAGAAGATGTGCGCGTCGTCCTGGCAGAAGGTGCGCACGCGGGTCAGCCCTTGCGTCACGCCGCTGCGCTCGAAGCGATGCAGCCGACCGAAGTCGGCGATGCGCATCGGCAGCTCGCGGTAGCTGCGGCGCGTCATGGCGTACATCAGGCAGTGCCCGGGGCAGTTCATCGGCTTCACATCGAAGCGCAGGTGCTCTTCGATGACCTTCTCGATGTCGGCGGGGGCCTTCTGCAACGCAGCAGTGGCGCGTTCGATGTCTTCGACCGTGGCGGCCTTGAACATGGCCTCGCGGTACGCGCCGGCGTGGCCCGACTTCACGAAGAGCTCGTGGTCGTAGATCTGCGGCGTGACCACTTCCTGGTAGCCGAAGCGATCGTAGAGATCGCGCACGTAGTCGATGAGCCGGCGGTACACTTGCGCGCCGCGCGGCAGGAAGAACGGCGAAGCCGGCGCCCACGGATGGAAGCCGATGAGCTCGAGCTCCTTGCCGAGCTTGCGATGGTCGCGCTTGCGGGCTTCTTCCAGCGCATGCAGGTAGGCGTCGAGCTCCTTCTGCGAAGGGAACGCCGTGCCGTAGATGCGCTGCAACATGGGGTTGCGCTCGTCGCCGCGCCAGTACGCGCCTGCGACCGAGGTGAGCTTCACTGCGCGCAGAAAGCCGGTCGACGGCACGTGCGGGCCTTCGCACAGGTCGACCCAGTCGCCGTGGCGGTAGAGCGAGATCTCGCCCTGCAAGCGTTCCAGGTGCTCGACCTTGTAGCTCTCGCCCATGCCCTGCAGCAGCTTGCGGGCATCGTCGCGCGTCACCGCTTCGCGGCGGAACGGAACATCGCCAGCCACGATCTCGCGCATCTTGGCTTCGATCTTCTCGAAGTCGGCGTCGGTGAACTGGCCGTCTTTGCGATCGAAGTCGTAATAGAAGCCGTTTTCGATGGCGGGGCCGAAGGTGACCTTCGTGCCCGGGTACAGACGTTGCACCGCATCGGCGAGCACGTGCGCAGTGGAGTGGCGGATCACCGCCAGCGCCTGCGGATCGTTGACGTTGATGACGCTCAGCTCGGCGCCTTCGGGCAACGGCGTGTGCAGGTCGTAGATCTTGCCGCCGCTTTGGACCGCGACGACGTTCGGCGTCAGCTTGCCCTGCGCTTGCAGAATCTCGCGTGGGGTACGGCCCGTGGAAACAGAGACTGACCCGCTTGCGTTGCCTGACATGCTGCTATCGAGACTCCGTCGCTGAGGGGCCGGTTACTCCGCTCACTGCAGGCATCGCGACGGTCACGATGCGCAACGAGCGGTAGGCGCGGGCGGGATTGAACCGCCGACCCCTACCGTGTCAAGGTAGTGCTCTCCCACTGAGCTACGCGCCTAGCAACTCGAAATTGTTCGAGTGGCTTTTTCACGGAGCACCCTTCGGCTCTCCGCCGCTCACGGAGCAGCTTGCGGCTCTGTCCGTGAGTCGGAGCGGGCATGTAACGCGGCCCCTGGGGGGTGTCAAGCGAAGTGGTCGCTCCGCAACTGCGCGGCAGCAGGCTGGAATTGGCGCATTTGCATGCGGGGAGCCGCGTTGATATCCCTCCTTCGCCATGTCGTCGCCGCCCGAGGAGCCGGAGCCCGTCATTCGTCATCGGCCGCTTCCGTCGGTCGACATCGCGCTGTTGCCAAGCGACGTGCGCGCGGCGCGCGTGCAGCGCTGGGCTGTCGCCGGCGCGGCGCTCGCGCTGATCGCGCTGGGGCTGGGCGTGGTGTTCGGGCCGCGGCTGATGCAGCGGCAAGGCCACGGCAGCGAAGCCTCGGCGTCCGTGCAATGGCCCAACGAGGTCGCGGCAGTGCCGGCGCCGAGCCCGGTGATCGCGCCCGCGCGACCGGCGGTGGCTGCTGACGCCGCGGTCGCAACTGCGGCCCCCGCACCGGCGGCGGCTGCGGACAACGACAATAGCTGGCCGACCACAGCGCCTGCAGCGCAGGGCGCTGCCCCCAAGCCGACCGTGGTCGTAGCCGCAGCGAACCCAACGCCCTCGCCTCCGGGCGCGATCGACTTCGGCACCGGCCGTGCGCACGCGGAGCACAAGTTCGGTGCCGCCCACAGCTTCAAGGACGCGCTCCACCAGGCGGGCGCTTCGGCCGACGAAGCCAACCAGCTGATCGCCGCGCTCTCCAAGCTCGTCGACTTTCGGCACTGCCGGCCGGAGCACGTCTTGGTGCTCGAGCGCGGCCCGGGAGGCGAGCTGAACAGCTTCGAGTACCGCACCGGGCCGACCGAGATCTTCCGAGCAAAGGTCGGCGCTGGCGGCAAGCTGCATGCAGAGCGTGTCGAGGTACCCGTCGAGCGCAAGCGTGTCGAAAAGGGCACGCACATCGCGGGCTCGCTCGGCGCTTCGCTGCAGAGCTTGGGCCTTGGGCCCGCGCTGGCAGGCGCGGTCATCGAGGCGTTCGACGCCAAGCTCTCGTTCAAACGCGACGCGCGCACCGGCGACAGCGTGAAGCTGATCGTCGACGAGGAGTACGTCAACGGCGTATTCCTGCGCTACGGCACGGTGCATGCGATCGAGTACACGAGCGAACGTGCGGGTAAGCTGCAAGCGTTCTGGTTCGAGAAGACGCATGGCGACGGCGAGTTCTACGACCCGAACGGGCGCGCGATGCACGGCGGCTGGCTGCGCACTCCGCTGCGCTACGACCACATCTCGTCGCCCTACAACCTCAAGCGCAAACACCCGATTCTCAAGCGGGTGATGCCGCACCTGGGCATCGACTACTCGGCCGGCACGGGCACACCGGTGTGGGCTGCCGCCGATGGCGTCGTCACCTTCGCCGGCACGCGCGGCGCCAACGGCAACTTGGTCTCTGTGACGCACGGCAACGGTTACGAAAGCCACTACGCACACCTGTGGCGCATCGCCCCCGGCATTCGCGCGGGCGTGCACGTCAAACAGCGCCGTGTGATCGGCTACGTGGGCACGACGGGTCGCTCGACCGGCCCACACCTGCACTTCGCCTTGCGACGCAACGATCATTTCCTCGACCCCGCGACGCAGCTCAACGGGCCAGGGATGCCACTGCCCGCCGCTGCGATGCCGCGCTTCAAGGCACTGGTGCAGCACCTGCGTGCCGACCTCGATCACATCAGCCTGGCAGCAGCACCGAAACCGGGCGCAGCCACGACGACCGACGGCCCGGAAGACACCGCCGACGAAGAAGAGATCGATCTCTAATGGCCTGACCACTGGGCAGAGCTCGGCCCGGCCGTTTCGCTGGTTGCCGGGGTGTGCAAAGCGTTCTAGGCTCGGCGCGTTTTTTCCCCAGGATTTCGGCGGTCTCAAGTGGAATCGACTCGACGTCACGACGCGCTCTGGGCCCTGGCCGCATGCGGCTTCGTCGCTGCGTTGCTATTCGTGCGCATCTCCGCCTTCGGCATCTGGGATCCGTGGGAGCTCGGCACCGCCGACATCGCTCGCCATCTGGCCGCTGGCGAGCCCGTGGCAACACCCGCGTCGTGGTCCACGTGGCTCGTGAGCCTTGGCTTTCGTCAGCTGGGCGTGCACGAGTGGGCCGGGCGCACGCCGATCGCCCTCAGCGGTGTGTTGACCGTATTGCTCGCGTACCTCTTGGCCTCACGCTTTGCGGGACAACGCGCGGGTGTGTACGCGGCAATCGTCACCGGCACGAGCCCCCTGTTCGTGTTCAACGCCCGCGCCATGCTGGGTGACGCACCGGCTATCGCGGCGCAAACGGCCGTTGGACTGTGTGCGCTGGGCGCCGCGTTTCCGCGCCGCGACGCGGCAGAGCGCAAGCCTGCGCACACGCTGGCGTGGCTGGCCGCGTTGCTGGGCGCACTGTGCCTGGCCGTCGGCACGCGCGGCGCGCTGCTCGGAGCCCTGCCGCCGCTGGCAGCTGCCACGCTCACTGGCTGGCTCACCAAGCCCGCGCGCAGCAACGCGAGCGGCGCAGACGGCGACCCGGGCGCGCTGGCTCGCTACGCCTTGAGCGCGCTCACACTCGTGCTCGCCGGCCTCGTCGCGCGCGATGCCCTCCACGACAGCGCGGATCGCAGTCTATGGCTCGGCGGCCAAGCCGCGTCGCTGACGCCGCCCACCTTCGACTCCGTCATCGAGGCGGTGTTCCTGGCGTTCGCACCGTGGACCGCGCTCTTGCCGCTTGCGATGGGTCGCATGTGGCAGCTGACGGCGGCGGTGCACGAGACCGATGCCCGCGACGAGCAGCCCAATGAGGACGCCGCGCTACCACTGCGTCTGTGCGCGCTCTTGTGGGCGGTGTTCGGCTACGCGGCGCAGACGCTCTTTCTCTCGCGCTACGGCCGCGAGGTCACCTTCCTGCCCCTGTGCGCCCTTGCGCTGCTGGTCGCGTTGTACCTCGAGGACGTGGAGCGCAACGACCGGCGCTCGTGGGCCGCCGGCATCGCCGCGCTGTTCCTGGCGGGCCTCGTGCTGCGCGACTACGCGCTCTACCCGAGCAGCCCGCTGCGCGGCATGCCGATCTCCAACTTCGACGTGCCCAAGGTATGGAACCCGAAGCTCGAATGGGCGATTGGGCTGGGCGCGTTCGGCGTGCTCGCGCTGCTCGGTCTCGGCAGCGACGCGGGCAGTGGCAAGCCGCAGTGGCTCGCGCCCTACCAGTTCGTGCGGACGCAGTGGCGCCGAGGGCTCGGTTTTAAACTGTGGCTCGTCGGCGCCGCGCTCGGTCTGCTCGCGGCCATGGTGTTCGGCGTGCTCGCGTACGCGATCCCTGAGCAGCTGGAGCTGAGCACGCTTGGTGCGAAGTGGGTGCGACGTCTCTTGCTGCTGCCGTTCGCACTGCCGATCGGCGTCAGCGCGGCACAGCTCGGCCTCTTCGTGTTCGCCAAGCTCGGCCGCTACCGCCTTTGGCCCATGCTCGCAGCGGGCGCCGCAGTCGGCGTGTACGCTTCACAAGGTTTCCTGCCCGCGCTCTCGGAGCACTTCTCGCCGCGCGAGGTGTACGAGTCATACAACGCGCTCGCGCAGGCCAACGAAGGGCTCGCCGAGTACCGCGTCGGCGGTCGCGCTGCCGCGTACTACGCCAAGGGCAAGATCGCCGAGCTCACGAGCGTATCGGCACTGGTCGAGCACCTCGCCGCGAAGACTCGGCGCTGGGCCGCATTCCCGGCCGACGAGCTGCCCACCATCGATCGCGCCTACCGTCAGCGCACCGGCGAGCACATCGTCGTCGCCGACGCGCGCAGCGCACGCGTGCTGCTCGCAACCAACCAACCGCTGCATGGCAAGGCTGACCAGAGCTTCCTGAGCCAGCACGTGCGCAGCGCAGCGCCTGCCAAGATTCAGCACCCACTCGACGTGAGCTTCGACGATCGCATCCAGCTGCTCGGCTACGACCTCACACTTCCGCACGGCAGCTACGTCGGCGCCGGCGAGTCGTTCAAGATCGTGTGGTACTTCCGCGCGAAGAAGAGCCTGCCCATCGACTACCGCATCTTCGTGCACATCGACGGTGAAGGGCAGCGCATCCACGGCGACCACGATCCCGTCGGCGGCAAGTATCCGGTGCGCCTGTGGGACGAAAACGACGTGATCTACGACGAGCAAGACCTCGACGTGCCTGCGAGCTACCACGCGGGCGACTACACCATTTTCATGGGCTTCTACGCCGGCGACAGCCGACTGCCGGTGAAGAGCGGTCCAGCCGACGCCGACAACCGCGTGCGCGCCGGGGTATTGCGCATTCAGTAGCTCGCGTGCAAGAACCGGCTTGGAACCAAGCACCATGTCCAGCGAGAGCGACAAGCCGGCCAACGATCCCGCCAACGATCCCGCCAACGATCCCGCCGACCGTCGTGAGCACCAGCGCTTCGAGACTGCGATCGCGGTCGACTACGCCAGCGGTGAAACGTTCCTGTTCGCGTACCTGCAGAACATCAGCGAGATGGGCATCTTCATCCGCACCGATCACCCTGCGTCCATCGGCACGCGCTTGCGTCTGCGCTTTCAAGTCGAAGACGGCGAGCCGCTCACGCTCGAGGGCGAGGTCACGTGGATCAACCCGCTGCGCGCATCCGGCGACAACCTGAACCCCGGCATGGGCGTGCGCTTCAGTCAGCTCACGCCTGAGAAGCGCGAACAGGTCGTGAGCCTGGTGCGCACCGTGGCGTATCTGCACCAAGACGAGAGCGACGTCGACGCGCAGGCGTAGACTGCGGTCTACGCGTGGTTGCGCGCTCAGCCGATCGCGCGTAGCGCGCGAGGCTCCGCGCGATCGAGAATCGCCGTCATCGGCGAGCTCAAGCGCAACACGCGCGCGACCGGAGGCTCCGTCGACACGAGCCCACGCGCAGCCAGCGCGATGCCGCGCCCGGCGGTGAGAAGCTCGGCTTCGGCCCGCAGCGTGAAGGTCTGCCCGTTGTCGAGCGTGAGCTGCGGCAAGCGGCCAATCTCTTCCACGCTGGGATGCGACGGCGCGAGCACCACGCCTTGACCCAGTACGACGCGCTGCGGCAGCGGTGGCGGTCGCACCGTGTTACGCACCGGCAGCGGTGGCGGCAGCCCACGCAGCGCTTCGCGCAACTGCTGCTCATGCAGGCGCTCGAAGTCGATGAAGGTGAGCCCCATGCCCGAGCTGCGTTGCTCGCGCTGCCTGCGGAACAACCCGACGCGCGCGACCTCCGCGAGCGCCACGAAGGGCTCGGCGCCTTGCCAGCGCGGCGGCACCAGCGACACCAGCAACTGCGCGCCCGCGTCGAGCGGCAGCTCCGACTCGAGCCACAGCCCGTGCATCGAAACGTTCGTCGCCAGCAGCGGCACCGAGCCGTCCCAGAGATCGCTCGCGACGTCGGCTTCGAGGCGCACGGCGCGACGCAGCGAACGGCGGCGGCTGGTGTTCGATTCGACCTGACAGTCCATGGACGACCTCCCACAGTAGGCGTGTGTCCTACACTGTAGGCGGAGCCTGGCAGGAACCCAAAAAACCGGCACGCCCGGGCGGGCCGATCCCTAGAAAGCGACAGCGGCCCCGCGGTCGAGCACGTAGCGGTCGGTAGCCCAGGTCCCCGGCGTGGCGCGGGCCTGGCCGGCCTCGATGTCGAACAACCACAGGCCCTCGCGTCCCGAACAGGTGGTGCTGCCGGCGCCGAAGATCCACGCGCGCATCTCGGGCACCTGCAAATGGAAGCGCCAGTGGATGTGGCCGTGCAATAGCGCGCCGCGCGCGATACCCGAGCAGGCGCGCAAGAGGGCAGCGGCATTGTCGAGCCCGTGCGAACGGCGATCGGGCGTGCCATCCGGCCGACGCGGCGCGTAGTGCGTGACGACGAACACGAAGCGATCACGCAAGCGCGGGTCATCGATGATGCGCGGGAGCGCGTCGAGCTGTGCATCCGGAATACGACCACTGGAACGCCAGGGCTCGGGGTTCGGGCGCGCACTGTTGACGGCAATCACCGCGACATCGCGACCGACGAGCTTCACCGTGGGCCAGATGGCATCGACACGCAGCTCCGGCGCGTCGGTGCCGAGCAGTGCAGCGAAGTGCCGCTCGAAGCGCGAATCGCGCACGCTGTCCGGCATGTAGAGGTCGTGATTGCCGGGCACCGTCACGAACACCGGCGCTGCGCGGGTCAGCGGATCGATCGCTGCACGCGCCGCAATGATCTCGGGCTCGGTGCCGAGCGCCGTGTAGTCGCCGGTGCACACGATGGCATCGACCGCATGCTCGGCAGCCAGCTCCGCCAAGCTCGCCAACTTCTGCCGCGCCTGCGCGAAGTGCTTGTGCCGCCGCAGCACGAGGTTCGCCGCGCCGAGCAGCCGCTTGTTCACCATCTGCGCCCACGGCATCTGCCAGAGTGGCACGTCGACGTGCACGTCGCTCAGGTGCAAGACGCGCGTCACGGAGCCAGGCCCGCCACAGCGAGCCCCGCCGCCTCGGGCAAGCCGAAGCGCAGATTCAAGCACTGGACGCCCTGCCCCGCCGCACCCTTGACGAGATTGTCGATGGTCGACATCGCCACGATGCGCCCCGTGCGATCATCGCGGGCGTACGCGACGTGCGCGCGATTGCTACCGCGCACCCACAACGTGTCCGGATGCTTGCCCGGATCGAGCACCGCGACCGAGACCGAACCCGCGTACATCTCGCGCGCGACCTCGGTACAACGCGCAGCCGTGACGCTCGCATCCTTCGCCATCGCATACGACGTGGCCAAGATCCCTCGCGTCATGGGCACGAGGTGCGGCGTGAAGGTCACGCGCAAGTCTTTGCCCGCGATTCGCGACAGCTCTTGCTCGATCTCCGCCGTGTGCCGATGTTGCCCACCCGCCTTGTACGCGCGAATGCCTTCCGAGGTTTCGGAAAAGTGAGTGCCCTGCGACGGCGCCTTGCCCGCGCCCGACACACCGCTCTTGGCATCCACCACGAGCCCATCGAGCCCAACCAACCCAGCGCGCACCAGCGGTGCGAGTCCAAGGATTGCAGCTGTCGGATAACAACCCGGTACCGCGATCAGATCCGCCTTCGCAATCGCCGCGCGATGCAGCTCCGGCAAGCCATACACGGCCCCGCTCATCAGCTCCGGCGCATGGTGCTCGCCATACCAAAACTTGTGCGCATCCAGATCGCGCAACCGAAAGTCCGCCGACATGTCGAGCGCCACCACGCCCACCTCACGCAGCGCCTTCACCGTCTGCGCGCTGGCGCCATGCGGCAACGCACAAAACGCCGCGTCCGCCCGCTCCTTCACAAGCTCCGGCGAAAACGCTTCGATCGGCAACTCGCAAACCCCCGTCATGCTCGGCAACGCGCAGCTGATGGGCTCCCCCGCCCCACTACGCCCCCCCAGCAAAGTCACCTTCACCGAAGGATGCACGAGCAGCAGCCGAAGCAACTCCGCCCCGACATACCCCGTAGCCCCAAC
>JADGRE010000342.1 GCA_017881185.1 Pseudomonadota bacterium | reverse complement strand
CGCGACGCGTGCGTCAGCGCAGCCGAACACTGCTGCTACTGGTCGCGCTCGGCGCGGCGCTCGCGTCGTTCGGTGCATGGCATGCCCTGCAACCGAGCACCGACGCGACAGCTGTTTCGCAGCCGCCGTCGTCATCGGTCGTCGCGCCTGCGCCAGCTGTCGTTGCGCCGAGCCCGCTTGCGTTGCCGAGCCAGGCACGAGCGGATGCGGGTGCGGTCGGAGCGTCAGCGTCAGCGCCGGCCCCGGCAGCGTCTTCACCGAGCGCGCCGGCGCTTCGTCCCAAGACCAAAGCGCGGCGAGCGCTCGTCGCCGACCCGTTTGGAGGCGTACGTTGATGGTGAGGTCGCTCATGCACGCGCTCAAAGTCTCAATCCCGGCGACGCTCGGTCTGCTGCTGTGCACCCTGCTGTCGATGCCGCACGTCGCTCGCGCGCAGACCGACAAGGCCGCCGCCGAAGTGCTGTTTCGCGAAGGCATGCGCTCGAGCAAAGCGGGCGACTACGCCGAGGCCTGCGCCAAGCTGGAAGAAAGTCAGCGCCTCGAAGCCTCGCTCGGCGCTCAGTACTACCTGGCCGACTGCTACGAGCACATCGGTCGCAGCGCGAGCGCGTGGGCGAACTACGTCGAGGTCGCCAACAAAGCGCGCGCCGCCAAAGAGCTGGGCAAAGAGCAAGCCGCCAGCAAGCGCGCTGCAGCGCTCGAACCCAAGCTAGCGCGCATGAGCATCGACGTGGAAGACCGTGCGCTCGCGGGTCTCGAAGTGCGGCGAGGCGACATCGTGGTCGGCCCCGCACAATGGGGAGTTGCCGTGCCGGTCGACCCCGGTAGCTACGTCCTGCGTGCTTCCGCGCCCGGACACCAAGCCTGGTCGAAGACGCTCGACGTCGCCGACGGAGTCACGCTGAGCGAGCGTGTGCCGACGCTCGAGCCACTGCCGGTGGAGCTCACGACTGCCGCTGCGCCGGCTCCGGCTCCCGCGCCGGTCGAGCAGCCGTTGCCGTCGGCGGGCTTGCAGCCGGCACCCGTAGCGCCGGCGCACCCGTCGCATGCACGGCGCACGGCCGGCATCGTGGTCGCCGCAGTGGGCGTGGTGGCGCTGGGAGCGAGCGCGGTGTTCGTGGTGTTGGCGAAGAACGCCGACGCCGATTCGAAGAAGCCCGGAGCGTGTGCAGCTGACGGAGTCTGCTCCAAGCAGGGGCTGAGCGACCGCAATCGAGCCTTGAGCTTCGCCGATTCGGCCACGGTCGCGTCCATCGCGGGTGGCGTGCTCACGGCGACCGGCGTCGTGCTGTGGCTGACCGCGCCGCACGCCCAAACGGAAGTCGGTCTCGGGCCGAGCTCGGTCACGCTGCGGGGGCGATTCTAATGCAAGCTTCGATCAAGCGACCCAGCTGGCAGCGCCTCGCCCTACTTTGCATGGCGCTCGGAACGGTGTCGTGTCGCGGCGTCTTGGGCATTCATCCCGGCAAGCCAGGCGCCGCCGCCGACAGCGGCACGGCCAATGCGGGCAGCCACGCCGCTGGCTCGTCAGGGGCTGCCGGCGGGGACGCTTCCACGGCCAGGACGGACGGCGGTGGCGCCGGGCAGGCCGGCGCCGCAGGCCAAGCTGGCCACGGCGGCACGGGTGGTCATGGCGGCGCCAGTGGCGCCGGTGGTCAAGCTGGCAGCGCAGGCACCGGCAGCTTGGACGACGCCGGCGCAGCTGACGCCGGGCCAGCGCAAGCGTTCCCTGCGGGTGAATGCCGGAAGTGCATCGCGCGCAACTGCACGCCCGAGCTCGACGCATGCGCCATCACCGGCAACTGTCTGTCGAGCGTGTCCGACTGGCTCAGCTGCACGCAGGCAGACGCGTCGATGTGTGTGACGGCGACGGCCGGTGCACTGCAAACTTTGGAGAATTGCGCGCGCGAGGGCTGCGATCTGTGCCGGCACACGACCGACAATCAGCCGTCGGTCGAGATCCTCTCGCCATCCAACCGCGCCACTGTCGTCGTGGATAGCTCCGGGCTGATCGAGGTCTCGCTGCGCGTTCATCACTTCAACGTGATGGGGCCCGGCTCGTGCGGTACCGACACCAACTGCGGCCACGTCCACATCAACTTGGACACAGGCACCAACTGCCGGGTCACGCCGTTCTACAACGCGTTGGTCTCCAGCGTGGCCGCCGATGGCAGCCAGGACACCGCCGCTAACACCACGGCCTGCTTGACGCAGTCCGTCATCGGCAGGACCGTACCGCTGACCGTGAGCTTGAGCGACTACGCCTCCCACGCCGACCGCGTGCCCACGGTGCAATCGACGGTGAACATCACGCTCACCCACTGAGGCCCGCAGCAGCGGGGAGATCAGACCCCACTGCGCCGACATCGATCCCCACGGTGCCCCATCGCACGGAGGTGGGGATCGACTCTCAGAAGTGGGGATCGACACCACCGCCAGCTGCGCACAGTCCCGGCGCGGTGGTGCCTGTCCCGTCCACAGCGCCGCAAGCGCCGCTCTTCGCCGCGCGACTGGCTGCCCAAGCTAGCCGGGACCGTCGAGCTCACGCCAGCGGCGCCCGGCGCCCGCCCCCACGGCTCCCCGCGGCGGGGATTCACCTCCCGCGCATGGGGATTCATCGCAACTGCAAGCCCGTGCGTCCGAAGAGGAGACGGCAACGGCAAGTCGTCGCTGCAAAACAGGAGAACACGAGAATGGCACGCACAACGATTGGTCAGAAGGCGCAGCGCGTCGTGAAGTTTCTGATGGGCGCACGTAATCCGACCGTGGTGGCAGCGCTCGGCGCGCACGGCTTCACGGAGAAGGATCTGCGCGAAGGGCTCATGCACTTGGCGACGGTTACGCGACTGCGGCTCGGTTCGTACGATGTCGGTGAGCAGCCTCGGCTCGTCCAGGAGCTCGAGGAGTTCGAGCGCAAGTGGTTCGGCATTGCGAAGCTCGCGCTGCAGCACCACTACCCGGCGCTCGCAGCGCAGTTGTTCGCGAACCTGACGGCCTTGGGCGGCTCCGAGGCAGCTGTCGCCGTCAGCACGTTCATCGAGCGCCTGAGCGCGCTCGAAGATCCGAACGGCGCCCACGGGGCGGATGCGGCCGCCGCTCGCGCGCTGCTGTCCGAGCGCGGGCTGACGGCGGCGAAGCTCGCCGAAGGCAAGGCGATCATCGATCAGCTCGGCACGTTCCAGGCTGCCGACGCGGCTGCCGTCAGTGTCTCAACCGATCAAGAAGCGGCCGAGCGAGCGATGTGGGCCTGGTACCTCGAGTGGGCGGGCATCGCGCGGCTGGCGATTCGCGATCGTCGCGTGCTGCGTGCACTGGGGTTCTTGCGTTCCAAGCGCGGCGGCGAGGTGGACCTCGAGCCGCACGATCCGGTCGTCACGCCGCCCGTGCCTCAGCCGTCACCTGCACCGCAAACACCGCCGGCGTTGCCGAGTGGTGGGGGTAACGTGCCGCTGCAGCTGCCGTCCGGTGTGCCGGAACATCCGCCCGCAATCACGGCGCGCGCAGCGGCATGAGCAGCTCGCGAACGTCTGCAGCAATACCACCGACGGCCCGGCGTGCGCGATTGCGTGCGCCGGGCCATCGCACGTGCGCGAGTGGAAGAGTAGTGTCGCAGGTGGTTGTGCCAGCCCGGGCACCGGACTGAAGCGGTATCCCAGGCCACCGCGTGCGGAACGCGAACGCCGTGCGCCACGCAAACGGATCGCTCACGGCCTCGTCAGCCTCTTTTCGGCGCGGGGCTCGCATGGCTGCGTGGGGCTTGCGCGTTGGCAGCCGCATTCGGAGCGCTTGCTCCGGCCTCGCGGGCGCAGGCCATGAGCGCGTACGCTGACGCGTCACGATCACCCAGACGGCGTCGT
>JADGRE010000341.1 GCA_017881185.1 Pseudomonadota bacterium | reverse complement strand
GACACGAACGCCCCAAGTGGTTTGCGCAGCAAGCCACGCAGCACGCCAAGTTCGACGTCGAAGCTGTCGACTTGAAAGAGGTGAACCTGCCGCTGCTCGGACGAGCCCAACCACCCGATGAAGTGGCAGTACCGCCGCCAGGGGTAGCTGCTCAGGCGGGTGACGCGGGGCTGGGCGGCTGGCAGACTGGGCACATGCTTAATGCCGGCTATCGCCCCCATCCTGCAGCAAGCGTATGGTTGCGGCATGAGACATGGCCTGATCGGGAAACCAACGAGCGCGTTCGCGGGCGCCATCATGATCCTCGTCGCTGTGGCGTGCAGCAACAGTGGAAGCGCTGCGCGACGGCGCGCCGATGGCGGCGGCGCGAGCGCGCTGGCACCAGCAGAGCAAACCGCCAAGCTCTGTGATGATGTCGTTGCGCCGTTCTGCGACGCACTCTTCGCGTGCTGCACCGATCCGCAAACGCTAGGCAAGTTTGGCGGCTCGGTCGCAGCGTGCAACACCAAGTTCGCCGCGTCCTGCAAGAGCGACATCGCGGATGCAATCCTTCCGCTCGCGAAGCTTGGCGCGACCATTCTCGACGAGACACGCCTGTCGGCGTGCGTCGCTTCGCTGCGCAGGATGAAGGCTGGCGGCACCAGCTGCACGCGCCCGCCGTTGTGGGTCGTGGAGACCGATTGTGTCGCCGCGTTCCAGGGCCAACTCACGAACGGAGCGCCGTGCGACGCGTCGATGCTCTCCGACATGGCCTACCTCCCCTGCAAGGCGGGCACGTGCCGCGGCGGAGCGTGCGCCGCGTTCCGCGCCAGCGGTGCAGCCTGCGACCCCTCCACGAACAACACCGCCGCCGGCGGCTGCAACTTCCCCGACGGGTACACCTGCTCCGGCGCGGGCAACGTCGGCTCGTGCACCCGGCGAGGCGCGCTGGGCGAGGCATGCGACGGCAAGTCGTCGGCTTTCTCGTGCGATTCGATGAGCTGCGGACAAGCCGGGACATGCACCGCGCCGACCGCCGACAGGCTCTGCTCGGGCGGCTGACCCCTCAGTGCCCACGACTTAGTGAGCGACGGCCAGAGGGCGAACGAGGCCCGCTTCCGTGAGAACCCACACTCCAGCGCTGCTCTACGTGTTGGTCGCGATCTCTGGCGCCGCCGGCCTCGGCTACGAGTTGCTCTGGATCCGCGCGCTCGGCTTGCACTTCGGCACCACGACGCCGGCGATCACGACCGTGGTGGCAACCTTCATGGCGGGGCTGGCCGCCGCCAGGGGCAGCTGGCAGCTGCTCAGGCGGGTGACGCGGGGCTGGGCGGCTGGCAGACTGGGTGGCGTCCGCGTCCTGACACCGGGTCCGCTCTTGATCGTCACCACGATCTGAGCCCGCCGCCAGGGGTAGCTGCGCAGCCGGGTGACGCGGAGCGGGGCGGCTGGCAGACTGGACAGCGTTTATGGGGCCTACCACCACCACGTTCTCCACGCGAGCGGCCGTGTTGCTGGTGACAGTCGGCCTAGTTTCGAGCTGCGGTGGCAACCGCAGTTTCAGCTCGTCTGCGCATGCCGTGTGCGGCGCGACCACGACAGGTTGCTCAGGCGGTCGCTGCGTGACGACGCTCGCCTCGGGGCAGGATCTTCCCTTCGATATCGCAGTAGACGCCACGAGCGTGTACTGGACCAAGCATCTGGGCGGCATGATTGGCGAAGGCGCCGTGCTGAAGGTGCCGATCGGCGGCGGACCCGTCACCACGCTCGCGGCGAAACAGAATTGGCCCGCCACGCTGGCCGTGGACGCAACCAATGTCTACTGGACCAACGACGGCACAATGCTCGGCAGCGCCGACGGCTCCGTAATGAAGGTACCGGTCGCTGGCGGTGCGGCCACCATGCTTGCCGGCGGACAGACGACCCCAACGGGCATCGCCGTGAATGCGACGAGTGTCTACTGGGCAAGCAACCACGACGGCACCGTGATGAAGATTCCCCCGAGTGGCGGGATGACCACCGTGATCGCATCGGGGCAGAGCGCGCCGTTTGCGCTCACCATCGACGCAACGAGCGTCTACTGGACCAACGACTTCGCGGCCGAGCGAACGGTGATGCGCGCACCGCTCAGCGGTGGCAGCGCGATGGCGCTCGCGCCCGGACAGAACTACTACAACTACGGCATCGCCGTGGACGCGACGCACGTCTACTGGACCAGCTACTGGGACGGAAAGGTCATGAAGGTGCCGCTGGCTGGCGGAACCTTCTCGGTGCTCGCCTCGGGGCAGAACGGCCCTGCCCGCATTGCCGTAGATGAAACCAGCGTCTACTGGACCAACGAGAACGATAACACGGTCGTGAAGGTGGCCTTGGATGGCGGCCCTGTCACGACGCTCGCCACGGGGCAGTGCAATGCGTGGGGCATTGCAGTGGATGCCACCAGCGTCTACTGGACGACCCAGAACGGCGGCACCGTGATGAAGCTCACGCCGAAGTGACGGCTCTGCTCACGGACAGGTGCGCACGTCGGTCGAGCGTGCGCACGCTTGGTTGCATGGCCAATGTCGCACATAGTCGGGTCGGGAGCCGGCGCGGTGGATGCTGGAGGGTTGCGAGCCCTGGCTGGTTCTCCCCTTGACGACGAGTGTCCCGCCGCCGGGTAGCTCCTCAGGTGGGTGACGCGGCGCGGGGCGGCTGGCAGACTTGATGGTGTTTGTTCCGGCTACCGCCTGCGCTCATGAGCATGCAGCTTGGCTTCTTGGCCATTGCTTGCCTGGTTCAGTATTGGCTCTGGAGAGCGACCGATCGAACCCGGCGTTGGAGGCGACGCGCCCGCTGGATTCAGATCGACAGCGAGTCCGTGTCGTGGCTGCGCTTCGGTCACGGTTGGCGCGGCATCACCCAGGAGGTCGAGCGCATACCCCTCGGCAACGTTCGTGGACTGGTGCTCGAGCAGACATTGAACATCGGCTATAGCGACTTCGCCGCACGCGAGCTCGAATGGCGCGAGTGCCTGACGACGGTGGACGGCACCGATCGCTCTCTCGAGGGCATCGTCGCATGTGTGGATTGGCAGTCCTTCGCTGATGCGCTGAAGCGCGCGGTGCCAACCGCAGAGATCAGATGCGTGCCGACCAAAGGGTGACGACCGGCGCTGAGATCGCACGCGACGTCGCGCCCCGGCATCCGTGCACGACCACGCCCCGGCACGGACCCATGCCTGCGAGACGCCGGCAACGTCAGTTGCACACTGGATTTTGGCCGTTTACGGAAGCGCTCGAACGCGCGGTCATGCGCGCCGAGAGCCGCTGCGTGCGCGGCGATCAGCGTGTCGTAGTTTCCGATCGGGCGGCCCGCACAAGCTTGCTCGCAAGCTTCCCGAACCCTGCGGCGCTCGCTTCATCGAAAGGAACGACCGAAGGCGCCAGAGTCGCGATTTTGTTCGATCGCGTTCTGAGCGGATCCAACAGTTCGTCTGCCGCGGACCGCGGCGCGGCAGCAGGAGCCGGCGGCGGTGCGCACGACGGTGGCGCGACCACCGGCACCGCAGACGCAACCGGCGGGGATCATGATGGCGGCACCGCGAGCGCAGGCACCGGTGACGGTGCGGGCACGACGGGCGGCAGCTGCGGGATATCCCGCGCGGGCTCGCAGGTCCCGGCTTGCGCCTCCGTGCGAGTCGTACCTCGAGCAGACCTGTTGCGTCGTTCGCTTGAGAGCGCCGAGGCAATCACAGGACATTTCTACTTGCGGATGAGATGCATCATTTCCCGTCATTTCCCTACCCTTCTTCCACGCGGCAGAACGTCTTCAGGTAGCGCCCGAGCGGCGCCTCGCGCGCGCGCAGCAGAATGTCGGTGATCAGAAACCCCGAGAGCACG
>JADGRE010000033.1 GCA_017881185.1 Pseudomonadota bacterium | reverse complement strand
GGCACCTTGGCCTCCACTGCGAGCGCTCGCGCGGCGTGCTTGAGCCCGAAGCGACGGATCTGATCGGCGGTTGGGCCGATGAAGCGAATGCCCGCAGCTTCGCAGGCGCTTGCAAACTGGGCGTTTTCGCTCAGGAAGCCATAGCCCGGGTGGATCGCCTGTGCGCCCGTGCGCTTGGCGGCTTCCAGAATGTGATCGACGCGCAGATAGCTCTCGGACACCGGTGAAGGGCCAATGCACACGGCCTCGTCGGCCCAGAGCGCATGCAGCGCGTGCGCGTCGGCTTCCGAGTAGACGGCGACCGAGCGGACGGCCAGCTTCTTCAACGTGCGCAAGACGCGGCAGGCGATCTCGCCGCGATTGGCGATCAGGACTTTGTCGAACATGAGCTCACGCGTTCCAGATCAGTAGGCGAATGGGCGTGGGGTTGTAGGCATTGCAGGGGTTGTTGAGCTGCGGACAGTTGGAAATAAGGCAGAGCACGTCCATCTCGGCGCGCATCTCCACGTACTTGCCGCCGGCGGAGATGCCGTCTTCGAAGGTGAGCTTACCTGCGGGCGTGACGGGCACGTTCATGAAAAAGTTGATGTTGCAGGTGAGGTCGCGCTTCTCGAGGCGCATGCCGGAGGTGGCCGCGGCGAGCAAGAAGTTGTCACGGCACGAGTGCATGTGGCGCGTGTGGTGGCCGTAGCGCACGGTGTTGCTCTCCGACGAGCAGGCGCCGCCGAGCGTGTCGTGCCGGCCGCAGGTGTCGGCGACGATGCTGAGCATCGGGTTGCCGAGCGTGGAGCGCAGTACGCTGCCGGTCGTGAGATACAAGCTGCCCTGCAGGCGGATCGTGTCCGACGCGCTGTAGCGCTCGCGCGGATCGGCCGCGCTGAAGAACAAGGTGTCCACCGCCTGGTTGCCTTCGAGATCGACGATGCGGAAGAGCTGGCCCTTGTCGATGCGGCCGAGCCACGGCTCGCCCGCGGGCACATTGATGTCGCGCGAGGCGCGGTGCGGCTCTAGGCGACTTGCGATGGGCGGTTGGCTGATTCGATCCATGGCTGTCCTGTGGGTGGGCGTTGGGGTTGCTCAGCCGAGAAACATGCGTTCGGTGTTCTGAAAGCCGCGCTCGTTCTCCGGACACGACGTGCGGCAGAGATCGTCGGCGCTGGGCGCGTCGCCGCGGTACACCTGCAGCTCGATCGCCTTGCGGCCGTAGTGCTTGCTCGGATCGAGCGGATGCGGGCAGGTGCTGAGCACCACCAGCACGTTCATCTCCGCGCGCAGCTGCACGCACGAGCCCGGCCGTGAATGGTCGCTCACGAACTGCAGCTGGCCTGCTTCGTCGGGCGCGACTTTGGAGAACAGGTTCACGTTGGGCACCAGATCGCGCAGGCCCATGCCCCACTTGGCGAGCTCGGTGAGCAGCTCGTCGCGCGCGTTACGCAGACGCGTGTTGCGATGCTCCTGGTAGCGCGTCTCGCCGTACTTGCTGCGCGTGAGCTTGGCGTCGCCGATGCCGCAGACGGTGTCGTGCCAACCGCAGCTGTCTTCGGTGATGGAGCACAGCACGCGGCCCATGTCGGAATACAGCACGTGGCCCTTGGTCAAGAACGCGGTGTGTTGCGACTTGAGCGTATCGGGCATGTTGTAGCGCTCGATGAGCAAGTCGCGGTTGTAGAGCAAGAGCGCGACGTTGGCGCCACCGTCGAGGTCGGTGACGCACAGCGTCTGATGTCTGCGCAGCACCTGCGACCACATCGCGCCGCCCGGCACGGTCTCGGTGAGTAGCAGTCTGTCGCTCGGGATCTGGGTTGGGCTCATGGTCACTCGACCTCGTCGCCGACTTGCGTCATGCGGATGGGGGGAAGCGACTCGGTCTCGGTGTCCGTGTCGCGCGCGTGGATCAACGACTCCAGGTGTTTCTTGGTGGCGATGAAGACCGGGGAGATCATCTGCTCGCGTGTGCGCGGCCGCGGCACGGGCACTTCCACGATCTCTTTGATGTGCCCGGGGTGCGTGCCGAGCACCACGATGCGGTCGGCGAGGTACACGGCCTCTTCGAGATCGTGCGTCACGAACACGATGGTGATGTCGATCTGCTTCCACAGCTGCAAGAGATAGCTCTGCATCTGCGCGCGCGTCTGCGCGTCGAGCGCGGCGAAGGGCTCGTCCATGAACAGGATGCGCGGGCGGTTGGCGAGCGCGCGGGCGATCGCCACGCGCTGCTTCATGCCGCCCGAGAGCTGATACGGATACGCGTTGGCGAAGCGACCCAAGCCGACGATCTCGACCCACTCCATGGCTTCGAGCTCGGCGGTGCTGCGATCGTGGCCGCGCATCTCCAGGCCGAACATCACGTTCTGAATCACGGTGCGCCACGGGAACAGCGTGTAGCCCTGGAACACCATGCCGCGATCGGGACCGGGGCCGCGCACGGGCTTGCCATCGAGCAACATCTGTCCGTCGCTCTGCTCGTCGAGGCCCGCCAGGATGCGGATCAGCGTGGACTTGCCACAGCCCGACGGGCCGATCACGCAGATCAGCTCACGGCGGTGCGCGCGAAACGAGATGCCTTCGAGCGCTGCGACCGTTCCCTCGTCGGAAGCGAAGCGGCGCGCGAGCTCTTTCACTTCGAGCACGACGGCGCGCTCGTACAGCTTGGCGAAGCGCGCGGCGACCTCGGGGGCTTGCTCGCGGTAACTGGGCAGTACGAGGTTCACGCCGCGACACCCGCAGCAGCACGCCGACGCGCGCGCTTGGGTACGAAGAGGCGCAGCAAGTTGGAAGCGCCCGCGCCCTGGGCTTCGGCGCGCCATGGAAACAGGTGACGACCGATGCGCCCGAGGACCAGATCACTGCCGAGGCCGATCAGGCCGATGAGCATGATCGCGGCGTACACGTTCTCGTAGTTGCGGTAGCGCGCCTGTTGATTGATGAAGTAGGTGATGCCGCTGGTGGTGCCCACCATTTCGGCCACGATCAGGTAGGTCCAAGCCCAACCGAGCAAGATGCGCATGTCGGTGTACAGATCGACGATGACGCCTGGCACCACGACCTTGAACACCAACTGACGCTTGCTCGCGCCCAGCGTCTGCGCGGCTTCGATGAGCGGCAGCTCGAGCTTGCGCGTGGTGTTCGCGACCACCAGCACCTGTTGGAAGAAGGTGCCGATGAAGATGATGGCAATCTTCGGCGCGTCGTAGATGCCGAGCACGGCCACTGCAAGTGCGCCGAACGCAGGTGCGGGGAGATAACGGAAGAACTCGACGAACGGCTCCTGCAGCTTGGAGAAGAACGCGAAGGTGCCGCACAAGATGCCCAGCGGCACGCCCAGCGCCGACGACAACATGAAGCCCCAGAAGATGACCTGGATGCTCTGCCACAGGCTCTGGTGCAGCCACGGTTCGGTCGGCAAGCGCGGCGGCGCGAGGAACGCAGTGTAGAGCGCGCGCACCACACGGTGCGGCGCCGGCAGATAGATCGGGTTGCGCGGCTCGCCCACCGCGAGCGCGTGGCCGGCCGCCGCGGCCTTGCGGTTTTGCGCGACGAACTCTTCCTTGTCGATGAGCATGCCGCTGACGAAGTAGTCCACGCTGCCAGGCTTCTGCACCTCCACGAGCGGATGCCACACGAAGGGCAGATAGCTCACGGCCGACCAAGTCCCCAAGGGCAACACGAACGCCAGCACTGCCAGCAAGTTCGAGCGCTTGGGGGACAGGGGTTTGCGTACGGCGAACCAATCGGCAGTGGCCATGCAACACCTCGGTGGCAACGCCCGTGGAGCGATGCAGCTAACCGTTCATAGCGAGTTGATGATCGTCGGGTCGATGTAGTCGTCGATGGTCTGCGCCGTGGGGTAGACCTTGTTTGCCACGTTGAAGTCGTCGGCGGTCTTGGTCGAGCCATAGACCGAGTCGAGGCCCGTGCCCTTGGCGAAGCGCTTCTTGGCGTCGTCGAGCGAGAGGAAGAAGGTGCCGGGCATGGCCGCGGCGTACTCTTCGGGCTTCACGCCGACCTTGGCCGCCATGATCTTCACGGCTTCCGGCTGCGTCTTGGGATCGCGCACGAAGTCGGAGATGCGGTACCAGACCTTCACGAACTTCGCCCAGTCGTCTTTGCGCGTGGCGAGGCTCTGCGGGCTGACCGCGACGGCGTCGTAGATCAAGCCCGGCACGTCGGCGCTGGTCCACACGGCTTTGGAGCCCGCAACCGAGCTGAGCGCCTGACTCGAGGTCGGGTACCACGCGGCCACGGCATCGACCTGCTTCGAGGCCAGCGCTTGCGGCACTTCGTTGGTCTTGAAGTTCACGAGCGTGACGTCGCTCTGCTTGAGGCCGGCCTTCTGCAAGCCTTGCAGCAAGAGCAGGTGCTCGACCAAGGTCAGCTCCAGGCCGATCTTCTTGCCCTTCAGATCTTTGAGGCTCTTGATGCCCGGCTTCGCGATGACCTTGTCGTTGCCGTTGCTGTAGTCGGTGAGCAAGATCATCTTGCTCTTGCCGCCATTGGCGCCGGTAACGAGCGCGTCACCGTTGGTCACCATCACAGCGTCGACCTTGCCGGCGCTGAACGCTTCCATCGACGGCAGGTAGTCGAACCACGAGAACTCCACGTCGATGCCAGCTTCCTTGAACCAACCTTTCTGGATGCCGACCTCGAACGCGGTCCAACCGGGCCAGTCGCTGTACGCGACGCGCAGCGGCGCAGCCTTGGGAGGCTCGGGCGCAGGTGCCGGCTTCGGTTCGGGCGCGGGCGCTGCAGGTGCTGGCGCTGCAGGCTCGGCGGCTTGTGGCGCGGGTTTGTCGCCGCCGCAGGCCATCAGCAGGCAGAGGGTGAGTAAGCCGGCGACGGAGCCGGCGGTGTAGGAAGAGGCTTGGGTTCGGTTTCGCACGGGCATTCTCTTTCGCGAGCGGCTCATCAGGGAGCACGCGGATCGTCCTGCGATTGAAGAAGACCAGCCCAGCATTTCCGCAGCGTTTCCCAGGCGTAAATAGCGGCACACTGTTTCGTGCAGGTAACAAAGCGGCGCGCGCGCACGCACTTTGCCGCTGCGCTTGTGCGCGTCGCGAGGGTCCGGCAGGCTCGGCGCACTCGTCATGAACAGCAAGTCGCTGCCATCGTTCGATGCCTCACAGCTCTCGCTCGATCTCTGCTCGCTGCGTGCCGCTTACGCGAGCGCTGCACTGACTCCGCTCGCGCTCGTCGACGCGTTGTATGCACGTCTCGCGGCGACCCCGCACGCGGGCGTGTTCATCCACCAGCTCGGCTACGAGCACGCAGCCGATGCCGCGCGCGAGCTCATGCGGCGTGCCGAGCGCGGCGAGCCGATGGCGCTGTACGGTGTGCCCTTCGTCGTCAAAGACAACATCGACGTCGCGGGTCTGGACACCACTGCCGCGTGCCCCGCGTTCGCGCATCGCGCAACACAGAGTGCGAGCGTGGTTGCTCGTTTGCTCGTGCAGGGCGCGCTCTTGCTCGGCAAGACCAACCTCGATCAGTTCGCGACCGGCCTCGTCGGTGTGCGTTCGCCTTACGGCATCGTGCACAACCCCTTCGACGAGCGTTACCTCAGCGGCGGCTCCAGCTCCGGCTCGGCGGTGGCCGTGGCTCGCGGCTTCTGCAGCTTCGCGCTTGGCACCGACACCGCCGGCTCCGGCCGCGTGCCCGCAGCGTTCAACAACCTCGTCGGTCTCAAGCCCACGCGCGGCATGCTCAGCGCGCACGGTGTGGTGCCGGCGTGTCGCTCGCTCGACTGCGTGTCGGTGTTCGCGTTGTGCGTCGACGACGCCTGCGAGGTGGCGCATGCCATGGCTGGCTTCGATGCCAAGGACCCGTACGCACGCGCGTCCGCGGCGCGCTGGGATCCGCGCCCCGGAGCGTTGCCGCCGCACTTTCGTTTCGCGCAGCCCATGGCGGCGCAGCTGCTGCTGAACGACGACGCAGACCGCGTGCTCTTCGAGCGCGCGACTGCGCGTGTACAGAGCCTGGGTGGGCAGGCGCGTGAGATCGACCTTGCGCCGTTCCACGCGGTTGCGGCGCTGCTCTACGGCGGCCCGTGGGCGGCCGAGCGCCTCGAAGCTGCGGGCGAGATTCTCGAGCGTCAGCCGAGCGCGCTCCTGCCTGTGATCGCCGAGATCTTGAGTGGCGCGGCCCAGCAGAGCGCGCAGCAGACCTTCGACGCGCTGCACCAACTAGAGCAACTGAAGCAGCTGACAAACCCGCTGTGGGACAGCGTGGACTTCTTGCTCGTGCCCACCACGCCTGGCATTCACCGCATCGAGGACGTGCTGCGCGAGCCGATCCGTCTGAACAGCGAGCTGGGCACCTACACCAATTTCGTGAACCTGCTGGATCTCTGCGCGCTCTCGGTGCCCGCGGGGTTCCGCGCCGATGGCTTGCCCTTCGGCGTGACCTTGATCTCTCGCGCCGGCCGCGATGCGCTGCTCGCGAGCTACGGCCGGCAGCTGCAGGCCGAGCTCGGCGCGGGGCTCGGCGCGGGGCTTGGCGCGATGGCCTGGGCGCAACCGCCACTGCCGCCCGCCGCCGCCATCCGCAGCAGCGAAGATCGCGTGGCGCTGGCCGTGGTGGGCGCGCACTTGTCGGGCCAGCCGCTCAATCATCAGCTCACCGACCTCGGCGGGCGGCTGCTCAGTGCCACGCGCACGGCAGCGAGCTATCGCCTGTACGCGTTACCGACCCAGCCTGCCAAGCCGGGCCTCGTACGGGTCAGCGATGGCGACGGCCCTGGCCACGCGATCGAGCTGGAGGTCTGGGAGCTTTCGAACGCCGCGCTCGGCAGCTTCATGCGCGGCGTGGGCGCGCCCTTGTGCATCGGCAGCGTGGAGCTTGCGGACGGCACCCGCGTGCTTGGCTTTTTGTGCGAGAGCGCGGCGACGCGAGGGCAACCTGAGATCTCGGCGCTCGGTGGTTGGCGCGCGTACCTCGCGTCGCTGCGCAGCAGCTGAAGTGCGCGGCGCTCGCTGCCGCCGCAGACAAGCGCCGTCGATCGTGCTATGCGCCGGGCTCAACTCTTAATAACAGGCGGCACCGGCGTATGCGTATCCACTTCGCGATCTTGGCTTCACTCTTGGCCCTCACGGGTTGTCCGAGCAGCAATTCGAACGCCGGCGGCGGCGCAACGCAGCACGACAGCGGCACCAAGCCTGCCGCCGACGGCGGCGGCGGCGTAGTGGACGGCGGTGGCGCGCACGGCGCGATGGATGCGGGCTCGGCGGACGCCGGCTCGACCGGCAACGGTGGGATGTGCGTCACCATGTTCTCGGGCATGGTTGCCGCGTGCATCGAGTATCTCTCGGCTGCCGACTACTCCGGTGCCAAGGGTGTATGCACCTCACACGGTGGCACTTGGGGCACGGCGTGTCCTGCGGGCAAGACCGGCGGTTGCAAGGTCCCGCCGGGTGCCACGGGCGGCGCGCCCGGAGGCACCATTCGTTGGTCGTACGCCGCCAATATCACCTGCGGCGCCGGCGAGACGCTGCTGAAGCCGGACGGCATCGCGGGTGACGCCGGCATGCCGGTGACCGATGCAGGTCCCGCGATCGCAGTCGGTCCCGGCGGTCCGGTGTCGGCCGCGTGCAAGACGGAACTGATGACGGTCGCGCCGTTCGGCAGCATCTACCCGAGCTGCATGGCGGACACCGTCTGCGCCTCGTGCGTCACCACCGACTACGCGGCCTCGGCATGCCAGATGGACAAGATCTTCAAGAGCATGCTGGCGTTCGCGTGCCTCACGCCAGGCCCCGCATCGTATCCGTCATGCACGATGGAATGCGGCAAGTAGTCAACGACGGCTGCGTTTGCGTGGCCGTCGCCCCGATGAGATAACCGCGGCCACGGTATGCAGCGACGCCCGCACACGCCCGGTTGGCGGCTGTTGACGCTGCTGGGTGCGTGCGTTGCGTCGTTGGCCACGTGGCCTGCGCGGCCTGCACCTGCGCTCGCCGAAGTCAGCGAGGCCTCGGCTCGCCCCGACGAGCAGTTCGACCTGATGAACGTGCTGGCGCATGCGGGGCTGCACGACATCTCGGACGAGCGTTGGAATGCCTACGGGCAGCTCACCTACATCTCGAGCTGGAAGCTGCGCCTGCAAGCGCCGTACACGAACCTCGGCGGCAGCACCAACTCGCTCTTGCCGCGTGCGGAGCGCAGCTTCACGGGCACCGCCACCTTCTTTCTGGGGGTGCGCCTGTGGGACGGCGCCGAGGCCCAGTTCGTGCCAGAGGTGATCGCCGAACGCCCGTTGTCGAGTCTGCGCGGCCTCGGCGGCGCGATTCAGAACTTCGAGCTGCAGAAGACGGGAGCAGAGACGCCGCAGATCTACCGCTCGCGCGTGTTCTTGCGCCAGACCATCGGGCTCGGCGGCGAGCGACTGCAGCAGGACTCCAACCCCATGCAACTGGGTCGCGTGGTCGCTGCGCGGCGCATCGTGTTGACGGTCGGCAATTTCAGCGTGCTCGACGTCATCGACAAGAACAGCTTTGCGGGTGATCTGCGACAGCAGTTCTTCAACATGGCCTTCTTGACCCACGCCGCCTACGACTTCGCCGCGGACGCCCGCGGCTATGCATGGGGTGCCGTCGCGGAGCTGTACTTGCAGGATTGGGCGCTGCGCGTGGGGCGCATGACGCCGCCCGAGAATCCGAATCAACTGCCGATCGACTTTCGCATCGGCAAGTACTACGGCGATCAGATCGAGTTGGAGCACAGCTATCGCCTGTTCGGTCAGGCGGGTGCGGTGCGTCTGCTCGGCTTCCGCAACCGCGAGCGCATGGGACGTTTCGACGATGCCGTTGCAGCTTACGAGGCGGATCCGAGCAAGAACGCCACTACCTGCGCGACCTTCAGCTACGACTCCACCAACCGCAACGCGCCCGATCTGTGCTGGGCGCGGCGCGCCAACATCAAGCTCGGCATCGGCGTCAACCTCGAGCAACATGTCACCGACGACATCGGCGTGTTCTTCCGCGGCATGTTCTCCGACGGACAGACCGAGGTGTACTCGTACACGTCGACGGATCGCTCGCTGTCTCTGGGCACGCTCGCGTCCGGCCGCGCCTGGCAGCGCCCGCGCGATCTCGCTGGCCTGGGTGTGGGCGTCAGTTGGATCTCCGCAGCGCACGCACGCTATCTCAACGCCGGTGGCGTAGACGGCTTCGTCGGTGACGGCCGCATCTCTGCTGCTGCCGAGAGCGTCATCGAGCTGTTCTACAGCTTCAGCTTGGTCAATGCGCTGTGGTTGTCCGCGGACTACCAGCACATTCAGAACCCAGGGTTCAACGCCGACCGCGGACCGGTCGACATCTTCGGCGCGAGGCTGCATGCCGAGTTCTAGGCGCTTACACCTGGCGCTGCTGGCGCTGGCTGCGCTGCTCGGCGCTGCCGCTACGTCACCCGTGGCTGCACAGTCGCCCGCGCAAGGCTTCGCCGTGGAGCGTCTGTACTTGTCCGCACCGGGTGCGGGCTTTCTCGTCATGGACTCGCTCGACATGCGCGGGGGTCTCGGCGGCGCGGTCGCGCTCACCGGCAGCTATGCACGCATGCCGCTGCGCTTGCCTGCGAGCGGTGGAGCACCGCCCCTCGGGCTCGTATCCGACCAAGCGTTCGCCGATGTCGCTGTCGCAGCCACTTACGATCGCTTCAGGCTTTCGCTCGGCTTCGCCAGCCCTCTGGTGTCGCGCGGCCGCAGCGGCACAGTCGCGGGTCGTCGCTTTACTGCACCTCCGCTCAACTTGGGGCAGGACCCAGACGGTCTGTCCGATACGCGTGTCGGCTTCCAAGCGCGTGTGCTGGGCGACTCCACCAGCGCGCTGCGCTTGGGGCTCGGTGGCTGGTTGCTCATCCCCGCGGGCGATCGCGTCGACTACGTGACGGACGCCACCTATCGCGGCGTCGCACAGCTGCTCGTCGCCGGTGACGTGGGGCGCTTCTGTTACGCCGCACAGCTCGGCGTGCACTTGCGCCCGCTCGACGACGCGCCGATTGTCGGTAGTCCGCGCGGCAGCGAGCTGCTCGCAGGCGTTGCAGCTGGCATGCGCTGGCCACTCGGTCGCGACCAGGCGCTGGTGGCTGGGCCCGAGCTCTTTGGTCAGAGCGCGTTCGCTGCGTTGCTCGGCAATCACAGCACGGGCCTCGAAGCGCTGCTCAGTGCGCGCTTCGAAGGCGCGGCCGACGTCGTCACCAGCTTGCATGTGAAGCTCGGCGTGGGCGCGGGTCTGCACCCCGACTTCGGTGTCCCCGAGTGGCGCGCAGTCGTGAGCTTCGAGCTTCAAAGTCGCCCGCGCGCGACGCCGCCAGCAGCAGCAGCCTCCCCCGCGAGCCCGGCCGCGAAGCCGTAGCGCCACTGCGCAGCGGATTATCTGGCGTGCATACAGGGGAAATTCCCCCGGGTGCCGTGATTGCGCTCCGCGCGACGTGCATGCGGGCGACATCTGTGGTAGCCGCGAACCCGATGCGCTTGCAGTCTCCGTCGTCGCCCCCGCCGCGCTACCGCGTGCTGTCCGCGCTGGCGGCCGGCGGCATGGCGGAGATCTTCCTTGCCGAGCGCATCGAAGACGGTCGCCCACCCGTGCAGGTCGCACTCAAGCGCGTGCGCGCGCATCTGCAGAACGACCCGGTGCTGGTCGGCATGCTCTCCGACGAGATTCGCCTCGGCCTCTTGTGTTCACATCCGAACCTCGTGGCCATGCTCGACGCCGGGCACGAAGAAGGCCAACCCTACGCGGTGCTCGAATACATCGACGGGCTCGACTTGGCGCAGCTGCGCGTCGCGCTCTTGGCCCGTGGCGAGCGCTTCACGCGTGCGCAGGCAGTGAAGATCTCCATGGAGCTTTGCAAAGGGCTGGCCTACTTGCACACGCTGACGGACGCCGCCGGAGCGCCGCTGAGCGTCGTGCACCGCGACGTCACGCCGCCCAACGTGCTGCTGGGCGTGGACGGTGCCGTGAAGCTCTGCGACTTCGGTTTCGCCAAGTCCCGCTCGCAGCGCACCCTCACCGAGCCGGGGCTCATCAAGGGCAAGTTCAGCTACCTGTCACCCGAGGCTGCGCTCGAACAGCCGGTCGACTTGCGCGCGGACCTGTTCGGCGTGGGCATCATGCTGTGGGAGATGCTGACCATGCAGCGTCTGTTCCACGCCGACACCGACTACGAAACCTTCAAGCTGATCCAGAAAGCCGAGATTCCCGCGCTCGGCCCTGCGGGTGCGCAGGCCGACGACGTGGACGACGTGCTCGAGGAGATCGTGCGCAAGAGTCTCGCGCGCGATCTACAGCAGCGCTATCAGTCTGCGCAAGCGCTCTACAACGCGCTGGCGGCCTACGCCGATTGGCAAGAGCTCAGCTGCGAGCTGGGGAGCCTGGTCGAGCGCGTACGGCCGGCGAGCTCGCGGCGGCAGAGCTGACTTCCAGCGTAAGCCAGCTCACGCCGTTGCTGGGCGCTACGCGCGGCAGTTAACGCACCACGATCTCCCTATGCCGAGCGTTGCTGCGCCTCGAGCCCACCCGCGCGCAGCAAGAAGAGCAGCAAGAAGGCGCAACGCAAGGCGGCGTAGGCGTGACGCAAGTGAGCATTCAGGGCGCTGTCAGGACCAGGTGCACGCCCGCCTTGCGCATCGCGGCGAAGTCTTTATCCGTGGTGAGCAGCTCTGCGGAGTGACTGAGTGCGTGCACGGCGATGAGCAGGTCGAGGGTTTTCGGCGTGACTCCTCGCCGCCGCAGCACGAAGCCAAGCTCGCCGGCTTCGACCCAGAGCTCGGGAGGCTGCGGCAGGAAATGGCAACCCGTCAGGAGCTCGAGCACGTTCTTGCGCTCACGGCCGTCACGCAAACCTCGTCGTAGCTCAGTGGCGATCGGACCACAGAGCGCGGCCTCGTTGTGCAGGAGGGCGTCGTCGACGAGGCTCGCAGCAGGGTCTCTTCCACGGAAGAAATCGATCCACGCCGACGTGTCGACGAGGATCATTGCCGCGTCTTGCCGAGATCGAGGTCGACGCGCAGCGTGCCGCGCAGCAGGCGCAGGGCAGAGCGCTTACGACTGCGCTCAAGCTCTTCCAGGCCCGCGATCAGCGTCTCCGTGATGCCGAGGCCCGTTGTTCCCTGCGCGCGCTGCAAGAGTTTCGCGGGCAGGTTCGCGGTGATCTTCTTTACTGGCTCGCCCATCCGTCGAAAATACGCGTATGGTCGAAGCCAGTCAAGCGTATGGTCCGGCGCTGACTTCGAAGAATTGCGCAGCGAGGAGCCCTTCGAGCTTCTGGTGTGGGACGGTTTCAGAGCTGACCACGCTGGGCGGCCAACGCTTCGGGGTGGCGGCCCTCACTGCGGTAGAGCTCTGCGAGCGCAGCGCGCTCTGCGGGTGACGCGGAGGGCTGCGCTTTGAGCTGCGCGCGCAGACGGGCGGCGCGATCGTGGCCTGCCGGCCAGAAGCGACGCGTGATGAACCCCAGCGCCTCCTGCACGCCTGGCTCCTGCGCCGGGCGCGTGCACACCGGCACCATGAGCAGCGCGGCGACCACGAGGCTTGCGGCCAGCACAAGGGCGCGGGCGCGCGCTACCAGCGAGCTCGCGCACAGCCACAGCGCCAGCAAGCCCGCCGCCATCAGCGGCAACATGGAGGCCGTGCCGAACAGGCCGAGCCACTGGCCCAGGTTCATGGGTGCGAAGTCGTGCGCGATCAGCACGGCGAAGATCTGCGGCAGCGGGCGAGTCACCTCGGGTGGCAGGTGCGGGTAGTACGCCGAGGGAATGCCCGACGCGAGCAACCCTGCGAGCGTGCAACCGAGCGCGACAGCGCTGCTCTCAATCACCCTGCGCTGCGCCCAGGCGTCGAGCACTACCAGCGCAGGCCACGCCAAGAACGGAATGCAGAGTGCAAGGTAACGCGCGCCCACCGTCCAGCCGCCGCGCCAGTTGTTCATGGAAGCGATCGCCAGCACTGTGAACAGCACGATGGCGAGCATGGCCAGCGCATCGGCACGGTGGTTGCGATCGCGCAGCAAGAGCCAGCTACCCGGCACGCACAGCGCGAGCAACGGCGTGAGCGGGAAGAGGCCCGCGCCCGGATCGAGCAAGAGGCCATAGACGGCGGCTGCGCTTGGCCCGACCGCGCCGTACAGGCCCTGCTCGTGGGCCGCGCGAAAGCTGGCGTTCTCCACGAACAAGTGCCCCGGCGTCAGTGGGTTGCCGAAGGCGCGCCACTGAAAGTGCATCATCACCAGCGCCGGCAGCACACCGCCGAGCGCGAACCAGCCAAGCGGCTTCCACTTGCGCAGCACGAAGGCGGCGTAGATCGCCAGCGGCAACGAGCATGCGAGGCCCGGGTACTCGAAGAAGGTCGCGCCAGCGGTGAGCAGGCCGCACAAGAGTGCGCCGCGCGCGTTCACCGGCAGCTGCGCATGCCTCACATCGTACAGCCACATGAAGGCGCCGAACGCGACTGCTGCGCTCAGCGTGTGGCTCGTGAACATCATGGCGTACGCGTAGATTGGCGAGCCGAGCATGACCGCGTAGAAGGTCGCGTCGCGCAAGAGTGCGTGCCGCGTACGCCGGGCGAGCCAGCCGAAGAAGAACCACGCGAATACCAGCGTGGGCAGCACCGAGCCCGTGACGCGACACACCCACAGCGCCTCGGTGCGATCGAAGGCGTGTCCGAGCGCGTGGCTGCCGTGCAGGTATGCGAAGTAGCCGGGTACGCCGAGCAAGCTCGTGCCCGGCGCCTTCACGCTCCAGAAGTGGCCGCCGTGCACGGCACCGTCGTTGACCCAACCCCAGCGCGCGCGCAGCTCGTCGATCTGGTAGTGACCGTACTCCGCGAGCGCGGCGGTCATGTAGAGGCGGACGTTCTCGTTGGGGTTGTTGAGCGTGGCCTGGTACGGAAACACGTAGAGATACGCGAACGCGCACAAGCCCACGGCCAGCCAGCGTTGGCGTGTGGGCGCGGCCGCGCCAGTATCGCCGCGCGCTGTGGTCACCGCGGTCAGCGTGGTCACGCGCGCTGTTTCTCGATCGCGCGCGCCGCCTGCTCGCACAGCGTTTGCACGCCGATGCCGAAGAGCGAGAAGCGCTCGTCCTTGGTGAGGCCGTTGCGGTAGCGGTAGTAGATCTGCTGCGCCACGACCGCAGTCTTGAACAAACCGAACGCGTAGTAGAAGACGGGGTTCTGTACTTCGCGGCCGGAGCGCTCGCGGTAGCGATCCACCAGCTGTGCGCGGCTCAGCGCGCCGGGCCGGTCGCTCGGGCCGTTGCGGAAGTACTGCAAGATGGGCTCGTCGGTCGGCTCGACCCAGTACGAGATGAACGTGCCCAGATCCATCAACGGATCGCCGATGGTCGACATCTCCCAGTCGAGCACGCCGATGATGCGCGTGGGCTCGCTCGGGTCGAGCACGACGTTGTCGAACTTGAAGTCGTTGTGGATCAGCGTGGCGCCGCTGTCGGCAGGACGGTTCTCGTTGAGCCACGCCGAGACCTGTTCGACCACAGGCACTTCGTCGGTCTGCGAGCCTTTGTAGCGCTGGCTCCAGCCTTCCACTTGCCGCTGCACGTAGCCTTCGGGCTTGCCTAGGCCGTCGAGGCCGATGGCTTTGTAGTCGAGCGCATGCAGGTCGGCCAGCGTGTCGACGAGGTGGAGACACAGCTGACGCAGCTTCGGCTCGGGCAGCTCCACGCCTTCCGGCACGTCCTTGCGAATGATGATGCCGCGCAGTCGCTCCATCACGTAGAACGGCGCGCCCATGATGCTGGGGTCTTCGCTGTAGCAGATGGGCTTGGGCGCTTGGGCGTAGCCCTTGGCGAGCGCGCTCAAGATACGGAACTCGCGCCCCATGTCGTGCGCGCTCTTGACCTTGGTACCGAAGGGCGGACGCCGCATGACCACGTCGCGGTCGCCGACTTTGAGCAAGTAGGTGAGGTTCGAGTGACCGCCGGGGAACTGGCGCACTTCGACCGGCTTGCCTGCCAGCTCGGGCACCTGCGCTGCGAAATAGCGCTCGAGCCCCGCCGCGTCGACTTCTTCTCCGGCGCGAACTGCCCTGGCTCCATCGACGAGTTCACTCACGGCGCCTCCTTGGCTTGTCATCCCGCGATTGCCACGCGGCGCTGCGACCGCCCGCCTTGCTCAGCGCCGGGGAAATAGCACATTGGGCTGGCGTCGTCGCCTACCGCGGGGCTTGCTCGGCCCGGGCTTTTCTCCGCGATCCGAGTGTGCTTCGATGCCCGGCGGATGTTCAGCTTCTCTGCAATGCGCTCGGGCGTTCCAAGTCGCGTCTGGGTTCTGGTCCTGGCGCTCGGGCCCGGCGTGGTGTCCGGTGCGACGCTTGCGTTGCGCTGCGCGCCCGCCTTGGCCGATGCCGGCACGCAGCCGCCACAGCCTTCGCTCGCGGCGCTGTTGCAGGAGCGACGCGCGAGCGTCGACCCGGCCGTTGCCGAGCTGTCTGCGCTGCTACGCGAGTTGCGCGCGCGCCCTGCGTCGGATGCGGGTGCCGATGCGCTGTCGCAGGCCGAGCGCTCGCTCGCGACGCTGGAGCAGTTGGTCAAGCAACACGCCGACGCGCCGACGATCACGCGCCACAAGCAGCTGGTGTGGGCTGCGCTCTTGCTCGCCGACCGCTTGGTGGCGCGCGCTGCGGCCCAGGCTGCACTGTCGCGCGCCGAGGCTGCCGTGCACGACGCGCAGGCACAGGCGCAAGCCGCCAAGCTCGCGCGCGAGCGGGCCGAAGCTGCGCTGGCGCATGGCACGGAGCAGCACGCACCATGAGCGCCGCGCAGGCTTGGCTGCTGTCGTTTCTGCTGCTGTTGGCTGCATGCGCCGGGGCGCCGCGCGCACAGCACTCCAGCTTGGCCGCGCTGTTCTCCGACGCGCAGGTGCAGGCCGCTCGCGCGGCAGCGCCCGATCTATTGGCCCGCGCCGAGCGCGCACGCAAAGACGCAGATTCGGCGAGCGCGGCGGCGGCGCGCGCCGATCACGAGCTGCGCGCGCGCTGGTTGCTACAAGCTGCGCTGGTCGAGACCGAGCGCATCGCGATCGAGCGTCGGCGCAGTCAGCTGCAGCAGCAGATCGACGACGCCGAGCAGGCGCGCGCTCAAGACGAGCACGCGCGCGCAGTGGCGCAGGCCCAGCTGGAGGTCTTGCAAGCCTCGCAGCTTGCGCAGCGCCAGGCTGAGGCAGGGTTTGCGCAAGTGCAGCAAGCCGCCGCCGGCCGGGGCGAGCGCGCGGGAAGCTCTACGGAGCGCGCGCAGGCAGTGGCGTTCCTCGTCCAACGCACGCGGTTGGTCGCGGCTGCCGCGCGTGCATTGGGCGCTTCCGGCGGCGTCGCTGCCGACGTCGATGCGAAGCTGGACGCGGCGCAAGCTGCGCCGGGCGGCAGTGCTCAGGCGCTCGAGCGCGCTCTGGCAGCATTCGGGTCGGCGCAGCAGGCGCTCGGGTCGGCGCGTGCGACCCATGCCGTGACGGCGGAGCAGCTGCAAGATCTGGTGGCACGAGCGAGCGAGCTCGGCGTGCACGCACAGCGCAGCACGCGCGGCGTGGTCGTGGGCATGACCGCCGTGTTTGCGCCCAGCAGTGCACAGCCGCGCGGGCTCGAGCAGCCTAAGTGGAGCCTGTTGCGCGCGCTGCTCCTGGCATACCCCGCGGGCCAGGTGCGCGTGGAAGGCCGCACGCATGCCGCCGCAGACAAGGTCGCGCGACGACTCGCGCAGGCGCGCGCCGTGCATGTGCACGCCTGGCTGGTGCAGGGTCTGCCAGCTTCACGGGTCGTCGTGGTACCCGAGCCGTCGGCGCCCGCACCCGACGACGACGTAGTGCTCGTGCTCGACGCCTACCGCGACGCAGCGTCTCGATGATGCGTTGCGGCCAGCGCGCAGTCGCGCTACGCCTGCAGCGTGAGCTCACCGTTTTCGCTCGTCAGTGACTGGCCGCGAGACGCGTCGCAAGCTGCCGGCGGGCATAGCGCAGGCGAGGTCCCCGCCGCCTGGTCACAAGGTCGTGCTACCTTCGGTGGTCTGGTGGCTGCGCTGGCGCTGCGTCCCATGCTGCGCGTGTCGGCGGCCGAGCGCACGCTGCGCACGCTCACCGTCAATTTCGTTGGACCGCTCCAGACCGGCGCAGCTGCGCACTGCCACACGCAGGTGCTGCGCGAGGGCAAGTCCTTGACCGTCATCGAATCGCGCATCGTCCAAGATGCCGCCGTCCGCTGCATCGCGGTCGGAGCGTTCGGCGCTGACCGTCCCTCCAGTGTGTTCGTCGCTCCGCGCCGGGTGGCACCGGTCATCGACCCGGCCCGCAGCTTCGAGCTGCCCTACATAGAAGGCGTGACGGCGACCTTCACGCAGCACTTCAAGTTCCGCTGGGCGAGCGCGGCGCTGCCATTCACCGGCGTCGCCGACGCCCATCTGCTCGGCGCCTGCAGCTTTCGCACCGAGGCGCGGGTCGCCGACCACTGCGATCTGCTCGCCTTGATCGACTCCTGGCCCCCCAGCGTGCTGCCCATGCTGCGCGCGCCAGCGCCCTCCAGCACCGTCAGCTGGACCGTAGACTTTCTCGATAGCTCACAGGAGGCTCGCACCGACGAGACCTGGACCTACGAAGCCGACGCCGTCGCAGCTGGCGGCGGCTACGCTCAGACCGAGGCTTGGCTGTGGAACGCCCGCGGGCAAGCGGTCGCACGCTCGGTGCAGCTTGCCGCGGTGTTCGGCTGAGCTCGCCCGTCACACCCCCCCAGCCGAACCTTGATCTCACCCAGCCGGTGGCGGTTCGGGTGCGGGCGGGTTACTGGCCGCAGGCTGTGCCAGCAGTGCTCGGTACTGGAACCACATGGTGGCGCGCCAACGCACGATCATCCCGTAGGCGAGCAGGAAGAAGATGGCAGCTGTTTGGGTCGGGCTGACGAAACGCCCGACGTAGGCACGAGCGGACAAGCGCACGACGACCAGCCCGACCAAGATCCAGATGAAGGCTCGACCGCGCTCCAGCATCACCGCTTCGCCATTGCGCGTCAGCCGCGAGGTCTTGATCAACGGATAGGCCAGCACGAGCGCGCCCGAGGCCAACGCGTACAGCGCCCAGCTCAGAGGGATCCGCAGCTGCGGCACGAGGAACATGCAGAGGCCCGTGCTCATGCCCAGGGGCGGGATGATGATCTTGCGCGCCGTCACCGGGCGCCGCGTCTCGCGCACGCGCCACAGCATGATCACGACCGCGCCTACGACGGCCGCAACACCTCCGACCAAGAGCTCGCTGTGCATGCGCGCCACGGTATGCAGCCAAAACAGCTTGGCTGCAACTGGTTCACACCCGCACGCCGACTGCGCAGGTGTGCGATAGGCTGGCTGGCGGCCGCATGCGACACTCGGCCCAGGTTGATGCATTTCCTGAGCGCCCTCTCGATCACCGCTGCGTGCATCGAGCTCGTGATCGCCTTCCTGGTCTGGCGCCTGTCGCGCTCGCCGGGCTGGCGTCGCTTGCGCGCGTTCGTCGCGATTTCGCTGTCTGCCGCGGCGTTCACGCTCAACAACTTGCCGACCGCCATACCGGGCGCACCCGACTGGTTCTTGGAATGGAACCGTGCCAACTACACCTTCGCGTGCATTCATTTGGCCGCGTGGATCGCCTACACCCGCGCCGGGCCCGACGGCCACGCCGTGTTCACGCGCTTCGACCGCTGGCTACTGGGCGCGCTCGGCGTGCTCGGACTGATGGCGCTCGTCCCGGGCACAGTGATGACGAGCGAGCTGCGCGAGCAGACTCTGTCGGCGTACCACATCACCTACCGTGCGCCCGCCACGGCCGAGCTCGCGGGGTTTGCCGGCGTGGCGCTGCTGGCCGTGATGCTGCTGGTGTTCGCGCGCTTCGTGAAGGCGGCACGCGCCGGCGAGGCTGGCGCCGCGGCACATATCACGGGCTTCGCGATCTTCTTCCTGTCGGTCGCCAACGAAGTCGCGGTCACCCTCGATCTCTACAACTTCATCTACACGGCGGATTTGGGCTTTCTGGCGATGGTGCTGGTCGTGCTCTCCGAGATCGTGCGGCGCGTGACCGACGACGCTTCCGCGCTCGCAGACCTGTCGACGCACCTGGAGCGCGAGGTGGCCGCACGCACCAACGAGCTGAGCGAAGCACGTAACGCACTGTTGCAGGCGGAACGCTTGGCGTCGCTCGGCCAGCTGGCGGCGGGCGTCGGCCACGAGATCAACAACCCGCTGACCTCGGTGCACGCGAACCTGCAGATGATCCAGGAGTACATGGCAGGCGACGCGCACCCCGCGGACCTGCGTGAAGCCGTGAGCGATGCACTCGATGGCTCCGACCGCATCCGGCACGTGGTGGGCGAGCTGCGCGTGTTCGCGCGCGCTGAACGTGACGAGCGCATGGAGCCCCTCTTGGTGAGCGAGGTGCTGTCGACCGCGATCAAGCTCTCCAGTCACCAGCTGCGCCATCGCGCGCGTATCGTCGTGGAGGAGTCCACGCCCCTCACCGTGCAGGCGGATCGCGCGCGCTTGGGACAAGTGTTCTTGAACCTGCTCGTGAATGCGGCACAGGCCATTCCCGACGAGCGCGCCGGCCGCCACGATACGGTGATCCGCGTGCGCATCGATCTGCCGCAGCCAGGGGAGGGCGTGGTCGAGATCCAGGATTGCGGCATGGGCATCGAGCCCGAGCACCTGCCGCACATCTTCGAGCCCTACTACACCACGCGCGCACACAGCGGTGGCACGGGCCTGGGTCTGTTCATCTCCCACGGCATCGTCGTCAAGCTCGGTGGTCACATCGAGGTGCAGAGCAAGCGCGGCGAAGGCACCACGGTGAGTGTGTGCTTGCCGGCGGTGGCGCAAACGCCGCGCGCCTTTGCACCCGAGCCCGCGCCGCCGGCGACCCGGGTCGCGCCGCCGAGCGTCGCGCCGCGCTTGCGCGTGCTGATCGTGGACGACGAGCCGGGCGTGGGGCGGGTGCTGTCGAGGATGCTGCGAGCCCACGAGACCGAGGTCGTGGGCGACGGCGCGAGCGCGCTGCAGAAGCTTGCGTCGGATCGCCGCTTCGACGTCATCCTCTGCGACTTGATGATGCCCGACGTCTCGGGCATCGACCTGTACGAACGCTTGAGCCAGAGCGACCCCGAGCTCGCACAGCGCGTGGTGTTCGTGACCGGCGGTGCGGTGACCGAGCGCGCGCGGGCGTTCCTCGCGCGACCGGAGCTGCGTTGGCTGCCCAAGCCCGTGGATGCGCAGGCGTTGCAGGGGGCCCTGTGTGCTGTCGTCGGGCAGAAGCCGAACGCTGCGCCGCCCGTGCGCCCGAGCCAAACGCCGGGAAGCCACGCCGCGCAGTAGCCGCAGTAGCTGCGCTTGTGCGTGCAGGGGCGGGTCGGGACGTGCCATGCTTCCCCCCTCTGGCAACCACCAAGGCTTGCGTGCTTTGACCGAATATTTGCAACCCCCTCATCGGCTTTCGTCGACCGCCTCGTCTGCATCGCGCGCGCTTTGCTGTGCATTGCTGCTGTGCGCGCTGTCGTTCGCACGCTCTGCGCTTGCGCAGAACCCGACCGATGCCGCGAACACCAAGCTTGCGGCGCAAGTGCTGTCGGCCGGGAAGTCCCCGCGCGGCATCGTGCCGCTTCTGCAGCTGTGGAGCAGCTGGGACAAGAGCACGCCCTCGCGCCTGGTCGCAGAGCTGACGCGCCTGTCGAAGGACGCGCGCTTGTCGCCGGATCGACGCGTGATGCTCCAGACCATGCTGGCGCAGGCGCGCTTGCGCCTGGGCGACCCGGAAGCCGTGCATGGCCCGCTGGAACAGCTGGGCTATGTCACGCACTTTCGCGTGATCGGCCCCTTCGACAACGAAGGTAAGGCCGGCTTCGACACTGAGACGCCGGTCGAGCAACAGCGCATGCAAGCGCCCGACCTGCAGGCGCAATACCCCGGTCGCGAACATGCTGTCAGCTGGCGCGAGCTGCCCGACGTGGTGCGCAGCGGCTTCGTGCCCTTCAGCGCGGTGATGCGGCCCTTCGAGAACGTGTGCGGCTTGGCCGAGACCTTCGTGAAGAGCGACCGCGCGCGTCCGCTGAGCTTGTGGATCGGCGCCGGTGGTCCGGTGAAGGTGTACTGGAACGGTCAGCAAGTGTTCCGTGACGCCGCATACCGCAACCCGAGCCCCGATCGCAGCGTGGTGATGGTGGGCGCACACAAGGACTGGAACCGCCTGCTGGTCAAGGCCTGCACGACCAACGCCGCCTGGGGTTTCCAGCTGCGCATCGGCGACGACAAGGGCGGCGTGGCGAAGGGGCTCGGCTTCGCGCTCAATACGCCCGCTGCGCTCGACATCGCTCCGGGCAACGACAAAGTGAAGTTGCCCGCTGCGCCCGTGCTGCCACTGGAATGGTTCGACGCGCAGACCAAGCAAGACAAGCTGCAAGACAAAGCGCAAGACAAACTGAAGGCCGCGCTGCTTGCGGACTTCGCACGCTACCTCGACCTCACCGGTGGCGACGATCCGGCGGAGCGACGCGGCAAGCAGATGGCGGTGCGTGCTGCCACGCTCGAGCCGAGCGCGCAGAATCTCAAGCTCGCGGCCCAGCTGGCCGAAGAGCGCGCCGAGGTCATGCGCTACGCCGACCAAGCCTACAAGCTGTTCCCGCAGGATCCGGCCGTGCTGCTCGCGCAGGCGTCGCTGCTCGCGGGCGGGCCTGCGCCCGAAGATGCCTTGGCCCTGCTCGACCGCATCCCGGAGAAGAGCGACGAATGGCCGGCCGCCATGCTGGCGCGCGCCGATCTCTTGCGCGATCTCGAGCTGCCGCAGGCGGCACTCACCCTCCTATATAAAGTGCGGGCCAGGGTAGGGGACATGCCCGAGCTCTTGCGGCTCACGGCCAGCGTCGAGGCCGACGCGGGCCATCCGTTGAAGCAGCTCGAAGCACAGCAGGGCTTGCTCGCACTGCGCTACGACGACAGCGACGCGCGCCGCTCGCTGCTCGACGACGCGCTCGCGCGCGGCGACACCAAGAGCGCGCTCGAGCACATCGACGTCGTGCGCGCCATCACGCCCGGCTCCGCGCGGACCCTGATGTACATCGCCGGTCTCTACGACGCGCTGGGTCGCGACGACATGGTGCTGTCCACCTACCGCGACGCCATGAACCTCGCGCCCGAGGCCGAGCCGCTGCACGTGGCCTACGCGCGCGCACTGCTGCGTGCGCAACAAGACGAAGCGGCGGCCGAGGCGCTGCAGAAAGCCATCGCGCTCAAGCCTCAAGACGCCGAAGCCCGCGAGCTGCTCGAAGTGGTGAAGCCCTCGGCGCGCAGCGACGAAGCCTACGCCGTGCCCTCCGAGCAGCTCTTGTCGCGACGCTACGAAGACGGCGGCTACCCGTACACCGTGCTCGAAGACCTCACGGTGAAGACCGTGTTCGACAACGGCCTCGGCTCCACCTTCCGCCAGCTCGCCGTTCAGGTGCACGACGAAGAGGGTGCGCGCCGCTTCCGCACGCATGCGTTTCAATACGACCCCGACACCCAACACGTCGACCTGCGTTTGGCGCGCGTCTATCGCAAGGACGGCCGCGTGCTCGAGTCGGTGCGCACCTACGAAGAGCAGCTCGGAGAGCCCTGGTACCGAGTCTACTACGACACGCGCGCGGTGAACGTGATCTTCCCCGATCTCGAGCCCGGTGACGTGGTCGAGGTGCGCTACCGCATCGACGACGTCGCCCACCGCAACCTGTACGCCGACTACTTTGGCGACCTGCACCTGTGGCAAGACTTCGTGCCCGTGCTGCACTCGGAGTACCTCTTGGTTACGCCTGCGGCACGCGAGATCTTCGCGAACGAGCCTGCGCTCAAGGGGCTCACGCACACGCGCACGCTCGAGGGCAAGCGGCGCATCGACCGTTACAGCGCGGCCAATCTGCCGGCGTTGGTGTCGGAAGAAGGCATGCCCGGCATCACCGAGCAGAGCCCCTACCTGCACGTCTCCACCTACAAGAGCTGGCAAGACGTGGGCCGTTGGTACTGGGGGTTGATCAAGGATCAGCTCTACGCCGACGACTCGCTCAAGCGCACGGTGGCCGAGTTGGTCGCGCACACGAGCAGCACACGCGAGAAGGTCGAGCACATCCACGACTGGGCGGTGACGCACACGCGCTATGTCGGTCTCGAGTTCGGCATCCACGGCTTCTTGCCGTACCGCGTGCCGCTCATCGTGCAGCGCGGCTTCGGTGACTGCAAAGACAAGGCCTCGCTCATGTACACCATGCTGCGCGAGGCCGGCATCGACGCGCGCATCGTGCTAGTGCGCACGCGCCACAACGGCGCGGTCGACGGGCAGCCCGCGTCGCTCGCCGTGTTCGACCACGCCATCACCTACGTGCCCGAGCTCGATCTGTACCTCGATGGCACGGCGGAACACAGCGGCATGACCGAGCTGCCGTCAGAAGATCAAGGCGTGATGGTGGTGCTCGTCGGCCCCGAAGGCGCCGAGCAGCGTCGCACTCCTGTGCTTGCCGCCGACCGCAACCTGCGCACGCGCACGCTCTCGGTGCAGCTGTCGGCCGACGGCTCCGCGAAAATCGACGCGCAGGAAGAAGTCACCGGCGACGAAGCCGCAGGCTACCGCGACTACTACCAGGCTCCCGGCACGCGGGCCGAGCGCTTCGAGCGCACGCTGGGCGCGCTGTATCCCGGCGTGGAGCTGCAGAGCCAGCACTTCGAGCCGCTCGACCAGCTCGGCAAGTCGGTGCGTTACAGCTACCACATCCGCGTGCCGCAGCTGGCACGCTGGGACGCTGGCGAGCTGCAGGTGCCGCCCAGCGTGCTCAGCGATCTGGTGCGCAGCATGGCGCGCACGCCCACGCGAGCTCAGCCGCTCGATCTCTCGAGCGCGCGCGCGTACCTCGAGGAGCGCACCGTCGAGCTGCCGGCGGGCATGCACGCCGCGAGCGTGCCGCAGGGTGGTGAGGCCAGCTCCAAGTGGGGCAGGCTCGTGCTGCATTTCGACGCCCAGAAGGGCAGTGTGAAGATCCGCACCGAGTTCCGCCTGGAACGCGATCGCGTCAGCCCGAGTGAATACCCCGCGTTTCGCAGCTGGATCGAAGCTGCCGATCAACTCTTGCGCCAGCGCATCGGCGTTCGGCGAGGTGCACCATGAAGCGTGTCAGCTGTTTGGTAGCACTGCTCGTGCTCGCGGGTTGTGGTCTGCATGCACAGACGCCCAAGCCGCCAGGCATCACCGAGCTGCGCGTGGCCGCAGCGGCGCACCCCGGCGACGCCAACGCCGCGCGCGAGCTTGCGCTCGGTGAGCTCTTCGCACGCGGTGGCGACCCCGCGCGCGCCCAAGCTGCGCTCGCTCGCGCACTGCAGCTCGACCCCGGCAATCCACGTCTGCTCTTTGCCTCCGGTCTGGTGAGCGACGTGCACGGACACCCGACGCAGGCCATCGAGCTGTACTTTCAGACCATCTCGGCCGCCGCCAAGAGCAGCGACCCGGAAGCCGCACATCTGGTCGAGGTGGCCAGCTACGCCATCGGCGGCGAAGACGGCAGCGTCGTCGCGTACGCCGACAAAGCTCGACAAACTCTGGCGCCGCAGGTGCACAGCAGAGCGCTTGCAGGCCCAGCGCGTGCTGCGATGGCCGACGTGCTCATTCCGCTCGCCTACCGGCGCGGCGACATGCGCGAAGCCAAAGAGCTAGCGAGCACGCTCGGCTGCGTGACCGAGCTGCGCGTGGCGGGGCCGTTTGGCCCGCGCGAGTTACTCGGCTTCGACGCGCCGGCGCCGGCAGATCCGGCGACGGCGCTCTTCGCCCACTACGACCTCGGTGCCGGCCGCGGCACGCGCGACACCCGCACCGTGCATGCGCGCGGCTGCACCTTGCATCTGGGCGGTGGTCCCGTCGCCGAAGCCGGCACGACCCTGGCGCAAGCCCAGCTCGATGTCCCGGCGGGCGGCCAATACCTCTTGCGCTTGGACACACCCAACAGCGTCGAGCTGTTCATCGACGGGCACTCCGTGCAGCGCATCGACCGGCGCACGCGGCTGCAAGCGCGCGTCATCTGGACCACGCTCACGCTAGCAGCCGGCCAGCACCTGCTCACCGCCAAGGTCAGCGCACGCCATCCGAACCCGGTGCTGGAGATCGGCCTGTTGCCGCTGACGGCGGCGGACGCCAAGGCCTCGGAGCTGCCGTTCGGTCCCGAGGTGAACGACGGCTTCGCCCTGTATCTGCGCGTTGCAGTTCAGCTCGTGCGCGGCGACGTGCTGTCGGCGCGCCAGACCCTCTCCGTGCTCGGCACGGCCGCCGACGTGGCGCCCCTGGTGCTCCTGCAACGCGCCAGCGTGGCACTGGGCGATCCGCTGCTGCCCGACGACGTGCGCGGCGACGATGGTCGTCGCTTCCTCGGCCTCGCACACGAACGCGATCACGAGCTGTGGGCACCGGTCACGCAGCTGGCGACCCTGGCTGCCAAGAACGGGCGTGTGAAGGAAGCCATCGGCGCTTTGCGCGAAGCCGCCGCGCACTGGCCCGAGCCACCGGCGATCGGCTTCGCGCTGATCCAGCTGCTGCGCGACAAGGGCCGCGCCGCCGAAGCCGAGCGCGAAGTGACCCGCTTGCGCGAGCTCGTGCCCGACGCCTGTGCCCCGATGGCCTCGCAGCTGGAGGCGCTGCGCTCGCGCCAGCGTCATGCCGAGGCCGCCAAGATCGCAGAACAGCTGTCAGGCTGCGACGCGCAGAGCAACGCGCGCTACACGCTGTACCTCAGCCAGCGCAACTACGACGCCGCGCAGAAGGAACAGGAGCGGCTGATGTCGCTGCAGCCGCCGGAAGACCGCTTCAGCTGGTTGCTCGCAGGTATCGCACTCGCGAAGAACCGGGGCGACGACGCGGCGCTCGAGGCGAAGATCGCCGAGCTGCGCAGCTTGCACCCGCGCGCGTACTCCGGCGCCATCGAGCAGCTCGACTCGCTGCTCGCCAAGGGCCAAGAGCCGCAAGCGCTGGCCGCGCTGCAATCTGCGCTCCGCGCCGAGCCGGCCGCCATGGCGGGCTTGTATCGGCTCGCGCCGATCTTGGGTGGGCAACACGTGCTGGCCGCGTACCGCAAGGACGGACGCAAGGCGATCGAGGCCTTCGAGGCCGCAGGTCGCAGCTACGATGGCCCCGAAGTGCTCGTGCTCGATTACATGGCTGCGCGCGTGTTCGAAGATGGCTCGTCGCTCGAGCTCGTGCACACCGTGCAGAAGGTGCAGAGCGACGAGTCGGTCAATCGTCTGGCCGAAGTCGAAGTTCCCGAGGGCGCACAGGTGCTCACGCTGCGCGCGTGGAAGCCCGACGGTCGCAAGCTCGAGGCCGACGCGATCGCAGGCAAGGACAGCGTGTCGCTGCCAAACGTCGCGTCCGGCGACTACATCGAGTTCGAGTACTTGCAGGCCAACGCCCCGGCCGATGGCTTTCCCCACGGCTATCTCGGTGAGCGCTTCTACTTCAAGAGCTTCGAGATCCCCTTCCACCACAGTCACATGGTCATGATCCTCCCCAAGGACATGCCCTACCGCGTCGATCCACGCGGCCCTGCGCCCAAGCTCGAAGAGAAGCTCGACGGAGATCTGCGTGTACTCACCTGGCAGGTCGATCAGAGCCTGCCGCTGGTGGCCGAGCCGGGCTCTGTTTCGGCGCGCGAGTTCATTCCGTCGATCCGCCTGGGCGTGAACGCCACCTGGCCAGCCATGATCGACAGCTTGCGCGACGCGCTGATCGATCGCGACCTATACGACCCCTACTACGCAAGCCTCGCGCGGCAGATCGTGGGCGAAGCCGCCCCGAACGACTACCGCTTACGCGCCGAGCGCCTGTACAACTGGGTGCTCGCCAACGTCGAGAACAACAACGACGTGTTCTCGCAGGCCGCGCTCATGCTGCGTGCCAAGGCCGGCAATCGCGCCCGCGTGCTGCACTACTTGCTCACGCTGGCCGGCGTGCCCTCGAAGCTCGGCCTGGCGCGCAACGTCGCCGGTGACGTGACCGAGAGCGAGATGGCCGACGCCGACACCTACGACCACTTGCTCGTGCGCGTCGACGTCGGTCAAGTGGGCCACACGCAGCAGCTGTGGCTCTTCACCGTGGAGCGTTGGGCACCCTTCGGGTTCATGCCGCCCACCCTGCGCGGTCAGGTTGCGCTCTTGCTCGAGCCCGGCGCGCCGCGCGTGAAGGTCAGCGACGGTCTGCTCGGTGACGACAGCCGCAAGTTCGACCTGAAAGTCACGCTGCATGCCGACGGCTCCGCGCACATCGATGCGCTCGAGTCGCTGCATGGCAGCGAGGCCGTGTCCTGGCGCAGTCAGCTGGAACAGATCCCTGCTGCCGAGCTGCACCGCCGCTTCGAGCAAGACTACGTCTCGAGGCTCTTCCCGGGCGCCACGCTCACGGGCCTGCAGATCACCGGCCGCGAGCAGACGCTGGCCGACATGAGCCTGGCGTATTCGCTCGACGTCGCGAGCTTCGGCCGTCGGGTCGACGGTGGTGTCGCGCTGCCCGCGCTTCTGTCCACGGAGCTCGCCGCGAGCTTCGCGCGCACCGCCACGCGCAAGACCACGGAGCTCATCCCCACGCCCGTGCACAACGCGCTCTTCGCGCGCATCCAGTTGCCGGCGGGTGCCAAGCCTCCGGTGCTCGGTCCAGCCGTTTCAATCACCGGTGCGGTCCCGGGCCGTCCGAGCTTCAGCGAGAACATCAGCCTCGACCACGACACCCTGGTGCTCGAACGTCACCTGATCCTGCCCGCGATGCGTGTGCCTCCGGACCAGTACCCGCTGTTCACCGAGTTCTGCCGCCAGGTCGATCAAACCGAGGGCCGCGAGTTGGCGATCCGCCTGCACTAGCGCGCAAACGACTGAACGACTGGAGGAAGCGATGCGTCGACAGCAAGGCTGGTGTTGGGTAGTGGTTGCAGTCACGCTGCTCGGCGCCTGCGCCACCGAGCACAAACGCAGCGTGCCGGCCGACGCCAGCACCGACGCCGCGTCCACGACCGACGCCAGCTTCGACACCGGCATCGTCATGACTGCGGACGCAGGCAACGACGCTGCGGTGGCCACGCCCGACGTCGTGCGCGGTCGCTACATCGTCGAGCATCTTGCGGCCTGCGGCGACTGCCACACGCCTCGCAAGGCCGATGGCAAGCCCGACCTCGCACGCGCCTACGCCGGCGTGAAGTGCTTCCTCGACGTCGCACCGGCAGACGCCGCCAACGGCTGCATTCACACGCGCAATCTCACGAGCGACGACACCGGCCTCAAGCCGTACACCGATCAACAGATCAAAGACATGTTTCAGAAGGGCGTGCGGCCCAAGGGCGACCCCAAGGGCGACAACCTGCACCCGTTCATGCCCTACTGGATGCTGGGCAACATGAGCGACGCCGATGCCGACAGCATCGTCGCGTTCCTGCGCACGCTGCCCGCGGTGCACAATGCGCTGCCGGCGCGCAGCCAGGCGCCGTTCACTCCGCCGGCCGCACCTGCGCCGCTGCTCGACCTCGGGCGCGTGCCCACGCCCGACTCGAACCAACCGAATTACGCCGCCGCCATGCGCGGCCGCTACATCGCCGCCAACATCGGCGTCTGTTACGAATGTCACACCCCGCGCGACGCCGGCGACCGCCCGATCCTCACCAAGGCCTTCGCGGGCGGCCGTGACTTCGCTCGCGATTCGCTGGGCCTGCCCGCCAGCCTGTTTCCCTCGCACATCTACGCCGCGAACCTGACGTCCGACGCAACCGGCCTACGGCAATGGAGCGTCGATCAAATCGTGATCGCGCTCTTGCAAGGCGTGGACGACGAGCACAAGCCCCTGTGCCCGCCCATGCCCGCCGGCCCCATGGGCGCCTTCGGTGGCATGAAGACCACCGACGCCCTCGACATCGCCTACTACCTCAAATCGTTGCCCCCGGTAGTGAACAGCGTCGCGATGTGCATTGCTGGAGTCTCAGACCCAGACGCAGGCACCGCTGGCAACGACGCGGGTGCCAACGACGCCGGCAACTGAGATCTTGGCGAACGTTCTGTGCGCCCCCCGCCTCACACCTCGCGCAACCGCCCATCCGCGATCAGCCGTACCAGGTCGATGCGCGACACCACGCCCAGTAGCTGCTCGCCGCTCACCACCAGCACGCGGTGGATCGAATGCTTTGTCATCAACGCCGCGACCTCTCGCACCGGCGCATCGGGCGCCACGCGCGCGCGCACCTCGGTCATCGCGTGCTGCACCGTCAACACCTGCATGCGTTCACCGACCTGCTGACCGATCTCAGCCAGACTGCGACGCTGACCCTCTTGGGCTTGTCGGGCGAAGGCGCCGTGTTGCACCTCGGCCATCGACTGCTCCAGACTCAGCACCCGCACCAGATCCGAACGCGACACCATGCCCACGAGCTTGCCGCCCGCGACCACGGGCGCGCCACCGATGCGCTCGCGCAACAAGCAGCGCTCCAGCTCCACGAGGGTCGTGTCGGGGGTCACGGTCACCACCGGCGTTTTCATGACGTCGCGCGCCAGCAGCGGCGCAGCTTCGGGCGAAGAGCTGGTCATGGGGTTCTCCTACGTCGATCCGGCCAAGCATAACGTATGCGCCGCGCAGTGGTCGGCCGCCTTCCGAACCGGAAGAGTCTTTGGCCCGCAATCCAGACATGCTGGAGATGCCGGTTGCCTGGCCACCTGCCTTCGTCCATTCTCGTGCCGTGCCACCGGGGATTGCTGACGATGTCGAGTTGCTGCGCCAGTGCGCCGCTGGGGACCGGCAGGCGCTCGGGTCGCTGTACGACCGGCACGCCGCAGTGATGCTGGCCCTGGGCCTACGCATCGTCGGCGTGCGCCGTGAAGCCGAAGACCTGCTGCACGACGTATTCCTCGAAGCCTGGCGCCACGCCGGCGACTACGACCCGCGCCGCAGCGCCGTGAAGACTTGGCTGCTCCTGCGCATGCGCTCGCGCTGTCTCGACCGCGTGCGCTCTCACGCCTTCTCACGCACCGAGTCGCTCGATGCAGAGCCCGCCCGTGGCGGCGGTCAGGAGCGGCTCGAGCGCGCGCTCGATGGCTCGCGCTTGCGCGCGCTGGTGGACACGCTGCCGCAGGGTCAGCGTGAAGTGCTCGAGCTCGGCTACTTCGCCGGGTTGACGTTCCAGGAAGTGGCCGATCAGCTCGGCATTCCCATCGGCACGGTGAAGTCGCGCGTCTCCGCCGCGATGACCCGCTTGCGTGGCGAGCTCGGCGTGTCGCAGAGGGAAGCGTCATGAGTCAGGAACGCGACGAGCAGTTGGATGCGTTCTTGCGCGAGGCAGCCGAGCTGCTGCCGGCGACAGGCGCCGACGGCAGCCACAGCAACGCTGCGTTGCAGCTCTTGACGCAGCTGAGTGAGGCGTTGCCGCAGGAGCAGCCGAGCGAAGCGCTGCGTGCGCGCCTGCTGACTTCCGCCGCCCAGCCAGGCCGGCTCGCACGTTTCGCGGTCCAAGTGGCGCGCCTGCTCGACCTGAGCCTCGAGCGCGCCAAGGCACTGCTCGAGCGTATCGACGACCCCGCCGGCTGGAGCACGGAGCTACCTGGCGTGTCGTTTCTGTGGGTCGACGGCGGCCCGAGCGTGGCGGACGCCGTGCGAGGTTTCGTGCGCGTGCAGGCGGGCCTCGATTTCCCCGAGCACGAGCACTTCGGTGAAGAACGTGTGCTGATCATGCAAGGCGCCTACCGTGACGGCGTCACCGGCAAGCTCTGGACCGCGGGCGAAGAGTCCGTGATGGTCGCCGGCAGCGCCCACGGATTCTCGGTGCCGGCCGGCGGTCCCGACCTGCTCAAGCTCGCCGTCATACAACGAGGTCTGCGCGTCGGTCCGCAGACCTACACGCCGCGCTGATGACGCGTCGCGCCGCAGCTCCACCCCCGTCGCGCAAGCAGCGCCCGCAGCAAGCGCCCGCGTCCGGCCGCACCGCTGCCGGTCACGGCAATCACAGCAGCCACAGCAGCCACGGTAGCCACGGCAGCTACGGCGCTCCCACCGTGGCGCGCCTGCGCAAGCCGCTCGAGCGTGCGCTGCGCGCCGGCCATCCGTGGGTGTTTCGCGATGCGCTGGCCGAGCCGTTCGACGCTCCCGCAGGCGCGGTCGTGCGCGTGCTCGACAAGCAAGGCCGCTTCGTCGCCGCAGGCCTGGCCGATGACGGTCCCATCGGCGTACGCGTGCTCACGTTGAGCGACGAGCCGGTGGACGAGAAGTTGTTTGCTCAGCGCATCGATCAAGCGCTCGAGCTGCGCGCGCGCGTCGCGCCCGCCGACACCGACGCCTACCGCTTGCTGCACGGCGAGGGCGATCGCCTGCCGGGCGTGGTCTGCGACCGCTACGGACGCTATGCCGTGCTCAAGCTCGATGGCGATGCCGCGCTTGCCCACCGCGACAGCTGGCTGCGCCTGCTCTGCGCTCGCTTGCCTGCGCTGGGCGTCGAGGGCTTGCTGCTGCGCACCGGCAAGCGTCAGGAGCTGTCGGTAGACCATGTCTGGGGCGAGCGGCCCGAGCCAGAGCTCTACGTGCGCGAGCACGGCATGCTGCTGTGCGTGAATCTCTTCGAGGGCCAAAAGACCGGTCTGTTCCTCGATCACCGTCAATCGCGTGCGCGCGTGGGCGAGCTCGCGCGCGGTCTATCGGTGTTGAACTTGTACGGCTATACGGGCGGCTTCTCCGTGGCGGCCGGGCTCGGCGGCAGCAGCCATGTCACCACCGTGGACATCGCCAAGCCAGCGCTCGAGCTCGCCCACAAGTCCTGGGCCGCCAACGGGCTCGCTGAAGAACAGCACCAAGTGGTTGCAGCTGACGCCATCGAATATCTTGCAGCCGCTGGTGCGCGTGGCCAGCGTTTTCAATTCGTGGTCGCCGACCCACCCAACTTCGCGCCGCGGCAGAACGCGCGCGAAGCCGCCTTGCACGCCTACGATGCCTTGCACCTGGGCGTGATGCGGGTGCTCACGCCTGCGGGCTACTACCTGGCCGCGTCGTGCTCGAGCCACGTCACCCGCGTCGATTTCGAGGACAGCCTGCAGCGCGCCGCCGCCAAGGCGCGCCGCGTAGTGCAGGTCCTCGAGCGCAGCGGGGCACCCGCCGACCACCCGAAACTGCTAGGTTTTCCCGAAGGCGATTACCTCAAGGTGCTGGCGCTGCGCATTCTGTGAGTGGGCGGGTCGTGTCCGCTTGGCCAGCCTTTGCCATGGCGGCCAGCCTTTGCCATGGTGGCCATCTCTCGCTAGTCTGTGATTCGTTCCCACACGGCTTTTTGCGCGCATCGTCACGGAAGCATCAGCGCGCGGCCACACACAAGGAACACGGGTATTCGATCATGCTCAAGCTCGCACCTATCGCCGTCGCCATCGCGCTGTGCTTGTCCCTCGCGGGCTGTCCGAAGTCGGGCAGCGGCGGGGGTTCCTCCGGCGCCGACGGCGGCTCGGCGCACGTGCCAGGCTCGCAGCACGACGCCGGCAGCATGGGCGGCGGCAACGCAGGCACCACGGGTGGTTCGACCGACGCCGGAAGCGGTCAACCTCCGGGCCACGGCCCCGATGCGGGCGGTACGCTGCCCGGCGGCAAAGACGCCGGCACAGTTTCAGCTGACGCGGGTGCGCCCTCCTCCGACTGCAACCCCGCGTGTGCGGCCTACCAGCATTGCGCGCTCGTGCAGGTGCAGTGCATCAAGGCGCCCTGTCCGCCGTTGTCGCAATGTGTCGACAACCCGACCTGCGGCGGCATCGCCGCGCGCCCATGTCCTGGTAGCGGGCAGTGCGTGGACGACCCGCGCGACAGCTGCGATCCCAACAAAGGCGGCGCCGATTGCGGTGGCCTGTGCGTGTGCGTCGACAAGGTGTTGTGCGTGAAGGGCAAGGTCTGGGACAGCACGCAATGCACATGTGTGGCGGCCGCGACCGGCCCGACCTGCGGCAAGACTACGTGCCCCGTCGACCAGGAGTGCTGCAACGCGAGCTGCGGTATCTGCACCCCGCCCGGCGGTGCGTGCACGCAGCAAGCGTGTCTGTAAGCAGGCTGGCGTTGCACCACGTCACGCCTGCCTGACACGCGGGTGCGAGCCGCGTGTGATCCGTGTAGGGGAACGGGGTCCATTGCGCTACAAATCTTGCTGGCGCATGGAATCAGTGTTGCCACGGCAGATTCTCGCACGTGACGATCCTCGCCTCGGCGGTGCGACACCGACGGCGCTTCGAGCGCTGTCCGTTGCACAGCCCCTAGGTGGGAAGGACGCATGACGAGGCGAACGAGTGCTCCACTCGGATGGATGACGCTGGCGGTGGTCGTCGGCATCAGCGGCCCGACCCAGCTGCTATGCGCGCAAGCCGTGCCTTTGGCAGCGCCTGCGGCTGCGCAGCCTGCGCTCGAGCCTTCCAGCAGCACAGACACCCCTGTGCCCGCTGCACCCGCTGCGCCTACGCCCGCGCCCGAGGTGACGTTCGAGCAGCTGCGCGGCCAGCTCGAAGCGATGCGTGAAGAGCTCGCCGCGCAGCGCGCGGAGCTCGATCGGCAGAAAGCTCACAACGACGCTAGCAACACCAGCGCAGGCACCGACGCCCAAGAAGCAGCGCTCGCCGCGCTCGCGAGTGGGACAGCGGGCGGTTCCGAGCTTGCGACCGACGAGTCGATGCTGCGCGTGTATGGCTTCGCGGACACGGGTATGCAGAAGGTGTGGGGCAGTCTGTACGACACCGGGCTGTCACTCACCGATGCGAGCAACTTCGTTCTGGGCAACGTCAACCTGTACTTCGACGCCAAGCCCGACGACCGCTGGCGCGCGCTGATCGAGGTGCGGCTCACGCTCTTCCCGAACGGTGCGGAGTCCCTCGACGCCAAGACCAACACCTTCACCACGCACGACACCACGATCTTCGACTACACGAGCAGCGTCGGTGGCTTCACCAGCGTACGCTGGTCGGCGCTGATCCTCGAGCGCGCGCACATCGACTACACCCCGTACGACGCCTTCAACGTTCGCGTGGGCTACTTCCTCACGCCCTACGGCATCTGGAACGTCGATCACGGCTCGCCCACGCGCATCATGTTGCGCGCGCCGTTCTCGGTGACGGCCGAGATCTTCCCAGAGCGGCAGACTGGCGTAGACGCCTTCGGGCGCTTTCTGTTTTTGCCATGGGAGCTCGGCTATCACTTGTACGTCAGCAACGGTCGCGAGCTGGACGCGGTGGACTACACCGAGGACAAGTCGGTGGGCGCGCGCGTGTACTTGTCCACGCGTCGTCCCATTGGGCTGCAGCTGGGCGCTTCGTTCTTCCACGGCAGCGCGCAGCAGCGCTCCAAGACCGTGGGCTCGACCTCCACCGGGACGCTCGGCATCGTGCGCGTCATCGACGTCGATCAGACCGAGTCGGCAGCCGGTGCCGACCTGTCGATCGACGTGGACGCGCTGCGCATTCGCTCCGAATACGCGATGAACCTCACCCAGTACAACAACGGCAAGCGCGCGTTGTTCGCAGGCTATCCGCTGGCCGACGCCGTACGCATGGACGCGTACGTGGTGGTCGCCTACCGCTTGCCTTGGCTCGGGCTCGAACCGCTCGTGCTGGGCGAGATCGTCCGCTACCCGACACTCTTGCTCGGCGAGGGTTTCGTGACGGGCGGTGGCGGCATTAACGTCTACCTGAGCCAGGCAACCACGCTTCGCACGCTCTATTCGTACATCCGCTCCGAGAACTTCACCCTCCACGGTCCGCAGCGGGACTACGGCATGCACACGCTCGCGGCGCGCCTGGTGATGGCTTTCTGATGAACCAACGGCCCACAGCTTGGCTGCGTTCTGGCGTTCTGCTGGTCCTGCTGCTCGGCAGCTTGCTGTGCGCGGGTCTCGCGGGTCTGCCACAGCCCACCGCACACGGGCAGGCCGCACGTGACGAGACTCTCGCCGTGATCGTCAACCGAGCCGTGCCCGTGAGATCGCTCTCGGCTTACGAGCTCGAGGCCATCTTCACCCAAGTTCAGCGCGATTGGCCCTCCGGTGGAGGGCGCATCCTGGTCTTCAATCACCCCCCCGGCACGGCCGCGCGCACATTTTTCGACCGCGTCGTGCTTCGCATGGATGCCGATCAGGTCGGTCGGTTCTGGATCGACAAACGCGTGCGAGGCGCCGGCCTGCCCCCGCGCGTGGTCAGTTCGTCCGCCATTCTGGTACGTATCGTCGCCAGCTTGGCGGGCGCCGTGGGCTACGTGCCGCGTGCCGAGCTGACCCCCGAGGTGAGAGTGGTCGCCTGGATCAGTGGCGGCAAGGTGCTTGCACCATGAAGCGGAGAACGCCATGAAGCGCATCGGTATCCTCCTACCCTGGTCGTTGCTTTGGCTGTGGGCCTGCGACCCGGCCCACCCCTGCGACCCCGGCTACACCGCCACCTTCGGCTCGTGCTTGAAGACCCCTGTCGACGCCGGCAAGGGCGTGGCCGACGCCGCCGCAGACGACGCGGGCACCGACGATGCCGCAAGCACCGCCGTGAGCAGCTGCAAACCCTACGATCACTTCGGCGACAAGTGTGCGACCAACGGTGACTGCGCCTGCGGCGCGGCGACCTGTGCCACCCAGGGGCTCCTCTACTGCACCCGCCTCAACTGCATGGGCGACCCCAAGAGCTGTCCGCCGACCTGGACCTGCACCGACATCAGCGCCGTCAGCCCCGACCCCACGGTGACCAGCATCTGCCTCAAACCCTAGTGCTCTGACCGGGAGGATTTGACCCATTCTCGCTTGTCCCGAGCGCGCATGGCTGCGTTGCTCCTCGTCACAATAGCGCCGGCTATTGCTCCT
>JADGRE010000162.1 GCA_017881185.1 Pseudomonadota bacterium | reverse complement strand
AGACATCGCGCGCTACTGGACGCGGGTGAAGATGGTGTACGGCGTCACCTGGCTGTGCGTGTGCGCCTGGGTGTTCTTCCGGGAACAGACCGCAGGGCTCCTGTGGTCTGTCGGACACGACGCGTTCCTGCGCTAAGCTTGCCCGCAATGATGGTGCAGGGGCAGAGCGCTGTGCTCGTGGTGGGCGCGGGGCCCACGGGTCCTGGCCTCGTTTGACGGCCGCATGACTCGCATTGCAGAGCACCTGATCGAGCGCGTGCTGCCGCACAGCCCCGTGCGTTAAGAGGTGGAGCGGTCGCTCCCGCAGGAAGAAGAGCTTGAGCTGTTAGCGCAGGTGCGACGGGCCGAGATCCCTCCGCTACCCTGGATCATAATGGAAGATGAGAGGGTCGCCGCAGTCCTGCCCATCGGGTTGTTTAGGCTTCCCGATTTCCGAGGGAAGGGAATGTACTTCCTCGCCCGTTCCAGCAACGACTTTTGGGCCGCCGACTTAAAGGGTGATGAGCGAATGAAGAACCTTCAGCAACGTGCGATCTACTACCTCACGTTGCAGAGCAAAGATTGCAAGCGCGGGTGAAGCCCCCGCCTTGATGGAACCTCCGCCGCTTGAACCGGAACATCCGACGACAGCGACCAGAGCGGCGGCGGCAACGGGCAGTAGTCGGGTCGGGAGCCGGCGCGGCGGATGCGGAATATGCTTCGGCCAGGCCGCCATGCTCGGCCCGAGAAATGAAGACGCTGCGCTCTCACATCTTCGACAGCACCCAACTCGCCGGTAGCACCCGCACGTCTGCGCGCGCGCCCGTGCGTGCATGCTCTAGATTGCGGACGAGCTGCACGCTGCCCTGCGAGGGTTTCAAGCGCTCGTGGAAGTAGCGCAGCGCGGGCGACACCGTGTCGTCCGAGAGCTTCGCTTCGACCATGAGCCACGGCTTGCGACCTTCGACGATCAGGAAGTCAACCTCGCGTTTCTCCTTGTCGCGCACGTAACGCAGCTCGAAGTCGCCTAGGCCCTGGTCGGTCCAGAAGTCGCACAACTTGTAGAGATGGAGCGCAACCACGTTCTCGAAGCGCGGACCGGGCTCCGGAATCTCCGTCGGGTCGAACAAGTACGTCTTCGTCTCGCGGCGCAACGTGCGCGCGAGCTTGCCGGCCCACGGACGAATCTCGAAAAGGAAGTAGAGCCGTGCGAGCGCGTCGATCCAGCCGCGCACGGTGTTGAAGGCGACGCCTAGGTCGGTCGCGAGCGCGTGCACCGAAAGCGGACTCGCGACGCGCTCGGGAAGCAAGAGCAGAAGCGACTCGATCAGGCCGAGCTCTCGAATCCGCGTGAGATCGCGCAGGTCTTGCCGGATGATCAGCTCGCGATGAGCTCTGCGCCACTTGCGCAAGCGCGCGTCGGTGCCTGCGTGAAGCGGTTCGGGGAAGCCGGAGAAGCGTTCGACGTCTTGCAGCGCTTGCAGTGCCTTTCGGGCCGCAGCAGACGACGACGGTCCTTCCAGAACGTCCGCGAGCCACGCCCTCGGTTCCCAGATGCGCTGCGCGCCGGAGGCCATCCGCTCCCCCGCCGTGAAGGGATGCAGGTGGTAGAGGTCGTAGCGGCCGAAGAGCGAGTCACCTCCGCGTTGGTACACGTCGAGGCGGCCGCTTCCGGTCACCAGGATCTGTAGCGAGCCGGCGTGCTCGTCGAAGAAACCTTTCAGGAAGCGCTTCCAGCGCGGGTACTTGTGGATCTCGTCGAGCACGATGCGCGGGTGCGTGCGCCGCAGCGCATCGCTCGCGGCGTCGCCAGCGCGGAAGAAACCGGACGGATCCTTCACGATCGCGCGGCGGTGCGCTTCGATGTCCCAGTTGAAGTAGAGGGCATCGCACGAAGCGCTGTGCAAGAGAGCACGCGCCAGCGTGGTCTTGCCCACTTGCCGTGGCCCGGCCAGAAAGACCATCTGCCGCGCGCTGTCGAGCGCATCTTCGAGCGTGGGCTCGGCGTACCGCATCTCTCGTAGTTCACCATAAACTGAAGAAAAGTCACGACTTTTTTTCAGGTACATGTGAACGCTGGAGCGAACCCATCTCCTCGAGCGTCTCCAGCGTGTCGAGCTGGCCGTGCCCGTGACGCAGCAGCGCCTGCCGGTGCGTTGCGGCAAACCGGGTCTTGTGTCGCGAGTGGCTCGGGGAGCGTCCCAAGAATCGCAGGCGGATCGGACAACCTCAGTGCAACGGCTGCCGGCAGCGCGGCAAGGAAGCGCGGACGCTTAGCCGGCGCCTGGCGGCGTTTGCGCGACGGGCGAAGAGAGCCGCGTGAATAGCGCTCTTGCCGCCGCACCTGCCTGGCCACGGTGCCTCCGTGCGTGAAAAGCACGCCGATTCTCGTATGAGCATCACCTTGCTCCCGTTTCGGGAGCACGCTACACTCTGTGCCGTGCGCGTCTTCAACCGCTCGACCATCAGGGCCTTTGCAAACGCCCACAAGGACGCGGAGCAACCGCTCTTCGCTTGGTACCGTGAAGTCAAGAAGGCCGACTGGAAGAGCCCCGACGACATCAAGGTTCAACACCCGTCAGCGAGCATCATCAACAAGGAACGGGTCGTTTTCAACATCAAGGGCAACAAGCACCGGGTCATCGTCGTCGTGAAGCTCACGTTCCACTACGTCTACATCCGGTTCATTGGCACGCACGCCGAGTACGACAAGGTTGACGCCGCCACCGTGTAGTAACAGATCCGCGGAGCAGCCTGCGGCTCTCCGCTAGAGGAAGCCATGGACATCAAGCCAATCCGTACCGCCGAGGATCACAATTGGGCGCTCAAAGAGATCGAGCGCCTGTGGGACAAAGCCGAGCCCGGTACTCCCGACGGTGATCGCTTCGAGGTTCTGGGCACGCTCGTGGATGCGTACGAAGAGGAGCATTTTCCGATTCCCGACCCCGACCCCATCGAAGCCATTCGGTTCCGAATGGAACAAGAGGGGCTCACCAACAACGATCTGCTCCCCATCTTCAAGACCCGTGCCCGTGTGTCCGAAGTCATGGGTAAGCGCCGTCGGCTGAACCTCACGATGATTCGCAGCCTGCACAAGCGGCTGGAGATCCCCATCGAGTGCTTGGTGAAGGACTACAAGCTGAAGTTGGCAGGTACGGCAAAGCGTGGGGCTTCTCGGCGTCGAGCTGCGTAGGCTTGTCGAGCCCATGTGCACGCCACAGGGCGAGCATGTTTACCGCTGTGCCGCCGCTCACGTAGATGATGTCTTGCTCCAGCACGAAGCTCTCGAGCTGACTCGATCGCGGCGGGTTCGTCGATAGCTGCGGTGAGCCGATCAACGTGAGATCAGTGGGAATCGCGCGCCCGCTGAAGGCGCGATAGAAGCGTATGATCAGCTCGCGGTTATCGCCGCTCGCGGTCGGCACCAAGCAGATCCATGCTTCTCCTCATGACACCTCAGCCGCTATACGCCTCTTGGTTCACGATCGGGCTCGTGCTGGCTCTCAGCTCGACGCTGCTCGCCTGTGGCGATGCGAGGGGGCCGGCCCCTGCCAAGGTCTGCGCCAAGGCGTACGAGCAGTGCGTGCTCTCAACCGGCGTGATCGGCGTGTGCAACCTCGTGGATTGCGCCGCGAACCAGTCTGCTCCGTGTCTCGTCTGTCGCTCGCAGCACTGAGGCTCAGGTGCTCGCCGCGAAGCGGTTTCAGGCGTAGTTGCCGCAGCGACGAGGACTGGGACGAAGGCACAGCGTCGCGATCATCGACTTCAACCAGGGGAGTCTCGGTGTAAGCTTGCCCGCAATGATGGTGCAGGGGCAGAGCGCTGTGCTCGTGGTGGGCGCGGGGCCCACGGGTTGCGCCGCGGGTGTAGCGCTGGCGCGCGCCGGCGTCGACGTGTGCGTGGTGGACCGTGCCAGCTTCCCGCGCGACAAGACCTGCGGCGACGCGGTCTCGAACGAAGGCATGCAGCTGGTCGAGCGGCTGGGTGCACGTAACGCTGTGTTGCAGGGTCCGCACGCCTTGGTACGACGCGCAGCCGCGGTGTTCCCCGACGGCAGCCGCGTCGAGCGCAGCTACGACGAGCCCGGCTACATCGTGCCGCGCCTGCATCTGGACGACTGCCTGCGCCGCGCACTGCAAGCCTCCGGCGCGAGGCTGATCGAGCAATGCCGCGTGAGCGAGCTCGTGCAGGAAGACGGCCGCATCGTGGGCGCGCGTGGCCCCGAGCTGCGTTGGTCTGCACCGCTGGTCATCGCCGCCGATGGTCACGGCTCGGTGGGGCTTGCCGCGTTGGGGCAAGCGCTGCCGCGCGATCGCTACCTCGCGGTCTCCACCACCGGCTACTATCGCAACGTGAGCTTCCCGCAGGGCGCCGATGTCGCCGATCATTACTTCGACGACGAGCTGCCCTGCGGCTATGCCTGGATCTTCCCCGCGGTCGACGGAGTCTCGAACCTGGGCGTGTACATCCGCGCCGACGCGTACGCAGCGCACGACCGCAAGCTCGCGCAGCTGTACGGCAACTTCCTCGAGCGCGCACGCGACCGCTTGCGCGATGCCGTGCCCGTCGGCAAGCCACGCACCTGGTCGCTGCCGCTGGCGCCTCGTCCCGCGCCGATCAGCGCACCGGGCCTCTTGCTCGCAGGTGATGCTGGCGGTTTCATCGACCCGCTCTCCGGCGAGGGCATCTGGCAGGGCCTGTACACCGGTTGGCTGGCCGGCGAGGTCGCTGCCAGCGCAGCGGCGGGCGCTGGCCTCAACGCTGCGTTGCAGCAGCGCTACACCAAGAGCTGCTGGCGCGCCATCGGTCGGCCCAGCCGCGGCAAGGCGCGCGTGCAAGAAGGGCTCGACCTGATCGTCAAGCGCAAGCTCTACCGCTCGCGCTTGGTGCGTGCCGCGCTGGGCTTCGGCTACCGTCACCACGCGCTCGAGATGACCAAGAGCTGAGCGCGCTAGAGCGTTTTCCGATCCGATGACCGACGCCACCGCCGACTCGCCCGCCCCAGCTGCTCCGCGCGGCGAAGCTGCGTTCATGCGCATGCTCGAGCGCCCCAAGCTCGCGCTGTGGCTCGCCGCGCTCACCACGCTCTTGTCGTCGCCGTGCCTCTTCACCGGTTGGTACCTCGACGACGAGGTCGCGCGCTACATCTACAGCAACCTGCCGGGCGCGCGCCGCCTCTACGAGCTCTACATGGGCGGCTACGGCCTGGCCAACGGCAAGCCCGCCGACAACCACTGGCAGATCGAAGCCGGCTGGGCCCCGTGGTGGACCTACGATCAACTGCGCCTGCAGATGTACCGGCCGCTCGGGCTCATGACCCACTGGCTCGATGCGCTGGCGTGGCCGAGCAGCGCAGCGTTGATGCACCTGCAGAGCTTGTGCTGGTTCGCGCTGGTGGTGCTGGCGATCACGCGCATGTACCGCGGCGTGATGGGCAGCATGGTCGGCGGCATGGCCGCGCTGCTCTTCGCCATCGATCACACGCACGGCTTCGAGGTCGGCTACATCTGCAATCGACACGCGCTGGTGACCGCCCTGCTGGGCGTGCTGTGCCTCGATCAATTCCTGCGCTCGCGCAAGCAGGGTGAGCTACACACGCTGCGCTCGGCCATCGCGGCGGCGGCGCTGTACGTGTTGGCTCTGTTGTCGGGCGAATCCGCAGTGGCCATCGCGGGCTACGTGTTCGCGTACGCCCTGTTCACCGAACAAGGCCCGCTGACACGCCGCGCACTCGGGTGCGCACCGTACCTGCTCATCACCCTGGCCTGGCGTGCGGTCTACAGCCGCGCAGGTTTCGGCGCAACCGGCTCCGGCTTGTACATCGATCCGGGGCGCGAGCCCGTGCGCTTCGCGCTCGCGCTCCTGGAGCGCGGCCCCATTCTCATCCAGGGCCTGTTTGCGCTGCCACCCGCCGAGCTCTACCCCGTCGTCTCGCCGGCGATGGCGCACGCGATGCTCGCGACGGCCGTCGTGCTGTTGATCTCGCTGGGCGTGATGTTCACGCCGCTCTTGAAACGCGATCGTCTGGCGCGCGCCTGGACGGTGGGCTTGCTGCTGTCGCTCGTGCCGGCCAGCTCGTCCTACCCCCACAATCGGCAGTTGCTCTTCGCCAGCATCGGTGGCATGGCGCTCATCGCCCAGCTCTGGCAGTTGCATGCGTTGCAGCTGCGCGGCAAGCGCTTATCCGGCTTCGAGCGTTGGTCCGCCACTGCTGGCGCCTCGGTCTTGCTCGCGCACCTGGTGATCTCTCCGTTCGTGCTGCCGGTGGCCAGCTGCGGCATCGCCGTGGCCACGCCCCTGTCACGCGCCCCCAGCAGCGTCGGCGACGAGCTCGGCGGCCGCGATGCCATCTTCATGACCGCCCCCGACTACTTCGCCGTCAAGCTGGTCCAGCTGACACGCCGCGTGGAGCACCGACCCCTACCCCGACGCTTCCGTGCGCTGTCGTTCGGAGAGCAGACCGTCACCGTCACCCGCACCGACGCCCGCACCCTGGAGCTCACCTACCACGGCGGCATCCTGCAGACCCCGTTCATGGAGCTGTACCGAGACCGCCGCCTCCCTATGCGCGTGGGCGAGCGCATCGAGCTCGAAGGCCTGCGCATCGAGGTGCTACAGCTGACCGCAGACGGCCGAGCCGAGCGCGCGCGCTTCAGCTTCGACCAGGCGCTCGACTCGCCGAGCTTCTGCTTCTACGCCTGGCGCAACGAGCAATTCGTGAAGTTCACCCCGCCCGCGGTGGGAGCCAGCAGCGTGTTGCCACCGGCGACCGTGCACTGGGGGTTCTGGTAGAGCGGGACACTGGGCCGGGCGGGCGTGGCGCGCAAAGTCCTGTGCACCCGGCAGCCAGCTCGCTAGACTTCGCCGCATGCCTTCTTCGCATGCCCCCTCGGCGCTCGGTCTCGCATGTCTGCTCGCACTCGGCTCACTCGTCGGGTGCGCGAGCAAGAGCCCTACCCCTGCCACTGCGCCTGCTGCGGATGGCGGCAGTCAGACCAAGACCGACTTCCCACCCGACTTCATGTTCGGCGCGGCCATCGCAGGTTTTCAGGCCGACATGGGCTGCCCCACGCTGGCCGCTGCCAAGTGCGTCGACCGCAACTCCGACTGGTACGTGTTCACGACCGACAAGCAGACCGTCTCCGACCCCAACGCGCACTTGAGCGGACAAGATCCGGGACGCGTCGGCCCCGGCTTCTGGGAGCTGTACCCGCAAGACATCCAGCGCGCAGACCAGGAGCTGCACCACGATGCGCTGCGCCTGAGCATCGAGTGGAGCCGCATCTTCCCGACCGCCACCGATGGCATCGAGGACCCCGCGGCGCTCAAGAAGGCCGCCAGCGCCGAGGCCGTCGCGCACTATCACGCCGTGCTGCACGAGCTAAAGCTCCATCACATGAAGCCGCTCGTCACGCTGTACCACTATGCGCTACCCACTTGGATTCACGACGCGGCAGGTTGCCATGTGGACTTCGCACACTGCTCGCCGCGCGGCTGGGTCGACAAGGATCGCACCGTGCATGAGGCCGCGAAGTTCGCCGCGTTCTGCGCGCGCGAGTTCGGCGGCGAGGTCGACTACTGGGCCACGCTCAACGAGCCGTTGCAGAACATGGTGTTTGGTTACTTGTTGCCGAATGCAGCCCGAACCCACCCGCCGGCGCTGCTCCTGCAGCAGGCGGCGGCGCAGACCGTGTTCCAAGCGCTGATCGAAGCCCACGCACGCATGTACGACGCCGTGAAGGCCGGCGACCAACAAGACGCGGACGGCGACGGCCAGCCGAGCTTCGTAGGCGTGGTCTACCCATTCGTACCGATCGAACCTGCGGACCCGACCAAAGACGCGCAGGCGGCGAAGAACGTGGACTACCTGTGGAATCATGCGTTTCTCGAAGCGGTCGTGCACGGCAAGTTCGATGCCGCCATGAGCGGCAAGACGGTGCAGCGTGCCGATCTGGCAAACCGCATGGACTACATCGGCGTCAACTGGTACGGCGGATTGCGCGTGCAGGGCACTGCGATGTCCACACTGCCCATGCTCTCGCCGCTGTTCACCGTGAACCCGCTCAGCCTCACCGAGACGGCGAACCAACCGGCACGGCTCGCTGCGTTTCTGAAGTATGTGAACCACGATCTCGGCATGCCCGCGATCATCACGGAGAACGGCGCGGCCGATCCCAACGACGACGGCAGCGCAGCGAAGTTCCTGCTGGCCAACCTGCACGCCATCGCCGATGCCATGCGCGCCGGCGCCGACGTGCGCGGCTATTTCTACTGGACGCTCACCGACAACTACGAATGGAACCACGGCATGGACATCCGCATGGGCCTGTACGCCGTGGACAAGGCCGATCCGAAGAAACTACGCCACGCGCGCAAGGCCGTCGCGGTGTACGCGCAGATCGCGAAGACGCACCAGCTGCCCAGCTCGCCTTGAAGTGGGCTCGCGCCGGCAAGCCGCTACGCGGCAGGCGCGGAGGCGCGCGCGAAGGTCGCGTGCCGCTCTCTTTCGCGTTGACCACCGCTCTCTTTCGCGCACTATGGAGTGTTGATGGGGACGAGGAGACAACTGAGTACCGATGTCGTCACGCAGATTGAAGACGGTCCGTCTGCACCGCCCGGGATTCGAGGTGTCGGTGCGCAGCTCACAATTCTGAGCGGCGTCCACATTGGGCGCGTGTTTCACCTGCAGCAGAGCGAGATCACTCTCGGGCGTGGGTCTGAGGCCACGATCAGGTTGAAATACTCTTCGGTCTCACGTTTGCACGCGACCATTCGCGCGCTACCCGGTGGCGACTACGAGATCGAAGACCTGCGCAGCCGTAACGGAACGCGTGTCAGCGGACATTCCATCCACGGACGCTGTCTGCTGCGGTCCGGCGACCGCATCGAGCTCGGCGTGCGCGTGCTCGTGCAGTTCTCGATCGCGGGGAAACACGCTCGACAGCTGCAAGAGGCTGAGAAGCTGCAAACGATCGGTTTGCTAGCGGCCAGCGTCAATCATGATTTCAACAACGTGCTCACGGTGATGGCATGTGCCGTGAGCTACATGGAAGCGCTCGATGGTCAGACGACGCTATCAGCACCCGAGGTCCAGGAATGTTTCGAGGACCTACGCGTGGCGACCAAGACAGCAGCAGAATTGACGGCCCGCCTCGGCGTCATGATTCACCGCGGCGAACATGCGTTACACGAGCGCGTGAACGTGTCGGAGATCTGCCGTGAAGTATCGGTTCTGCTTTCGCGGATACTCCCGAAGACCATCCTCATCGAGTCCGCTTTTGAACCGAACCTCGTCGTCGACGGCAGCCGGGCGTGGATTCACCAACTGCTCATGAACCCATGCGTCAACGCGCGTGATGCGATGCCAAGAGGCGGCGTGCTGCGCATCGAGGCACGCCGAGCCGTGGAGCACGAGCTGCTTGGGAATCGGGAGCTTGCGAGCGGACCGCACTTGGTGATCACGGTCTCGGACACCGGTGCTGGCATGGCCCCGGAAGTTGCCGCCCAAGCCTTCGACCCTTTGTTCACGACTAAACCCAGCGGCTCTGGGACCGGGCTTGGTCTGGCGACTGTGGCGCGCGTTGCTCGTGAGCATGGGGGGACGGCCGCCATCGAGAGCGTTCTCGGCAAAGGCACGACCGTGCGAATACTCTTGCCTCTCGGCAATGCAGACGGCCCCGCCATTTCGGAACGTCCGACGCTCGCTCCTAAAGTTTCAGGGCCCCCCGCGCCCGCCGAGAGCTGGCGAATTCTATTGGTCGATGATGACGCAGCGATTGTCCGTTCTGTCGCTCGCTTGCTTACGCGTTCCGGGCACGAGGTCATCGAGGCGGCTGACGGCGTGCAGGCGTTGGAACGATTTCGGCGTGGACCTCGGCCCCACGTCGTCGTGATGGACGTCGACATGCCCGTGATGAACGGAAGGGCATGTCTGGTGGAGCTCCTCGCGCTGGACAAAGACGTGAAGGTGATCTTCGTCTCCGGCTACATAGACGCCGACGTAGAGCAGGAGCTGCGTTCGGTCGGCGCATGCGCATTCCTGCGCAAGCCTTTGGACCTCGGCCAGCTTGCAACGGCGATTGAGGACGCCGTTGGTGGGCGGGCTCCCGCGGTTACCTGAGCGCTGTTGCGCATCGAAACGCAGCCTCCGCCGCAATGTGCGGGCCGCCGATCCCCCTTTCATGTTTCCAGTGAGCCGAGCTAGACTTCCAGTATCAGCATGGCGCACCTGCTTCCCGAAGATCTGGCGGTGCTTGCGACGCGGCAAACGCTCCCGGACTTTCTCAACGCCTATGGGGGCACGGCGTTTCTGCTGGTGAAGCTCGACGACCCGAGTGGCGAGCTCGCAGCCGGGCTCTTCGCGTTGCGCAGCGCGCAGGTGGCGCGGGTGCAGCCGAACCTGCAGGTGCTGGCGTTTCACACGGTCATCGCCACGTTGCCCGCCGCGCTCTCAGCTGGCCGCAAGCCGGACACCGGCGAGGCCGAGTTGCGGCAGCGCATCGCTCAAACGGCGCACTACGCCATCACGCTCGACAAGCGCGTTCACGACGGCACGTATACCGATCGCATTTCGATCGGGCGTGCGCGTAACAAAGACATCGTGCTGCGCCATCCGTCGGTTTCGAAGTTCCATGCCTGGGTCGAGCGTGACGAAGCCGGCGGGTTCTACGTCGCCGATGCGGGGAGCAAGAATGGGACTCGCGTGCATCAGGAGCCGTGTGCCGCGCGTGCGCTGACCCTGCTGGCTTCCGGTGACGTGTTGCGCTTTGGCTCGGTGGAGGCTGTGGTCTGCGACCCGCAGGCGCTGTGGCGGGCCTTGCAGACCCGTTAGAGCCAGCAGCGCGCGCAGCCCGCGCGTTGTAGACCAGCGCCGTGGTTCTGCTCAGCGTCAACGTGAACAAGGTGGCCAGACCCCGTCGACAGCGCTACTCGTCCACCGACGTCGCGCCAATCTCTGCGCGCACGGCCCGCAACGCCGGAACTGCACCGGCCAGCGCCGAGGTCGCCACCACGAGCGCGGCAGTCCGCGCCACCGCCCCCACCGGCATCACGAACTCCAAATGCCAGCCTGTCTGTGCCGCCAGCAAGGTGCCGAGGAAGATCTGACACTCCACAATGCCCACGGCGATGCCCGCCACCGCGGCGCAGAAGCCGAGAAATCCTGCTTCCACGATGATCGCTCGCGCGACCTGCCCAGGGGTCGCACCGATCGCGCGCAGCATGTTGATCTCGCGCTTTCGGTCGATGACCGCGGCGGCCATGGTGCCCACCACGCCCATCAGCGCAATCAACAGCGTCATGAGCTCTACGGCGCGCGAATACGAGAAGGTCTGCCGCAGGGTCTGCAGGATGTGCTCCTGCAACGCTTGCGTCTTGGTCACGAAGATCGTGCTCACCGCGCCGCGTCCGCCGAGCTCGGCTTGGAGCTTGTCGGAGACGGCGTCGATGTCGGCGCCGGGCTTGATGAATGCGAAGATGCCGTCGACCACGTCGTCGTTCCAGTGCTGCGTGTAGAAGCGCCGATCGATGAAGCCCGCGCCGCTCTCCGAGGTGTAGTCCACGATCACGGCGCGCACCGGGAATACCGTATCGCCGCCCGGTGACGGCAGCGTGATGCTCTGCCCGACCTTCACGTGCAGGCGGCGCGCCGCGTTCTCGCTGAGCAACACGCCTGGCTGCTGGCTGAGCGCACCCTGCAAGAGCGGCGCGCCTTCGACCACCTGCCAACCACCACCACGCGCCTTCGCCTCGCGCAGAAACACGTCGGAGTCGGTGGCCACCAGGCGGAAGGTCGCACCCTGCACCTGCTGATCGACCACGCGATAGCGTTGAATCACTGCGATGCCGGGCATGCGCTCGACGCGATCCGCTGTGGCCGCCGTGAACGGCACGTGGCGGCGATCGAGAAACATCGAGCCCTGGGTCACGGCGAGATCGGCCACGCTGACCTGCGAGGCCCAGCTGGCGATGGAGCGCTCGAGCGAGGCGAGCCAGCCGCCGACCGAGACACTCATGCCCACTGCCACCATCAACGCCAGCACGTTCACGGTGCTGCGACCGAGCGTGCGTTGCACGTAGTCGAGCCCCAAACGCCCGGGCACGCCGAGCATGCTCTCGATCGGACGCACTAAGAGGCGCCGCAGTCCGATGACCACCGCCGGAGTCGCGAACGCCGCACCGAGGATGGTGCAGCTGACAGCCAACGCACCGCCAAAGCGCGTACCGCGCATGATCGGCAACCAAGCCAAGCCCATGAGCACGGCACCCATCACGAGCAGGCGCTGCGCAGGCGGGGCCGTGGCTTCCACCGAGGCCGCGCCACGAATCACGATGGCCGGGTCGACCGACGCGGCGCGCCGCGCGGGCAGGAAGGCCGCGAGCACGGCCATGAGCAAGCCCGCGGCGATGGACTGCACGATCAACACGGGCGTCAGCCGCGGTACCACCTGCGGAACCGAGGCATACAGCCGATCGAGCGCGTCGAGCGTGGTCGCGGTGGAGTAGCGCGAGAGCCTCTGACCGAGCACGAGCCCGAGCAAGGTACCCGGTAGCGCGAGCAGACCGGCCTCGGCACAGAACAGCGCGATCGTACCGCGGCGCGTGACACCGAGCGCGCGCAGCACACCCACCTCGCGCCGACGCTGGGCAACGGCCACACCGACGGCGTTGTAGACGAGGAAGCCGCCGACCAGGAGCGCCATGAAGCCCGACACCCAGAGCGCCGCCGCCAGCGGCTCCGACAACGAGCGCAGCCGCGTGCCCAGCCGCGCCGAGCGTTCGACCCGCACCGCCTTGCCCGCGAGTTGCTGCAAGCGCGCCTGCAGTGCGTCGAGATCGGCGCCCGGAGCCGCCGCGACGTCGATGCGATCGACGAAGGTGCCACGTGCAAACGACACCTGTGCGGCGTCAATGAACATCACCGCCACCTGACCACCGAACGAAGCCGCAGCGCCACTGTCTTCGAGCACACCACGGATGAAGAAGTCCTTGGGACCGTCGGTGGTGAGCAGCTGCAACCGGCCGCCTTGCTTGAGGCCGTGACGCTTGGCGAAGCTGCGAGACACGAGCAACGCCGTCGGGTCGTTCACGAAGGCGAGCGGATCGGCAATCACCCGTCGATCGCCCTCTTGCACGGAGAAGGGCAAGAAGTGCAGGTCGCCCAGGAAGTCGACACCCATCACCAGCAGCGACGCGTGCAGCTCCGGCGCTTGCGCGGTGAGCTCCACACTCGAGGCCGCGTGCGCCACGCCCT
>JADGRE010000161.1 GCA_017881185.1 Pseudomonadota bacterium | reverse complement strand
GCACGCCGGCCGCGCCTGCCGTCGGCCGGCTCGTAGGTTCCATGCAGACGCTGCAGCGCTACTGCCTGCGACACGAACGCATGCTCTTGAGCTGGCTCGTCGGGCTAGCTGTGCTGCTGCGAGCCGCGCTGATCATCGGCTCGCCGACCCCGTTCGGCTACGTCTACGACTTCTACCAGGACGCCGTCGCGTTCGTGTACGACCACCACAGCTTGCCGCCGCCCTCGGCGTGTTGGATCTGCGCGCACCCGCCGCTGTTCTGGATCGTGGGTGCTCCGTTCTACGCGCTCGGTATGGCGATCTCGCATCAGAACCGCGCCACTGCCGAGCAGGTGCTGTGCGTGGTGCCGCTGTTGTGCGACGCGTTGGTGGTCTTCTACACCTACCGGCTGCTGCGTCTGTACCGACAGCGCGGAGTGTTTCTGTTGTGCGCGATGGGCTTGTGCCTGTTCCTTCCCTGTCTGGCGATCAGCTCCCACGCCCCAGAGTCGGACATGCTGCTCACCGCGCTCATGGTGGGCGGGCTGTTTCATCTGGCGCGCATGCATGTGCGCGCGAGGCAGGGAGGCTGGCCCGACGCCGGGTGGCTCGGGCTGTTCAGCGGGCTGTCGGCGCTGACGAAGTACAGCGGTCTCTTGCTGCTGGCGGCGGCGGGCGTCCTGCTGCTCGTCCGCTCGTGCACGCGTCCACACCCGCTGCGCACGGTTGCGCAAGCGGCGCTCGTGTGCACGCTCGCCATGACCATGGGCGGTGCGAAGTACGTCTACAACCACCGGGTGCACCACGAGTGGCTCGTCGCCAATGGATCGGCGCAAGCCGGCTTCGACCTGCTGGGCCTCGAGGCGCGAGCGCGCAACTTCCGGCGCTACGATTTCGTGTCGTTGCGCTTGCCGAGCGCGCTCGAGCTTTTCGAGCCAGGGCACGCGAGCGGGGTGCTCACCGACCAACCGGTGTACTGGAGCGTCTGGACCACGCTGCACACGATGGCGTGGACCGACATGACCATGTTCTCCGTGCACGGGCGCCACGGTGACCCGCGCCAACCCTATCGATCGAAGCACGTGCCGGTCATGCTGGTGGCCAGCGTGCTGTATCTGGGCCTCTTGCCCAGCGTCCTGGCGGCTGTTGGCTTCGCGCTGGCCTGGCGTCGCCGCAGTCTCTGGCCGCTGTCGTGGTATGCCCTGAGCTCGTCGGCGGCTTACGCCTGGTGGTTCGTGGCGCAGGACGAATGGGCGCTCAAGACCAAGTACGTGCTGTTCTTGTTGCCTGTCTACTTGTTGTTTGCGTCGCTGGGGCTGCGGCGTGTGCTCGCTGCGCGCAGCGGCTTCGGCCGGCTCGTGGCCCATGGCACGCTTGCGTTGCTGGGTGCGCTGCTTTGCGGCTCGGCCGCCTACGTGGGTTGCTTCGCACTCAGTTGACGGTCCCGGCTCGCAGCTCAACGCGTGGTGGTCGCGGCGTGCGCGAGTGTGTCGCTGCGCAGGTCCACCACGAAGAGCGGGTCGAAGGCAACGGCCGAGCCCACACTGACCTGTGCATCGCGTCGGGCACGTGCAAGCACGGGGCTTCCCTGCAGCAAGAGCAGCTGCTGACAGCCCGCGGCACGCGCCGCGTCGCGCACGCGCGTCCAGTCGTCGTCGTCGTCGAGCACGACGTGCACACGCGGTCGTGGCGAGAGTTGGGCGAACACACCGTCCAGGATGGCGTCGTCGCTGCCAGCCTTGAACGAGCCGCGACACACGTCGGCGTCGTGCTCGAGGCCGAGCGACCAGAAGCTCGGCGCGACCCACCACGCCGCGTTGATCGGCAGGTGTGCGTCGGTGGGTCGTCGCGCATAGCGCACATCGTGATCGGACCAGCGCAGCAGCGCGGTCCCGGCGCCACTCGCCTGGGAGAGCGCCACGCCGGCTTCGCCCAAGGTGAGCAGGTTGAACAGCAGCAGCCCGGCCAGCAACGTTTTGTGACGCTCGTTGCGCGTCAAGTGCTCCGCTTCGATCGCGAGCACCAGCGCGCCGGCACCCCATACCCACAGCGTGTAGCGCGACCACCAGTGCATCGGCTGCAGCAAGAAGCACAGGCCGGTCATCAGCGCGAGCCAGCCGATCGGCGCTGCGTGGTCCCGGTATCGGCGCGCGAGCTTCCACGCGAACACTGCCAGCGCGGGCAGCGCGAGGCACGGCCACGCCCAACCGAGACCGGCCAGACGTTCGTCGAAGACCTGCGCTGGACCGCTCCACTGTGCCCAGGTCGTGGCCACGCGCAGCCAATCGCTCAGAGGCAGCAGCTCGGGCGGAGTGTTGTTTGCCACGTCGAGGATCTCCTCCATGCTGCCCACGCCCGGCAACAGCGTGTGACCCGCGAAGCGCACCGCGACAGGCCACATGGGGTTGCCGGTGTGCAGCAGATTGCGTGCATGCCAGAACAGCCCCGGCGCGGCGCAGCCCATGCTCAGCAGCCACTGCCAAGCGTGGTCGCGCGAGCGCACGCGCACTTGCGCTCGCCGTGCCAAGCCGTGGCGCACCGCCAGCGTCGCGCAGACCACCGCGCAAAAGACCAGGCCCGTACCCTTGAGCGCGAGCACGTTGGCCGCGGCCATGCCCAGCGCGACAGCCAGGATTGCACTCGGTGTCTGCATGCCCAGCAGCGCGGCGAGCCCCAACAGCGCAACGGTCGCGCCGCCAAAGGCTGCGTCGACGTAGCCGCTGCTGGCGTTCAAGATCACCATCGGTGTGAGCACGAAGGTGGCTGCGGCCGCCGCCGCGAACGCACGGCGGATTCGACAAGCTTCGGCGAGCAGCCACAGCGTCAACGCGCCCGAAGCGACGAACAAGAAGCTCGTGACGTCGGTCAGCTGGAACGTACCCGTGGCTGCGGCCACGACCGCGCTCACGGCTTCTTGGCCCAACGGATAGCCGTTGCGGAACTGGTCATCGGCGTGGACCCAGCGGATCGCGCCGGCGTCCAGCCACTGCGCGATGACCGGCAGGCGATACCAGAGCGCGTCGTAGGCGACCACCGGCAGCGTGGCCCCGAGCAGCAGCGGCAACACGAACGACAAGATGCCACCCGCGCACAGGCAGCTGGTCAGCCAACGCGCCGGCGCCGGTGTGCCTTCGTCGTAGGCCGGCTGAGACCTTTGCGATCGCCACGCGACGCGGCCCAGCGCGGCAGTCAAGAGCGATGCCCCAAGCAGGATGCACAGGGCCTGCGCGCGTCCGTGCAGAGGTCGTGCACCCGCGGCCGACGCTGCAACGACCGCAAGCTGCACCGACCACGGCCAGCTCAACACGCAGACCAGCGCCGACAGTAGCCGTCGATCGAGGCTCGCCGTCATGTCAGATGTCGTCTGCGGACCAGCGCTTGACGGCAGCGGCCGTCGCGACAGTCTGCGGCTGCGCGGCCAAGAGCTCGGTCAACACTTGGCCGGACCCGAAGCTCGACGCGCTTGGCAAGGCGAGCAGTTGACGGATCGTCGGTGCAACGTCGGCCAGATGTCGCGCGCGCCCGGAGTGCGCGATGCCACGCGTTGCGATGCCGGAGCCTGCGGCCACGAGCCAGACGCGCGAAGACTCGGCGTAGGGGCCGCCGTGTGGCGCGAAGCTGTCCGCGCGCCCGTGGTCGGTGGTGATGAGCAACGTGCTGCGGCGGCCGGCCGCGATTTGTCGAAACACCTCGCGCGCCACCCGACCAATCACGGCGTCGGCGCTGCGCAGCGCATTCAGATACGCGCGGTAGTCGTCCGCGTGGCCGTACTCGTCGGTCTCTCCGAGGCCGATGAACAGGAAGCGCGGGTGCGCGGCTTGCAGGTACGCGAGCCCCGCCTCGGCGGTGTGCACATCAGGGCGGAAGTCGCCTTCGCCCGCAGAGGGGCCGGCCCCTTCGCCTGCAGTCAGCGCGGCGCTCACGCGCGCATCGACCTCGAGCAAGTCGCGCTGCTCACCGGCGTATCTTCCCGCCGAAACGAGCGCGGTCTGTGCCAACAGGCTGGCCGCCGAACCGATCCCGGACCAGGAGCTGAACAGCGCCGCGCGTCCGCAGCCGTTGGCGGCGAGCTCGTCGAACAGGGTGGCAGTGCCGACGCGGGCACAATCGTTGTCGGCGCACCCGCTGCTCGCACGTCCCGTGAGCAGCTCGATGTAGCCGGGCAACGAGACGAAGTTCGGGCCCGACGCCCGCATCGCCGTGGCATCCGGTCCGGCGCCCAGGGCCGTGCCGTCGTGCGCGATCAAGCGGTGCAGATTGGGCATGAGCTCGCGCGCGCTGACGCGTTCCGCGGGGCGCAGGCCATGCGTGTCGGCCACGCGCGCATCGACGCCGTCAAAGACTTCTTGCCAGCGCACGCCATCCAAAGTGAGCAGCACGACGGAGCCGCCCTCGCAGCTCGCGCCTGCCGCCGCCGGCCGCACACGAGAGTCGGCTTGCTCGGCAGCCGCTGCGGCACGGCAGCCGCCAACGGCGGCAAGCGCACACCAGAGTGCGACCGTGGCAACTGTCTCGAGACTCGTGCGTGAACGTGACATGACGTGCAGAGCGTGCGCGCCTCAGATGGCAACCGGATCGCAGACAGGTGAAACTTGCGCGCTTGTTTCGCGACTGTTCGGCGGTGGTTGGGTGACAACCGTGCGAAGAGCCGTGAGTGAGCTCGTGTCAGCTTGTCGCGACGGCTTCTTGCGCTGGTCGCACACCGGGCGCGTGCGACAAGCGTGTGCCCTGACCGATGCGCAGCGCATGTCCGCGCCAGCTGACATTGCGTTGCAGGTTGGCCAAGCACCAGAACCCGAGCGACAGGCAGTCTCGCAGCGGCACGAGCGCCAAGCTGCGCAGCGCTACCGGCCGGCCCGTCACCAGCTGCAGTAGCCAGGCGTCGCTGGTGAGGCGCAGCAGCGCAACCGCACCGAGCAACGCCATCATGGACGAAGCGCCCGCCGTGCCGCGCGTCGCAGCGAGCACGAGCAACAGCCAGGGCGTGGTGAACAGCAGCGGCTCGAGCGGGAAATGTCGCGGCGCAGCCCAGCGCCGCAGTTGCGCCCAACGCAAGTGACGGGCCATGAAGCGCCCGACCGAGATCCGAGGGTGCCGCGCTTCGACGGGATGGCTCGACAGGACCACGCGGTGTCCCGCCTCGGCGAAGCGCAGGCCGAGCATGTAGTCTTCAGCGAGCACGTCGGTCACCCCGGCAAAGCCACCCACTGCATCGAAGGCCGAGCGGCGCATCAGCATCGACTTGCCCACCACGCACGGATCGCCGTGCAGGTCGGCCGTGCACACGCCACCCAGCACGAAGGTGTTCAGCTGCAAGCTCTCCAGTCGCGCGCCGAGGCTGCCTTCGTCGCGCCCCACGATGACGTTGGAGACGAGTCCGACCTGCGGGTCTTCCATCTCGGCAGCGATGCTCGCCAGATAGTCGGCCTCGACGTAGACGTTGGAATCGGAGATCAGCAGGTAGTCGTAGCGCGCCAGGCGCTCGATGTTGATCAAGTTGCCGACCTTCGGGTTCAGCACGCCGGCATCGGCCGGCCTGACCACCACGCGGACCGGCGCATTGGGGAAATCGCGCAGCAGACGCAGCACGGGCGCGATGGCTGGGTCGAAGGGGTCGCTCACACCGAGCAGCAGCTCGAACTCGGGGTAGTGCTGCGTCAGCAGTGAACGCAGATTTTCGTACAGGCCTTCATCCGCGCCGCACAGCGGCTTGAGCACCGAGATCGCGGGTGCGAAGGCGGGTGCAAAGGTGGATCGCCTACGCGTGCGCGCGCGCAGCTTGCGACGCACCGAGAAGTGGAACAGCAGGTTGGCCAGCAGCGACGTGGTCACGATGCCGGCCAGCAAGATCTGGAGCGCAGTGAGCGCGTGGTTCATGAGAATGCATGAAAGCAGCCGCGCAAGGCGAATAGATCACAATGCTGTGGACAGTTTGTGAATTCTTTTGAGGTGACAGCGCCGTACCGACGCTCAGGCGAACGCGCCAGGGGATCGGGTCAGCCAGTCGCTCGCGGCCACCGGTTGCGCCATCGGCGTGGGGACGTGGACTTCACGCAGCGTGCCCTCTTCTGCGCGATACAGCCGCGTGCTGTGCTGCGTATCGCGGACGGACTCGGTGGCGAACACTTGGGCGTGCTCACGGCCGCACAGCGAGCGCGTCAAGCGACGGTGTACGTGACCGTGCAGCACGTGCACAGCGCCGCGCTGCAACAGCAGCTCGTGCAGCGACTCGGACCCGACCAGGCCGTCGATCCAGTCGACCACGCCGAGGCCGCGGTGGTGTGGCGGGTGATGTTGTGCCACGACCAGCGTGCGGTCCCGCGATACCGGGTCGCTGGCGAGCTGCTCGACCGCACGCACATCGTGTGCGCGCAACCTGCCGGCCGAACGCAAGAAGGACTGGCCCGGTAGCACGGTCGAGATCGGCTTGATCACCGCTTCGTCGAGCACGGTGCACACGTCTGGGTTGCTGGTCGCCTGGTAGGGTGCGAGCGGGCCGAGCAGGGCGCGCTGCCAAGCGCCATCGTCGGCGTACGCGTCGTGGTTGCCAGGTACGAGCGTGATGCGCTCGGGCTCGATGCCGCTGTCGTCGAGCACCTGTGCGAGCACTTCGAACTGTGCGTCGACCCCGTCCTCGGTGAGATCGCCCGTGAGAACGAAGTGATCGGCGCCCGCACGCGCCGCGCGCGCCAACTCGTGTTGTGCGCGCCGCCGGCGAGCCTCCGCGTCGAGCGGTGCGCCCGTGGACAAGAATGCCAGCCGATGACGCGCGACACCGCGACGCTGGTGATGATCATGCTCGAGCAAATGAAGATCGGAGAGGTGAGCCAAGATGGTCATGGCGGCAGAGTGCAGTGCGATTGCTACGTTTCCGTGGCAATCACTCGACATTTAGGTAGAACTTTTCGCTTTGCGCGGCGCCGCTGTTGGCTGCGGTCGAGCTGGTATTTCGCGGCGAGCGCACCAACCAGTGACGTGTCTGTGACATGTGCATGACGCGAGATCCGCCCTGTGGGTCTTCTGCTAGCTTCGCCCACGTCTTTGAACGGGTGAAGAAACCATGCTGACCCAACACATCGCTCTGGTTCCCGAAGCCGATGGCGTGCACGCCTCTGAGCTCGCACGAGTGAGCGCGGCCCTGCAGAAGCAAGTCATGCGCGACCTCGCCCCGCAGTGGGGTGTGAGTGCGACGGTCGACGCCTTTCCGCGCCTCGAAGACGTGCCGGTCGGCTACTGGCCGATCATCGTCACCTTCTGTGAGCTCGGCCGCGACGCTGGCGTCCACTTGGATCGCCACGGTCAGCCCTATGCGCAGATCGAGGTGTCTCCGAGTTGGTCGCTCGCGGCCAGTCGCGCCTGCCTCGAGATGCTGGTCAACCCGTTCGGACAGCTCACCACCACGGCGACTTCGCCGCGCGGCGATCAGGGTCCGGTCGAGTGGCTCGTCGAGGTCTGCGCGCCCTGCGCCGATGCACGTTACGCGTATGCGGTGAACGAAGTCTTGGTCTCCGACTTCTGCACGCCTGCGTTCTTTCGGCCGGGTCCAGCGGACTCGCATGCACGCTACAGCTGGACCGGTGCGATCACCGCACCGTTCCAGACGCTGCCCGGAGGCCACGTCACCTGGTACGACCCGGTGTCGGACAGCTGGTGGATGCAGCAGCACGGCGGCGACCGCACGAGCGATGCCAAGCTTGGTGGGCTCGAGGGCCGCGTCGCCTCTGCGCGTGCGTTGGTTCGCGAGCGCGCGCCGCTGGCGTTGCCCTCGAACACCATGTCGGTCGAGGCGTCGGAAGCCCGCGTCGGAGTGATTCGGCAACATGCGTCGCAAGCGTCGCAGTTCCGCGCGCACCGCCTGCGTGCGCAACTCGGTCACCGCCTGGGCTCCGACTACCCGCCGAATGCGATGCCTTCGGTCAGCCGACAAGACCTGCAGGTGTGGTCGTTGCCGGTCGCGACCCGCAGGCAAAGTGCCCCGGAGACGCGCACGAGCGACGCGTCCTTCGAACGGCTGGTGCAGCTGTTCGACGAAAGTCAAGAGCTCTCGATCGAAGTGGAGCCAGAGCGGGCGCCACAGCGGGCGTCACAGAGCGCGCCACAGCGGGCGCCACAGAGCGTGCCGCCGAGCGCGCCGCAGAGCGCGCCGCCGAGCGCGCCGCAGAGCGCGCCGCCGAGCGCGCCGCAGAGCGCCAAGGCAGCAGAGGTGGCTCCATCCGTGCCTCCGCCATTGCCGAACGCCAGCGCGCCGGCAACGGACGCACCCGCCGTCGCACCCGTCTCGACTCCGGCGCCTGCGCCAGTGGTTGCCGCGCCTGCGGCGGTAGCCACGGCGACAGCGCTTCCCGCGCAGCCGTCCGTGCAGCCCACGGCGGCGGCGCCACAGCTGCGCGTCGCGCCGGCGCCTCGATCCCAGTCGGCACCCAGCGCGAAGCATTCTGGCATGCGTGACGGCACGTTGCTGGTGGTCGGCGCCCTGGGCGCAGCGGCGCTCTTCGCGCTCGTGCTCATCGGCCGCAGCACCGCGCCGGCAGCGAACCCGAGTCAGCTGTCAGCCACGCCGGTCAACGTTGGCGTTGCACCTCAGGTTCCGGCGGCGGCGCCAACTGCGCAGCTGACGACCAGCGTTTCCGCGGCCACGGACCCGGCGCTTGCAGGCCATGCCTCGCCTGCCGCGCGCGAGCCGGCACCTGCACCCACACCAGCTGCAGTGCTCGTTTCGGAGACTGCGCCGTCGCCGGAGCTGGTTGCTGCTGCCGCGCGCCGCCGCCATCACGCGCGTGGCGATGCATCACCGCCCGCCGCCGCGGAGGGCAAGAGCCCTTCGGCATCCAACGCATCGCCGCCCGTGCCGGTCAAGCGCGCTAGCGATGCCCTCGATGAGCTGATCAACACGCGACAATGACTACGCCTCGCGTCAACCCATCGCATCTATCGTGCGCGAGCGTACCGCTTGCCGTGCTGATCGCCTGCGTGACGCTGCCGGCACGCGCGCAGTCCACCGATGCCGAGCAGCTCTTTCGCGAAGGCAAGCAGCGGATGACGCAGCAAGACTACGGGCATGCCTGTCCGATGTTCGAGCAGAGCTTCGTGGCCGACCCAGCCACCGGTACCCTGCTGGCGCTCGCGCTGTGTCACGAGCGCCAGGGCAAGTTTGCCAGTGCGGCGCGCGAGTACGCCGAGGCCGCGACGCGCTCCGAGCGCGAGAACCGCCCGGATCGCGCACAAGCAGCTCGCAGCAAGTTGGCGACGCTCGAACCGCGCCTGTCCAAGCTGACGATCGACGGCACGAAGGTTGCGGCCTTGTCCGAGTTGCAGGTGTCGTTGAACGGCCGACCGATGGAGCGCGCAGCGCTGAGCGTGGCGACGCCCGTCGATGGAGGCGAATACCTGATCGAGGCTTCCGCGGTGGGCGGGAGGACCTGGCGTGAGCGGGTTACGATCGTCGACGGAGGCGAATCGAAGACCGTCCAGATTCCCGACCTAGGCGCGCTCGCGCCGAGTGTGGCACATGCCGCCGCGGAGCCAGCTGCGCCGCCACAGCCTTTGCAAGAGACACCGGCCTCGGTGCAACCCGCGGCGGCGAAGCTCGTTCCGCTGGCGCGGCGGGCGCCAACGTCTGCTCGAGCTGGGCTCTCGACGATGCAAGGCGTCGGCACCGCGTTGCTCGTGGCTGGCGCGCTCGGTCTGGGCACGGGCACGTACTTCAGCTTCCGCGCAATTGCGAAGAACAGTCAGTCCGCAGCTGGCTGCGATGGCGACCTGTGCTCGCCCGCCGGTCGCGAGACCAGACTTTCTGCTCGCGCCGCGGGCAACGCAGCCACCGTCGCGTTTCTGGTCGGCGGCGGTCTCGCAACAGCGGGATTCATCAGCCTGCTCGTCGGTAAGCGTTCGAGCAACGAAGCGGCGCGCGATACATCGCTCGCCCTGTGGGCCGCACCGCGCTCCGCGGGCGCTGTTTGGCAAGGACGCTGGTGATGCAGCGCGTGAGTCTCGGCGCGCGCACCCTTGCGGCGTTGGGGTGCCTCACACTGGCTGCCGGCTGCAACGCCATCTTGGGCATCAATCCGCCGTCACAACGGTCGCGCGACGCCGGGTGGTTCGTTGCAGCGAGCCCGGACGATGCCGGCTTCGAGAACGCAGACGCCGGCCTCGAGCTAGACGCCGGCCCGGCAAAGCTGCCGCCAGCGACGCATCCGTGGGCGGTCTGGTCGATGCCCAATCCGGCGACCACGCATCTTCCCAATCCGCAGTCGTACGTGCCAGCTGACGGAATCGTGACCGACCAGGTCACGCAGTTGCAGTGGCAACAGGTCGCCGACACGACGTCCTTCACCTGGACGCAGGCGAGCGCTCACTGCGCAGAGCTGCGCGTCAATCACCTGGGAGGCTTCCGCGTGCCGTCGCGCATCGAGCTCTTGTCGCTGATCGACTTCACGGTTCCCCAGCCTACGATCGATGCCAGTGCGTTTCCGGATGCGCCTGCGGCGCGTTTCTGGTCGGCCTCGCCGTACCAGGGCGCCGCTTCCAGCGCATGGGGAGTGAGCTTCGCGTTCACCGACGGGCTCGTGTACCAAGACAAAGTCGAGGCCAAGTATCTGGTTCGCTGTGTGCGCGACGGCACGGCGGCAATGCACACACCGCGCACGCCCACAGCAGGGACGGTGCACGACCCATCGACGAAGCTCACCTGGCAACAGGCAGAGTCGACCAAGCGTCGCATCTGGTCTGACGCAGGCGCGTACTGTGCTGCGCTCGACGTGGCTGGCCGGGGTTGGCGCTTGCCCACGGTCAAAGAGCTACAAACCTTGGTCGATGAAACGCGTCAACAACCGGCGATCGATGCGGCTGCGTTTCCGAATACTTCCGCCGACGAGTACTGGACCTCGTCACCGGTGCCTGGCTTTCCGGACATGGCGTGGACGGTCAGCTTCGCTTACGGCTTCGACGGGTTCTACGACATCAAGATGTTCCATCACGTGCGTTGCGTGCGGTGAATCGCCCGCACGCGTCACCAGTTGTTCACGATTCACCCACTCAGCTGGCACAGCGCTGTCGCTGACCTCTTGCTATATCGGCGTCGTTCGCACGGGAGAAAAGTAGATGACTTCTCGCACGACATCGCTTCGCACGCGGCGGGTTGCCGCTGGGTTGTTTTGGGTCGTGGCGCTCGCCGGGTGCTCGCCCGCGACCAAGGCGGCGGCTCCCGCGGCTCCGGCGCAGCACCCGGCCGCAGCGGCCGCCGCAGCCCCGCCAGCCCCGGCGGCAAAGCCCGCGGACGCGCTGACACGGTACGAGATCCCGGTCACTGCGTCGCAGCCGGCCAAGGGCAGCTCGAGCGCGCTCGTGACCATCGTCGAGTGGAGCGACCTGCGCTGCACCGAGTGTCTGGTGGTCGAGCCCGTGATCGACGGGCTGATGAAGGCCTACGGCGACCAGTTGCGCGTGGTGTGGCGCAGCTACATGAAGTCTGGCAAGCCCGATGCCACGCTTGCGGCGGAGTTCGCCATGGAAGCGCACTCGCAGGCCGGCAAGTTCTGGCAGGCGCGCGAGCTCATGCAGCAGCATGCGCAGCCGCTCACGGACAAAGACGTCATGGACTTCACGGCCAAGCTTGGGCTCGACGCCAAGGCCGTGAAGTTTGCGCTCGACCAGCACACGCCCGCGGCGCATCTGACGAACGACGGAATCTTTGCCGGGATCTTCGGAGTCAAGGAGATCCCCGCGTTCTTCATCAATGGCGTGCGGCTCGACGCGCCGTTCACGCCGGAGCGCTTCAAGGCGGCAATCGACCGGGAGCTCGCACACGCCAAGGAGCTCGTCGCGCGCGGCGTGGCGCCGGAGAACGTGTACGCCGAGCTGATCAAGAACGGTGTGTGGAACTACCAGGGGGCCTCGCCAGCCATGTCGGCTCCGTGATCCTCGCGCTGCCATCGCCACCATCATGCGTAGATCCGAAAACCACTGCCAGCGCCCGCGTTACAAATTGGGGTGCGCACTCGCAGCCGTTGCGCTGATCACCGTGGGCGCATGCGCTGACGACCTCGGCAAGTGCGACCCGCAGGCGGCGAGCGAAGTGGTCTACAGTTCCCAAGGCCTGGCAGCGACCAAGGGCCAGGCGCTGGTGCACGACTCGTGCGGGCAGGGCGTCTTCTGCCATTCGGCCGCTGCCACTCGCGCAGCGCGCTACGGTGCGCCGGCCGGCATGAATTTCGACACGCTGCCGAGCCCGCTCGGCTGGCCCAACATCATCGACCGACGTGATGCAATCTGGAAGGCCGTGCGCAACGGCACCATGCCTCCGGGCAGCATCGGTCAGCGCAAGCTCGGGCACACCGTGTGGACGGTGGACATCGGGCTGAGCAAGCAGGCGCCGCAGCTGCCTGAAATGTCCACGACTGCCGGCAAGGCCGTGCTGCGCAACTGGCTCGCGTGCGGTGCGCCGATCGTGGCCGCAACGCGCGTGCCGAGCTGGGCCCAGCCATCGGTCTTGGACGGCGACGGCGGTGCCAGCGGTCCCCCGGATTGGAGCGAGATCTTCAACGACGTGGTGAAGCCCAGCTGCGCGACCTCCGGTTGTCACGACGTCTCCAGCTCCGGCCACCTGAGCATGGTCGACGAGTGCAGCGCCTACAACCATTTGTTGGAGCCTGGCCTGTGCGGCGTCAAGCGGCTGATCCCGGGCGACTCGAGCTCGCTCCTGGTGTCCAAGCTCAGCGCCAGCAAGCCGAGCTGTGGTGGGGTCATGCCGCCGACCGGACTGCTTCCTTCGGCGGTCGTCAACCAGATCGCGGCGTGGGTAGAGACCGGCGCACCGGCCATGCACTGTGGGGCGCCATGAGCGAAGCTCGCATCGACACAGCTTGCGCTCGTGTGCGGCTGCGCTGGCAGCAGGCGTGTGCGTGCTTCCTGTTGGCGGCCTTCGCGGCGCTCGCCGGCTGCGGCACCTCCGCAGAACCGACGGCCAGCTTCGTTGCACCCCAGCTGGGCAACCCGTGCCAGCACTTCGAATGCTCCGGTCACGGCGTGTGTGCGCCCGACAGCAGCGGTGGTCCCGCTTGCAGTTGCGATGACGGTTTCGCTGGCACGCATTGCGAGCGCGCCGTCTGCTGGGCAGGCTTCCACTGGGATGCCAACCACGACTGCGTGCCAGACCAAAGCTGCGCCGCGCAACCGAGCAACCCGTGCGGTGCGCACGGCGCGTGCGACGACAGCCAGCACACGGTCGCCTGTCAGTGTGATGTCGGATACGGCGGCGG
>JADGRE010000340.1 GCA_017881185.1 Pseudomonadota bacterium | reverse complement strand
GCATGACTGCCGTGACAGCTGGCGCAGCGCTGCGCAAACAGGGCCTGGCCGGCGGAGAGATCGACCGGGCTTGCCATGACCTCGGCCAGCGTCGGTGGCTCGGGCGCAAGCGTGCGCAGGTACTGCACGATGGACGCGATCTCGTCGTCCGTGAGGCCACCGTCGGATGTTCCCCAGGCGGGCATGCGATGCGCGGGGCGACCCTGCGTCACTGTTCGTGCGATGAACGTGTCCGGCGCCAACGCCAAGAACGTGGAGCCGCCGATGGCGGGTACGCGGACAGCGCCGGCGCCAACGAGCAGCCGTCCCTCGCCCTGTCGACCATGACAGGCGCTGCAGAAGGTCGCGAACAGCGCCTGCCCGTCGCGCGCGAAGTCACGCTCTGAAAGGCGCATGCCGCGCACTCGATCGCGCGGCCAGTCCGCCGCCGGCAGCTCGCGTACGCGCAGCGACAGGAGGTACGTGGACAACAACTCGAGCTCCTGCGGGCTCGCGTCAGGACGAGGCATGCGACTGTCGGCGTTCATGCGACGCGGGTCGGCGAGCAGCTCGCCCAGCCAGCGCTCGATCGTGTGCGCGCCACGCACGCGCGTGAAGTCGAGCTCGGAGGCGTGCCGTCCGCCGATGTCGGAGAGCTCGGCCCCGTCGTCGCCTCCAACGCCGCCGATCCGATGGCAACCACGACAACCCAATCGATCGGCCAACTGCTTGCCCGCCATCAAGCGCGGCGCACCGATCAGGGTCTGCAAGTACGCTGCGAAAGCCGGCCCGTCGGCGTCGTCCAACTGCATTGGGGCGCGTGTCCAGCGCGTGTCTTCGCCGGCGTCCGCAGCCCGCTGGTGTTCGCCGGACCAATCTCGGCGGTAGCCGCGCAAGCCCACGCGCGAGAGATCATGCTTGTCGTCGCCGCCGTGCCCGTCGACAACGTGACAGCCATCGCAGCCGCGAGCGCCGAACAGGACGCGTCCCTGCACCGCGAGCTCGCCACTGGGCACGGCAATGTGCGTGTGGCAGACCCCGCAGCCGGCTTCGAAGTGCGGCCTTGGGGTGAGCGGCTCATCCCAGTCCGGCCCGGCGCCGTGCGCAGCGGCGGCCGTCGTGGCGCGACCCTGGCCCCGATGGCACACCGTGCATCCGAACGCGGTGGGATCGTGCGCGATTGGCGGGTGGGCCGCAAACAGCCGGTCCCCCGGCACGGGCGCAACACCCGCTGCACCCAGGTGACAGCTGCCACAGCGATCCACCACGTCGAGCGACGGTCTCACGATCTGACGGATCCGCAGCTCGACAGGGGCGAGGCCGGCTCGCTGTGCCAGACGGTTGTAGCGTTGTTGCGCTGTGCGCCACTCGGTGAAGTGCGAACGTGCGGGCGCGACTGCGAGCGCCAAGAGCAGCAGCACCGACAGCGCAGCGAACGCGGCCAGCAGCCGCGCGAGGCCGTGATTGGCTGCCCGATCGGCGTCGTCGGTCTTCATCAGTAGATCCCGTCACGCCAGGGGATGGTGAAGCTCCAGCTGGGACCCCGAAAGAAGAAGCCGGTCGCCGTGAGCGTGGCTGCTGACAAGAGAAACCACACGAAGATCCAAAAGGGCAGGCTGCGGGTGCGCAGCCACACGCCGAACGGGCCGCTGGGCCACGGCAGCGCGCCCACGCTCATGGTCACACCCACGAGCCACAACGGGACCACGATCGCCCAGACCGGCCGCGCACCGGTGAAACAAAATACCCAGCTCAGCGCGACGATTCCGAGCCAGAGCAGCGCGAGGCGCCGAAACGGCGCGGTCTGCCAGACGGGTGGGCGTTCGACGTTCACCTGGAAGTAGGGAACGATCGCGAGCGCGACGACCAACAACGACGGTAGCACGACGCCGGCCACTACCGGAGGGTAGTACTGCAGCAGCTCCTGCACGCCGACGAAGTACCAGGGGGCCTTGGCGGGATTCGGCGTACGCGACGGATCGGCGAGCGCGGCCAGCGGCGCATCGAACCGCAGTGAGATCAGCACCAGGCACAGCGACAGCGCGAGGAAAGCCACCAGCTCGCGCACCAGCAAGTGCGGGAAGGTCATGAGCATCGGCTCGTCGCCCAGATCGGCCACCAGATCCGGCGCGCCGTCATCGACGATCACGATGTGCGCCGGCGTGGCGAGCGCTGCGGGCGGCACCGGCGCTTCGGTTGGACCGTGGGGATGATCGTGATCGCGCGCCTCGCGGGGCAGGTAGATTCCGCCGTCCTTGCGGACGCGCCACACATGCAAGCCGACGCCGATGGCCAGCACCATCGGCAACAGCACGCAATGCAGGACGTAGAAGCGTAACAAGGCGTTGTCGTTGATGGCGTGGCCACCGAGCAAGAGCAGCCGCAGCTCGTGACCGACGAGCGGCGTGACGGCGACCATGTTGGTCCCGACGGTCACCGCCCAGTACGCCAGTTGATCCCAGGGCAGCAGGTATCCCGTATACGAGAGCAGCACGCTGACGACGAACAGTCCGACGCCGATCACCCAGTTGAACTCGCGTGGCGGGCGATACGCGCCGCGCAGAAAGGTCCACGCCATGTGCAACAGCACCAGCGCGATCATCACGTGTGCCGTCCAGCGATGCAGGTTGCGCAGAAAGGTCCCGGAGGGCACGACGAACGCGAGATCCTTCATGTCGTGGTACGCCTGCGGAACCGCGGGGCGGTAGTAGAACATCAGGAAGGTCCCGCTCAGGGTCAGGATGAAGAAGCACGCCGCGCTGAGCCCTCCCAGGTAGAACGTCCGCGTGAAACGCATGGCTCGCGCGCGAGCCTTCACCGGGTGAAAGTGCAGAAAGAAATTGGAGAGCACGATCAGCGAGCGATTGCGGTTCGAGCTGGTGAAGCCGTGCCGGAACACGGAGCGCCAGACCCGCAGTCGGGCGTTCGCGAGGGTTTGGGCAAGGGATGGCACGATCAGACCTCGAGCACGGTGTCTGATGGAACCGGAGAGCTGAGGTCGGCGATGAGCACACCGTGCTCCAACGTCAGCTGGAAATGCACGAGGCCGCTGGGCGCCGGCCCCTTGGTCACGTTCCCCGCGAGGTCGAAGGTGCTGCCGTGACACGGGCAAGTGATGCGATCCTCGCCAAGCGCGTGGCGCGTCACGCAGCCGAAGTGCGAGCACACCGCGCTGATCGCGTAGAAGCCTCGTGGCCCGTGCACCACGTACAGCTTGCGCGCTCGGCAGACGAGCAAGGTGCCCACGGCGATGGCCTCTGGCCGGCCGATCGCGAAGCGTTCGTCCTCTTCGTACAGCACGTCGGGCTCCAGGTAGCGCACACCGGCGATCAGCGTCCCCAGCGCAGCCAGCCCGAGGGCGCCCGAACCGAGCAGGCCGAGAAAGCGCCGACGCTCGAGCTCTTCGCGCGCGATGGGCAGCCTGAGGTCGTCGACAAGTGGCATGTGTTCCCCCTTCAGAACGCCTGGTCCGCGAGGCGCACCAGGCCCTCTTCTGCGTCCGCGTAGAACGCGCCCATCGTGATGACTCCCGTCGGACAACGACGCGCGCACAGGCCGCAACGGATGCACGTGGTGTCGTCCATGCTCAGCACCACGCGGCTCGATAGCCCCGCGACACGCCCGAGCGGGATGAGCTGCAGAGACTGCGCCGGGCAGACGTCGGCACACGCGCCGCAGTGCACACATTCGGTGCCTGCAGCCGCCGACGCGCGGAACACCGGCTCGACCCAACAGTGCAGACAGCGGCTGCTCTCGGCGCGCGCGTCTTGCTCGCTCAGCACGGCCTCGACCTCGGCCGCCTGAGTACGGCTCTCGACGGGAATCAACGGCAAGTGCCGAGCCGGCATGCGCTCGTAGTCGCCGCCCGCGAAGGCATGCTCGTACCCGAAGGTCGGGAAGC
>JADGRE010000339.1 GCA_017881185.1 Pseudomonadota bacterium | reverse complement strand
TCGCGTGAGATCGCGTACTCGAGGTGACGTTGCCCCGAAGGCTGCACGAACGATTTCGGGTGTTCTCCCCTACTGCAAGGGAGAGCGAGCATGTGGAAGAGTCGGTTCAGCGAAGAGCGGCGACTCAAGACGCTGGTCGCCGAGCTGACGCTGGATGTGCGCGGTGTTCGAAGCGCTGCGCGCCTCCGGCCTTTCGTGGCTAACGCAGGGTTAGCATTCTGCGAATCGCCTGGTCGTCGGGATGGAGCCCGGCGTAAGCTTGCCATAGATCGACGACCTGACCGCGATCGCGTCGACTGAAGTGGAAAAGCTCGGCTCCCGCCTGGAGCAACGTCGCCCGATCGTCTGGATGCCGATCGAGAGCCCGGACCAGGAGACGGCGAGAGCGAGCGACTGCGACCGCCCGCGCGCTGGCAGCCCGCGCGCGATCGTTGTTCGCGACCCGTGCGGCCAGTCTCTCGCGCCCGGTCTCTCGTCCCAGGAAGGCCATCGCCAGTTGCAGGTCCGGGTTCTGGAAACGCGAGACTGAGGCCGGTCGCTGCTTGTTGGGTTCTGGTTCCCACGCCAACCGTTGAGCCCACTCGAGCGGTCCAAAAACCTGAGAAGAGACGAGCACGACCGCGCTGACAATGACCGTAGCCGCAGGCCTGATGTGTGGCCGCAACCGCGACCAGCTCTGCATGGCCCACGCTACGGCGGCCAGGGTCAGACCGATCGCTGCGACCATCCAGAAAACACCCCACGAACGAGGGCCCGGGGGATCGATGGTCTGGGACCCGGTCCACGCCACCCAAAGGCACTCGACCACCGCGAAGCAGGCGAAAGCGCCCGCCCGGCCTCGTTCGAGCAAGTCCAGCCAATCGTCGATGGCGACCGCGACAAACGGCAAGCCGAACGCGAGGTACAGTAGATGAAACCGCGCGCCCACGACTCCCTTGGCAAGCAGCACGCTGAGGGCAGGTACGATGAAGCAGATAGCAATCAGGTCGGTCGCGATGGGCCCTGGCTCGCCGCCCAGGAGCCGCCTGGCGACGCGGAGCCCTCGCTGCGCGAGCATGGCGATCCCAGGAACCGTGATCAGGGCCAGAGTCGGCCACACCTTAAAGTCAGTGTACACGTAGAGGGCATCCCGCCATCCTCCGACCATGTACGGTTTCACCACCGTTCCGTATCCCCAGGTCAGCTTCGAGACCTGCTCCCAAATTGAAGAGACCGGTCCGATATCGGTGAGTAGAGGCGAGCCGGTATCGAAGAGGATCGCCTGGGCTGCCAGCATCCAGATCAACGACGGCACAAGCGGCAGCAGGATCAGCCCGACCATTGGGAAGAACCCACCCCGCGTTTCGTCTTGGTTCCGCAGTCGCGTAGTGACGTAAGAGCAGCCGAGATAGACCGCGTAGCTGCCCCACAGGATCACGCCTTGGCCAAAGTAGGACAACAGCACCAGGGCCGGCCAAAGCGCGATCCGGACGCGGGGCTTGGTAGTGTCGGGCCGCGGCAACAGGTCCAACAACAACGCCAAGGCCAGTGGGCCGATCAAGGAAGCGGCGAACTCGCCTTTGGAGTTGGTGTAGAGGATCAGATCCCCCACCGCGTAGAGGAGCCCCGCGAACCAAGCGCTGCGCGCGCCGCCCAACCGCTGCGCCGCCCGGTATGCCAAGCAGATCCCAGTAAGCCCCAGGATCAGCGGCAAGAGCCGGAGTCCGAGCTTGCTGGTCTCTCCGAACAACCAGCTGGACGGCAGCTGGATCCACCACCAGAGTGGCGTGATCCCGTTGGAGTTGGTCACTGGCGTCCGAAATAAGATCTCTAGCAAGTGGCCGGACTCCAAGGACTGACTCATCCCCCGAGCGATCACTTCCATCTCGTCGTGAACGACCGGAAAAGACGTCAGGGCCTCCACTCGGTAGACCAGACCCAGTAGCCCAAGCAACAGCACCGCCCAGCTGTTCGGACGTCGCCATCCTACCGCTGGTGCGTCCTGCTCGGACGATCCTTCGTGACTCCGGCGTTCGGTTTTCGTCATGCGCTACGTAGATCTGACGGTACATAGTCAAGGCTTGTACGTTCTGTCGAATTGCAAGCACAGTTGTGAAGGCTCTCCTTTGTGCTCGCGCGAGATCGAGTATTGCACGTAGTCGTGACCGCGCGCGTGGTCGACGTACTCGGGCTGCCTTGGACGCACGGACGCAGGCAGAAACCATTGGCCATCCACCGTGGTCGCCACGTGAAACAAGGTGTCGGATGAGTCGTCGCGCGACACCGTGGCGACCGTCGAGGTGAGCAATGACAGCGTCACAGGGTCTTGAACCCGCAAGCGGATGGTGGCGCCCTCGGGGACCCGCACGAGCAAGCAGCGACGCGGCTCGTCCATGATGTAACGGTCTTGCTGCTCGAAGAGCGGATTGACGCCCGGGCAAGCGCGGTTGTCCCCTGCTGCGTTGGGCGTACAGGGCGTGGCCTTACCTTCACGTTCGAGGGTCGCGATCACATTCCTGCGGAAGCGTGAATAGAGTTGCGCCATCGTGAGCTTTTCATTCAACACCGGCGCCGCCGACAGCTGCGCGTTCAGGCCGCGTGCGATCGCCATCGCGTCGTGACTGTATTGGTGCATGCGCTCGGGGTATTTGTCGCTCAGGTCGCGCAGCTCGTCCGGGTCGCTGTGCAGGTCGTAGTACTCGGTCTGGTGCGCGCGCGGCTCGTAGGCGAACTTGTGATCGCCCTCGACGAAGCCGATGTAGCGGCCGTTCATGGCACCGAAGAAGGTGCGGCGCGGCCAGCCCGCATCGCGGAACAAGCTCTGGCCATGGTGGCGTGGATCGGGTGGGTCGCCCATCATGTCGAGCAGCGTCGGCAGTAGGTCTTCGTGGCCGCCAACGCGATTGGAGCGGCGCGCGGACTCCGGCAGCCGCAGAGAAAACAATCGCGAGTTCACCATCACCAGCGGCACGTGCAGGCTCGCCTCGTAGAAGGTGCGGCGACCAGGCGTGATGCGTGGCGGCTCGTTCTCCTGGATGCCGTGATCACCGAGGAACACGAAGAGCGTGTCTTCCGCCAAGTGGCGCACCTCGAAGCCGTGGATCAGTTGCTCGAAGACGTCGTCGATGTAGTCGACGCCGTTGAGGTAACGCGGAAGCTCGCCCGGGCCGCTGAACGGCCGCAGCGGCCAGCTGCGTGGCAAGTCGAACGGATAGTGCGGCGCGATCGAGATGAGCAGCGCTGCGAAGCGCTCGTTCTTGGGCAGGCCGTCGACCCACTTGAGCGTGGCCTCGACCATGGCGCGGTCGTCGGTGCCCCAGCGCATGCGCTGCCACTTGTTGTTGCCGCGCATCAGCTCGTCGGCGTCGAGCTCCACCTCGTAGTTGCGACGACCCAAGAGCGCGAGCTTGTTGTAGAACGAGAACTGCCCGCCGTGGAACAGGCCGGCGTGCAGACCGCGGTCGTGCATGGTCTGCGAGAACTCGCCGCAGTCGATGCGTGGCTTGGTGCGCATCATGTCGCCGCCGAGCGGCGGTAGCGACCCACACGCCACGCTGAAGATCGCTTGGTTGCTGGCGTGCCAGTGCGAGTAGTAGCGGCTGAACACCATGCCTTGCCGCAGCACGCGCTGCGTCAGGTGCGGCGTGGGGTTGGGCTGGTCGGTGGTGTCGAAGCCAGTGTGCTTCCACGCAATGCCCTCGGCGAGCAGCACCACCACGTTCTTGGGCCGGCGCGTAGGCAACGGTGGCGGCCCTTGCTCCACCACCTGCTGGCCGGGCGCGAGGACCCGTGTCCATTCGGCCGCGCTGAGCGGGCGGCTCTCGTAGCTGTCGTTGTCGAAGATGCTGCTGACGAGCGTGATCGCCGATTGCGTTTCGAGACCGAGGCTGAGCCGCAAGTAG
>JADGRE010000160.1 GCA_017881185.1 Pseudomonadota bacterium | reverse complement strand
GACGGCAATCTCGTCGTGCGCTGATCAGCGCTGCATCATGCGGTTGCGCAGGGTGCAGCTGCCGGTGTGCGCGAAGCGTGACAGCCGCGGCAGTAGGCCGAGGTAGAGGTCGTCCGCAAGCGAAGACCACATGCCGGCGTCGACACCTGCATCGGGCAGCGCGACGTCGGCCATGCTCTGCGGGATGGTCGCGAGCTCCGTGAAGGTGATCTCGCCGTCCGCGTTGTTCTGATCGTCGGCCCGCGCGAAGGGCTCGAAGCGGGTGCTGGCCATCGCAGGGTCGAGGCTGTCGGCGAAGAGCGTGGCGCCGGCGATGAGGATGTCGAGGGTCTTGACCGCGTTGCCTTGCAGCGTGACTCCAGGAGCAGCGCCATCACCCGCGGTGCACTTGCTCGACGAGGTCGACTGACGGAACGGCCAGGCGAAGCGCTTGCTGACTCTGCCCTTCTTCGCAGTACCCTCGACGTACACACTGATGCCGCGGTTGGTGGCCCACGCGTCCGTGCCTGGCGTGCGCATGAAGGTCTTGTCGGCCTCGGTCACGCCCGTGCTGAGCACCGAGTCTGCGTTCGGGTTGCCCACGCGAAAGCCGAAGTCGCACATGCCGAGGCCGTAGACCACCGTGACCTTCTGCGGGCCTGCGATGCGCAGGTCGAAGATGCGCGTGTAGCCCGTACCGCCGCCTGCCGAGTAGTTGCTGCAGTTGTCGCCGCTCACCGCGACGTTTCCCAATACCATCAGGAAGCGCGTGTACGCGATGTGCCAACCGTCAGCAGTGTCGAAACCGTCGCGCAGCGCGGCGTCGCTGCTGACCGTGACGTGCAGCGTGGCGGGAGGCGGCCGCGTGTCGGTCGGCAAGCATGAGGCCAGAAGCGCCGCGCACGCGCACACGGCCACAGCCCCGACCACGACCACGCCACGAGAGAGAGAGCCGACGCTGCGCATGACTAGAAACCTCCCTCCAGGCCGATGCTGGGAACGCTGATCGGACCAATCTGCTGGTCCGCAAAGGTCTCCTTGTTCAGAGTCACGTTTAGCATTTCTGCCACGAAAGACAGCCAGGTGCTGTGCCCCAGTTGCCAGCGCTTCTCGAGGCGCAGATCCAGCCGGTAGAACGCCGGATTGCGATCGGGGGTGTTGGAACGCAACGGCGCAATCAGGCCGCGCGTGAGCGGATTCTTCGGGGTACCGGTGTAGAAGCTCAGCCGCGTGCCGGCGCGCCAGTTCTTGCCCAGATCGTAGGCGAGCGCGCCGTTGGCCACGTGCGTGCGGTCGAAGGTGCTCGGGAAGTGCTCGTTGCCCAGACTGCGCTCGGAGCGCGACAGCGTGTACGAGAGGAAGCCGCCCAGGCGCTTGGTCAAGCGGCGCTTGATCATCAGCTCCACGCCGACGCCGGAGCCGAGACTACGGTTCTCCGCGCTCGAGCTGAGCGTACCGTTGATGCTGCTGCCGATGGCGTCGGTCATGTCGAGGTAGACGTTGTAGAAGCCCGTCATGGTGGCGGTGGTGCCCTCGGTGATGTCGACCTCCACACCCGTGCTGGTCTGCAAGCTGGTCTGCAGCCCTCCCGTGAGGTTCGCGGGGCTCAAGCCCGGAATGGGCACGATAAAGGATGGCGGTTGATGCGCCAGGCCGTAGGCATGCGTGATGCGCACGCTGTCGCTGACCTTGAAGCGCATGGCCAGACGTGGGTCGACACCCACCGCAGTGGCCGTGCCCGAGTGGAAGAGATCGACACGCAGCCCCGGCGTGAGCTCGAAGCGCGGCGTGACGTCGTACACGAGATCGAGCCAGCCGCCGAGCGCCGTGTCGTCACGCGGCGGGAAGCTGGCATTGAACATGCGGATCGCGGGGCTGTCCGGATCGCTGTACGTGGCGTGATCGGCGGTGTAGGCGTCGAGCGCAGCATCGAGACCAACTCGCAAAGTGAGATCGTCGGAGACCTTGTGATGCAGCTGACTGCGAATGCCCAGCGAGCGGTCGAGCGCGTTGCGCTGCGCGGACAGGCGCGTGGTGTCGGAGCCGAGCGTGACGTCGGTGCGCAGCGCGCCGCTGTCGAAGCTGTGCTCGTGGCGCAGGTTCAAGCGGTAGAACTCGGTGCCGAACAGGACGTTCAAGCCGCCGGTTTGTTTCTGCCCGAGCAAGTCGTACGCGCCGAAGCTGAAGACGCTGACGCGATCGCGCGGCGTGAGGTCGTACGAGACACGGGCCTGGTAGTCGCGGTAGTCCAGCGCAATCTTCGGCGCGAGCAGCGACACGACCGCGGCCGTGTACGAATAGCGCCCACCGACGAGCACGCTGCCGCGTCCGCCGGCAAAGCCCGTCTCCGCCATGGCGCCTGCGTCGAACAAACGCAGGTTGCCCTCGCCGTGCGCATCCATGCGCGGCGCAGTGGTCTCCGCAGACACGATGCCGCCGGCGAAGCGACCGAAGCTCGCCGGATAGCCGCCGGGATACAGATCGACGCGTTCGACCATGCCCGGCTGCACCACCGAGGGGCCGATGGCGATGTGATACAGGTACGGCACGCGCACGCCATCGAGGAAGTAGCCCACGTTGCCAGGCGGCGCGCCGCGCACGTAGAAGAAGGGCAACCCCGAGATGATCGGCGTGACCCCCGGCAACGCATCGATGGCGCGAAACGGATCGCCGAACGCACCGGGGATCTGCCGCACCTCCGCGCGTGTGAACGACGACACCGCGGGTGGCAGGCGCTCTCCGTGCACGGTGACTTCGAGGTCGGCGCGCTTGGCACGCGCCTTGGGCGCTGGCTGCGGGCTGAGCCGAAACAAGATCTGCGAGGCCTTGCCGGGCGTTAGCTCGAGCTCGGTCTCTTGCGGCAGGTAGTGCTCGGCGCTGATGCTGACCTGCGCTTTGCCCGCCTGGCCCACTGCGACCTCCGGCATGCTCCAGCTGCCGTCGGCGGCACTGTGCGCGCTCAGCGTGCCGCCATCGGCTGCACGCAAGCGGAGCGTGGCCCCAGCGAGCGGCGCGCCCGTGCTGGCATCAAGCACGCTGCCGGCGAGCGTGGGTGGCGGTGGATCGAAGGTGAACAGGTAACGGATGCGCGCGGGCAGCGCCTTGCCCGCACGACGCGCCGGCTCGAAGCGTAGCGTGCGCGCAGCGGCCAGCGCCGCTTCGTCGAAGCCGTGACCGGCAGGCTCCTGCACACTGGCGTTACGCACGCTGCCGTCGATGGCGATTTCGAGCACGAGGCTGACGATGACCTGAGCATAGAAGTGCTCGCCTAGCGCTTGCGTCGGGTACGACACGCTGGCGTTCTCTTTGAGCTGCGGCGGGACGATCGGCTCGGGTGCTGGCCCAGCGGGTGCATCGGTCGCGGGCGCCGCAGCATCGTTCGTCTGCGCCAACGCGAGCGCCGGCACCTGCAGGAGCATCGCAACAAGGAGCGCTCGCGAGCTTGCCTTCACTCGCCGCTCCTCATCGCACGAAGCGGACGCGCACGGTGACGCTACCGGCGACCGACTTGCCAGCGTGGTCGCGGGCCGCGCGCCACACCTTGTCTCGCGCACAACTTTGCGCGGCACGACCGAAGCCGTGGGACGGATCTTCGAGCACGTCCACGCGCGTCAAGCGAGCGCTGGCGTCGATCGCCACGCGGATCGTCGCCACCGCGTCGTCGATGCGGTCGCTGTCGGCTTCCGACGGAAACGGGCAGTGCCAATCGAGCTCGCCCACCACGGTCGGCGGCTGCGAACGATCGACGCTGCTGCCACCCGCCAGCGCCCCCGTGCTGGTCGCCGGTCCGACCGCGCCGACTTCACGGTGCCCGGGCTTGTTGCTCGTTCCAGCTGACGCCGTGGTGCCACCCGCATAGGTTGCGGCGTTGCCGGTCACGAAGCCGGTGAGGTCGACGGGCTCGTCCGGCGTCTCTTGCCGCGTGACTACCGCAGCGGCTTGCGCGAGCGCTGCGGGTGGCGTGTCTTTGGCTGGCGTCGGCTCGCGCTGCTTGAGCTTCGCAGCCGGCGGCAGCGGCGTTGGTGCAGGCTCAGGCTCCGCTTGGGCTGCAGGCGCGGGCTCAGGCTCAGGCTCGGGCAACTGAATGTCGAAGAGCTCGCTCGTGACCGGCGGCAGCGCCGCAGGGTGCGCGAGCCGCTGCGACAGCAGCCATGCTGCCGCGAGATGAACGCCGGCAGCCAGCACGAATGCCGCAGGCAACCACGGCCGATCGCGGCGGCTGGCGCGGATCAAGTCGTGCAGCGGATCGGAGAGCGCCGCCATGACTTGCACCGAGCGCATGGCCTACTGCGCCTGCTTTGGCGAAGCCTCGGGCGCGGGCAGCGGCACTACGCCGAACGCGATCTTCGAGACGCCTGCACGCCGCAAGAGATCGAGCGTGTGCATGACGCGGCTGTGAAAGACTCTACCGTCCGCCTTGATGACCGCGCGCAGCTCTTTGTTCTGCTTGGCTTGGGTGCTGGCGAGCGGCAAGAGCGCGTCGTCGTTGGCGAGCAACTGGCCGTTCACCTGTGCCGCGCCGTTCTCGGGCAACACCACACTGAAGATCTCCTGCACCTCGCTGCCCGACGCCGCCTTCGGCAAGTCGACCGACATGGCCTGATGACCCACGATCAACTTCGCGGTCACCATGAAGATGATCAAGAGCACCAGGGTGATGTCGACCAGCGGCGTCACGTTGATGCCGGTGATGGCGCCCAGCGGCGAGCGTGAAGGTTGAAACGCCATGGCTCACCCGTTGAGAGATTGCGACTCGCTGGGCTTGGTTGCGGGTGCAGCTGCAGGACCGATGTGCGTCAGCAGCACGTGCCCCAGCGTTTCCACGTTGGTCAGCGTCTGCGCCAAGAGGCCCTGAAAGTAGTTGAACACCGCGACCGCGGGAATCGCCACGACCAGGCCGACAGCCGTCGCGACCAAGGCTTCTGCGATGGTGCTCATCACGCGCTCGGGCGCGAGCTGGGTGGAGCTCGCGAGCAGTGAGCTCTGTCCGAGCGCGTCGAACGCACCCACGACGCCGATGACCGTGCCCAAGAGGCCGATGAACGGGGCGTTGTTGCCCACCGTTCCGAGAAACAAGAGACGTCGCTCCAGGCGCGAGCGCAATAAGCCCGTGGCCGCAGCCATCGCCTCTTCTGCAGCGGTCGCGCCGCGCTCCCATTGCGACAGACCCGCGAGCACCACCACGGCCTCGGCGCTGCGCGACTTGGTCACGCGTGCGCGCGCCGCGGCAACGTCGCCCTTGCCGAGCAACTCGTGCAAGTCGGCGACCAGGCGCGTGATGTCTTCGCGCCCCGCCCAGAACACGCGCGCGCGGTCGAGCATGACCGCAATGGACGCGACGCTGAGGCCGAACAAGAGCCACAACACCCAGCTCGCACCCGAGCGCACCAGCAGGTTCTTCAGCTCTTCGATCATCCCGGTCCCGCTGCCCGTAGCGTGTACCACGAGTCAGGGGTTGCCGACTAACGGGGCGGGCAGCGGGGCGAGACGCCACGATGCACAGACCACAGCGAGCGACGGCGGATCGCGAAGTGATGGCAGGCCTGGCGATGCCGTTTCACAAGCGGAGCGTCCCCGCTCGGACCGCCGGCCCCCGGCCTCGTGACTTGACAACGCCTACACGACGCACCACACACTGTGTCGATCATGCTCGCGCTGCGCGCCCTGACGCCTGCTTCGCTCATCGCCTCGCTTACCCTTTGGGTCGGCCTGACGGTGCTGGCGGCGTTCGGCTGCGTCACTGACCGCAGCGCGGCGGCGCAGTCCGGCAGCCTAGACTCGCTGTCAGCATGCGCTGGCGAACGGCAGGCACCAACGGCAGCGCACGCCGGGTTCAGCGTGCCGCAAGCGCACGCTGGGTTCAGCGTGCCGCAGCCGAACGATCCCAGCTCCGGCGCGAGTCTGTTCGACGCCGAAGATCAGCTCGATGACGAAGACGACGACGAGAGCGGCGAGCTCGAAGCCCATGTGCTGGGCTGTGCGGCGCAAGTGCGCGCGAGTGCATGCCTGCTTGGCTTCGGCCGCCACGTCGTGAGCTCGCGCGAGCGCGCGCGCGGCCTCGAACGCCCACCGCGCGCCTGAGACAGCCCTTCGGTCCGCTGCGATCGCCGCGACGCCCACTGGGTCGTGCGCGCGCTCGCGGCGTGGGTGCTGTCCTGCGCTCGTCGTGGAGGTGTCCGTGGTTTGCAGTCGTGTGTTTGGATGGCTGACCTTGGGGCTGGCTTGTGCGCTAGCGCCTGGCGTGGTCGCGCCGTGCGCGGCACAGTCGGAGGGACTGAGTCTTTCGCTCGCGGACGCCCTCGCGCGCGTCGACGCGCAAGCTCCAGAGATGGTGATGGCCGAGCATGCGGTGCGTGTGGCTCAGGCCAGGCGCGCGGGCGCAGCCGTAGTGATGCCACAGAATCCGCGGCTTTCCGTGGATGTTCGCCCGACCTTCAATGGCGGCTGGGCGCGCGATGCCGGCTACAGTGCGCTGCTCGACACGCTCTTCGAGGTGGGCGGCGCGCCCGCGGCGCGCGTGCGTGAAGTCACACGCGAGGTCGCCGTGGCGCGCGCCGAACGCGATCTGCAGCACCTGCACGCACGCCTCGTGGTGTGGGCTGCGTACCTGGACGCGCAGATCGCGGACCTGCGCATCGCCGAGGCACAGGCCGCAGCCGAGATCGCGCAGCGCGTGCTGGCAGCAGCCAAGAAGCGCGTCGAGATGGGTGCGGCCTCGGATCTAGAACAGGCCTCGGCGGAGCTCGAGCTTGCGCAGATCGAGGCCGTCGGCACGGCAGCCAAGCGCGAGCGCGAGCAACTGACGATGCAGCTGCGAGACGCGCTGGATCTTCCGGCTCAGCAGGCGCTGACCTTGACGACCGCAGTCGAGGACCCTCCCCCACTGCGCGACGAAGCCACCTACCTGCAGCGCGCGCGCCACAACCATCCGCAGCTGATGGCGTCGCAAGCGCGCTTGCAAGCGTTGTCGGCGACGCAAGAGCGGCTGGAACGCGAGCGCGTGCCGCGCGTGGGCGTGTACCTGGGTGTCGACCAAGCACCGCGCTCGCCCGCGTTCGGCCTGGTCGGACTGAGCGTCGAGCTGCCTTTCGCCCAGCGTAACCAAGGCCCGCTGGCCGTGGTCGCCCAGGCGCGGACGGCGGAGCTCGATCGGCGTGTGCTGAGCGAACATCGCATCGAGCGCGAAGTGATCGCAGCGCTGCATGCCTACGAGCTGCGCAGGGCAGAGCTGCAGCTGCTCACCAGCGCCGCGTTGCCCGCGGCACAGCGCTCGTTCCAGCTGGCTGAGGCTGGCTTCGGCGCGGGGCGTTTCGATTGGTTTCGTGTGGCGCTGGCGGCGCGCGATCTGGTGCGCGTACGCAGCAATCGCCTCGATGCGCTGTCGGCCGCGTGGGCGCAGCGCATCGCGCTGGAGCAAGCCGCTGGAGGTCCGTTGCCATGAGTGAACCGATGGAAGACATCGCGACCGGCTCCGCACGCGTGTTGGAAGGCGAGCCGACGCTGACCCAACACGCGACCGGCTCGCGCGCGCCCAAGCGCAAAACCCGCTGGCCGTGGGCGGTTGCAGCCGTGGCAGCAGCAGTCGCCGTGCTGGTCGTCAGCAAGTCGAGCAAGCGACAGCGCGAGCCAGAACCCGCCGCGCACTCGGCGCCGTACGTGGACGGCAAGTGGATCCGCTATTCGCCGGCATTCGCACAGCACGCAGGCCTGGTATTCGCCGCACCGCAAGCGCGTTCCCTGTCGCCCGTGTTGCATGTGACAGGCACGGTCGAGTTCGATCCTGCGCGTGTCGCCGCCATCGGCGCGCGCATCGCTGGCCGGGTACGCGAGGTGCGCGTAGTCGAGGGCGACGCGGTCAAACCGGGCCAGGTGCTGGCCGAGATCGAGAGCGCCGAGCTCGGCGAAGCCCAGGCGACGTTGATCTCGGCGCGTGCGCACTTCGAAGCGGCCTCGGCCAACGCGCGACGCGAGCTGGAGCTGGCGGCCGCCAAGATCTCGTCGCACCGTGAGGCCGAGCTCGCGACCGCGACCGCAGCAGCGGCGCGTGCCGACCTCGACGCCGCCGAGCAGCGCATCCGTGCCATGGGTGCAAGCGCACACGCCGAGCCGGGCTCGTTGCTGCTGACGAGTCCAATCGCTGGCAAGGTGGTGGAGCGGCGCGTGACGCGCGGTCAATTCGTGGAGCCGACGCTCACGGCGTTTCGGGTCGCCGACCTGCATCGCGTTTGGTTGCAGCTGGCGGTGTTCGAGCGCGATCTCGGCGCGGTGCATGCGGGGGATCGCGTGGATCTCGTGGCACCTGGTCAAGCCACGCCACTGGTGCAAGGCGCGGTCGCGTACGTCGGGGAGGTCATCGATCTGGCGACCAAGACTGCGCAGGTGCGCGTAGTCGTAGAGCAGCGGGAGACGCCGCTGCGCCCGGGCCAGTCGGTGAGCGCGGCCATTCATACGAGCGCACCGCTGGCCCAGAAGCTCGTGTTGCCCCGCGACGCCGTCACCAGCGTCGACGGCAGGCCCACGGTGTTCGTGGCAGGCGGCGCGCTCGCGGTGGAGCCGCGCGCCGTGCAGCTCGGCAGCCAGGACGCGACGCACGTCGAGATCGAGGCAGGCCTGCGCGCCGACGAGCAGGTCGCCGTCAGCGGCGTATTCGCCCTCAAATCGGAGATCTTCCGCTAACGCCATGCTCAGCAAGCTCGTTCAACAAACCATTCGTCTCAAGGAGCTCATGGCGGTGCTGCTGGTGGCAGTGCTCGGCGTGGGCGCCGCCGCCGTGCGCAGCTTGCCCATCGACGCGGTGCCGGACGTGTCGACGATTCAGGTGTCGGTGCTGACCGATGCCCCGGGCCTGTCGCCGGTCGAGGTGGAGCGCTCGGTCACCTCGACGCTGGAGCTGGCGCTCAATGGTGTGCCATGGCTGTCGGAGCTGCGCTCGGTGTCGCGCTCCGGACTATCGGCGGTGACCGTGGTCTTCAAAGAGGGCACCGATCTATGGCTGGCGCGGCAAGTGGTGGTCGAGCGCGTGCGTTCGGTGGAGCAAGACTTGCCGAAGAACTGTGGTCAACCGCAGCTGTCGCCGGTGTCCGGCGGCCTCGGCGAGATCTACCAGTTCGTGGTGCGCTCCGATCACCACTCGCCGACCCAGCTACGCACCCTGCTCGACTGGGAGATCGCCCCGAAGATTCGGCAAGTCCCGGGCATCGTCGAGCTCAACACCATGGGCGGCGACCTGAAGGAGTACCAAGTGGTCATCGACCCGGCACGCTTGCACGCGCACCAGCTGACGCTCGGTGCCGTGGTCGAAGCGCTCGAGCACGCCAACACCAACGTCGGCGGCGGTTACATCGAGCGCGGCAACGAAGCCCTCACGCTGCGCGGCGTGGGCCTCTTGGCCAACGAGGCAGAAATCGGCAGCGTCGTGGTGCGTACCGCGCAAGACGGAACCGCCGTGCTGGTGCGTCACGTGGCCGACGTGCGCATCGGCGCAGCCATGCGCTACGGCATCATCACGCGCGACGGTGAAGGTGAGGCCGTGACCGGCGTCACCATGATGCTGATCGGCGAAAACAGCCGCGACGTGGTGCAGGCCGTCAAGCGCAAGGTCGCGCAGATCCAGCGCGAGCTCCCCGCCGGCGTGAAGATCGAGCCGATCTACGATCGCTCCGACTTCGTGGGGCGCACGCTGGCAACGGTCATGGGCAACCTCGTCGAGGGCGCGCTCGTCGTCACGCTGGTGCTGGCGCTCTTTTTGGGCACGCTGCGCGGCGCGCTCGTAGTGGTGATCGGCATTCCGGCGTCGATGTCGTTCGCCGTGCTCGGCATGCATCTGTTCGGCATCACCGGTGACTTGATGAGCCTGGGTGCCATCGACTTCGGTTTTCTGGTCGACGGTCCGATCGTGATCTTGGAATCCGTGCTGGGTGCCCTCGCCGGCAAGCGCTTGCTAGGCACGGCGCGCGACGGTGCCTACAGCGAAGTCGCCGCGTCGGTTGCGCGTCCGGTCGCGTTCTCGGTGGCGATCATCATGCTGGTGTACTTGCCACTGCTGAGCTTGAGCGGCATCGAAGGCAAGATGTTCCGGCCGATGGCCATCACCATGGCTTGCGCGCTGCTCGGTGCGTTGATCTACGCGATACTGTTCTTCCCGGCGTTGCTCGCGCTGCTCGTGCCTCCCCCCAAAGGTCACGGACCGGCCTGGCTCGAGTGGCTCGCGGCTCGCTATGCGCGCGCGCTCGACTGGGCCGCCCCCAGAACCACGTGGCTACTCGGTGCTGCGGCGTTGGGCCTGTGCGCGAGCTTCGTGCTGCTCGCACAGGCGGGTGCCGACTTCGTGCCGCGCATCGATGAAGGCGACGTGGTCGTGACCATCCGACGTGCGCCGTCGATCAGCCTCGCCCAAGCGCGCGAGCTCGATCTGGCCGCCGAGAAGGTGCTCAAGAAGTTTCCGGAGGTCATCACGACCCTCGGCATGACCGGACGCGCCGAGGTCGCCATCGACCCGGTGGGCAACGACAACACCGACATCTTCGTGCACCTCAAAGACAAGAAGCACTGGACCACGGCACACGACCTCGACTCCCTGTCGGAAGCCATCAAGCGCGCCATCGAACGCGAGGTACACGGCACCTTTGTATCGGTGTCTCAGCCGATCGAAGACAAGACCAACGAGCTGGTCAGCGGCTCGCGTGCCGACGTGCAGATCAACGTGTTCGGCCCGGATCTCGCCGAGCTCAAGCGGCTGAGCGAGCAGGTCGCGGCAGTCGTACGCAAGGTGCCAGGCACCGGCGACACGCGTGTCGAACGTTTGCTGGGCGCCCCACAGATCAGTGTGCGACCGGATCGCCAGCGCCTGGCGCGCTACGGCATCCGCGCACAGGCTGCGCTCGCCGTGGTGCGCGCAGCCCGCTTGGGCGTGCCGGTCGGATTGATCTACGAAGAGCAAAAGCGCTTCGATCTGCGCGTGATCGTGCCACCGCGCTCGCTGCAACCCGAGGCGATCGGCGAGCTGTTCGTGGAAGCACCGCAAGGCAATTCGGTGCCACTCTCGGAGCTGGCCAGCATCGAAGAGTCCGAAGGACCGGCCCAAGTGCGCCGCGAGAACCTGCGCCGCACGGTGCGCGTCGAGGTCAACTTGCGCGGCCGCGATCTGGTGTCGTGGGTGCACGAGGCGCAAGCCAAGGTGCAAGCCGCAGTCACGTTGCCGTCGGGTTACGAGGTCAGCTGGGGCGGACAGTTCGAGAACTTCGAGCGCGCCAAGAGCCGTCTCGGGATGGTCGTACCCATCGCGCTCGTCATCATCTTCGGCATGCTGCTGTGGATGTTCCACGACGCTCGCTACGCCACGGCCGTGTTCGCCGTGGTGCCGTTCGCGCTGATCGGCGGCATCCTGGGTCTGCTCGGGCGCGGCTTGTCGTTCAGCATTCCTGCAGCCGTCGGCTTCGTGGCGCTGGCGGGCGTCTCGGTGCTCAATGGTGTGGTGCTGGGCAGCGAGGTGCGTACCAAGCTCGCTTCGGGTTGGCCGCTGCGCGAGGCCGTGCGCGATGGCGCGGTGCACACCATGCGCGCGGTGCTCACGACAGGCGCGGTCGCCGCCTTCGGCTTTCTGCCCATGGCCCTGGCCACCGGCGCGGGTGCCGAGGTGCAACGCCCACTGGCCACGGTGGTGGTCAGCGGCATCGTGCTGTCGACCCTGCTCACGCTCTTCATCCTGCCAGGCCTGTTGCAGCTGCTGGTTCGCAGCCCGCGCGAGCGGCGCAAGCCGCAGCTCGTGGCAGCCGAGGGCTCCGGGCCACAGCAGGGCCGGCTTGCAGGTTCCGGCGGCGCGTCTATCTAGCGCAGGCGATCCAAGCGCGAACGGAGGATGCCATGAACGTGCTCGAAGCCATCCAAGCGCGACGTGCGATTCGCTCGTACCTGCCTGACCCTGTGAGCGAACAGACGGTTCGACAGCTCCTGCGCGCCGCGGTCCAGGCGCCGAGCGCGATGAATGCGCAGCCGTGGGCCTTCGTGGTGGTGCAAGACCGTGCCGCGCTCGCGCGCTACTCCGAGCAGGCCAAGGCCCTCATGCTCGCGAAGACCACCGACGATGCCAAGGCCGCGCGCTACCGGCAACTGCTCTCCGACCCGGGCTTCAACATCTTCTACGACGCCGGCACCCTGCTCGCGATCTGCGCCGACCCGAGCAGCGCCTACGCACAAGCCGACTGCTGGCTCGCCGCCCAAAACGTGCAGCTGGCGGCGCTCGAGCTTGGCCTTGGCAGCTGCTGCATCGGCTTCGCGCTCGGCGTGCTCAACGAGCCCGAGGTCAAGCGCGGGCTCGCCATTCCCGAGCGGATGAGCGCGATTGCGGCGCTGATTGTCGGCAAGCCCCGAGCGATTGCCGCTCCGGTGCCCCGTGCCGAGCCCGTCGTGCTGAGCTGGCTGCACTGAAATGCGCACCGGCGCAGAAAAGGCGCGCAACGCGGGCGTCGGCGCAAGACCTGCGCCCACAATCTTTACCAGCGGGCGCATTGCGCCGGATTGACGCTGCGCAAGGCGATCTCGCCCACCAAGATCAGGTTGGCACGAAGCCTGCTTAGCCACCCCCCACACAGACCGAAGGGGTGAACCAATGACCGAGACCTCCGTGTTGATCGCCGAACGTGATTCCCTCTGGTTGCCGTGGGCACACGCCAGCCGCGGGCCGGAACACCAACTGGTGGTGCTGGTGCAGCACGCGCAGGAGTCGCTGTTGGAGTTCTTCACGCGCGTCGCAGAGCGGCTCGAGCAGCTCAGCCGCGAGGTCGGCTGGCTGAAGCAGATCGTCGTATTGCCGGGCAGTCGCTGGGACGGCCCGTCGCTGCTCGCACGCGCACGCACGCTGCGCACCCTGCTCGGCAAGCTCGTGCGCGGCGAACGGCCGACCCGACTCGTGTTGGACCGCGGCAACCAACGCGGCAGCGCCGCCATCGGCGTACAGGCCATCGCAGACACGCTCACGCAGTGCGCCATGGTCGCACCCGGTCAGCTCAGCCTGGCGCACGGTGCACCCGCGCTGCTGCCGTGGGCCGCTTGAGCTGCGCGCAACTTCAGCGACCCGGATGCAGGTACCACGGGTATCGCGTGAATTCCGCAAAGCCCAAGGCCCGGTAGATTGGCTCGCCTTGCTTGCTCGCCTGCAAGGTCACAGCGTGGGCGCCCTGCTCGAAGCACCAGTTGGTCACGGCGTAGGCGCAGTGCGCGGCCACACCTTGCTTGCGCGCCTGCGGTACGGTGCCAACCCAGTACACCCCGCC
>JADGRE010000159.1 GCA_017881185.1 Pseudomonadota bacterium | reverse complement strand
CCCGTGCGGCTATGCCGGGGATCCCAAGCGCGTGTGCCGTTGTTCGCCGGAGCAGGCCCAGCGCTACCGCGCGCGGGTGTCGGGCCCGGTGATCGACCGCTTCGACATTCACATTCAGCTGCCACCGGTGAGCGCGGCGAGCTTGAGCCAGGCGGACGCCGGCGACAGCAGCACGCTGGTGCGCGAGCGCGTCAGCAAAGCCCGCGCACGCGCGTTTGCCAGAGCCAGTATCTCTGGCCAGTCACCCACCCAAACCATCGCCGCCACGCTCGACGACGCCGCACACCGGCTGCTCGTGCGCAGCATCGATGCGCTGGGGCTGTCGCTGCGTGCCTACGCGAAGGTGCTGCGCGTCGCACGCACCATCGCCGACCTCGAAGGCCGGGATGGCGTCGGTGCCGCGCAAGTGGCGGAAGCCGTGCAGTACCGTCTGCTCGACCGCGAGCCTCCTGCCCACGAAGGCATGCCGCTGATGGCGGCGAACCGTGGCGCGAGCAGCCTGCCCTGAGCGCTCGCGTGCCGCGCACCCCGAAGCTTCGAGCAAGCCCGCTCGTTGGACGCAACCCCCTAGCCTGGAGAACGAATCATGTCCGTGAAAGAGAAGCTCAAAGCCGTGAAGGAAGCCATCAGCAACATCGAGAAGCAATTCGGCAAGGGCGCCATCATGTCGCTCGGAGAGAACCGCACCGAGCAGGTGCCGGCGATCGCCACTGGTTGCCCTTCGCTCGACCGCGCGCTCGGTTGCGGCGGCTATCCGCGCGGCCGCATCGTGGAAGTGTACGGCCCCGAGTCGAGCGGCAAGACCACGCTCACGCTGCATGCCATCGCCGAATGCCAGCGCGCCGGCGGTATCGCAGCGTTCATCGACGCCGAGCACGCGCTCGACGTGCACTACGCCAAGGCGCTGGGCGTGGACATCGAACAGCTGCTGGTGAGTCAGCCCGACACCGGAGAGCAGGCGCTCGACATCGCCGAGGCGCTGGTACGCAGCGGTGGGGTCGATCTGCTGGTGGTCGACTCGGTGGCGGCACTGGTGCCCAAGGCCGAGATCGACGGCGAAATGGGCGATCAGCACATGGGTCTGCAAGCGCGCCTGATGAGCCAGGCGTTGCGCAAGCTCACCGGCATCACCCACCGCACGGGCACCACGATCATGTTCATCAACCAGCTGCGCATGAAGATCGGCGTGGTGTTCGGCTCGCCCGAGACCACCACCGGCGGGCACGCGCTCAAGTACTACGCGTCGATGCGTCTGGACATCCGGCGCATCGGCCCGGTGAAGAATGGCGAAGAGATCTGCGGCAACCGCACGCGCGTGAAGGTGGTGAAGAACAAGCTCGCGCCGCCGTTCCAGACCACCGAGTTCGACATTCGCTACGGCTTCGGCATCGACGCTGTGGGCGACTTGCTCGACAGCGCCGTGGAGCGCGAGATCGTGAAGAAGAGCGGCGCATACTACGCGTACGAAGGAACCAGTCTGGGCCAGGGCCGGGAGCGCGCGCGCGAGGCGCTCAACGCCGACGCCGAGCTGCGCGAGCGCATCCGCGCGCGCATGATGAGCGAGCCGGGCGGAGCAGCTGTGCCCGTGCGTACCGAGGCAGCAGCGCCGGAACCCGAGGCGGAAGCCGCCTGAGCGCGCAACGCGGCGTGCGACACGCCGGTCACTTGGTCACCGTTCGGCGCGTTCGAGTGCCGGACGGTGACGGTGTCTTACAGGCGCGGCGCGCGACTACGCGTCTGGATTCAGCGTTCCTGTCTCGCGTCCACTACCATTGGACCTCTGGGAACGGCGGCCCAGGCTTGGCGAACAGATAGCCCTGCAGGAGATCGGCACCGAGCGCCACGACGGTCTCACGCTCCTCGGCAGTCTCGATGCCTTCCGCAACCACCGACATCCCCAGCTCCCTGCACAAGCTGGTGAACGACCCCACGAGCTTCTGCTTGATCTTCTCCTGGTGGATGTTGCGAACCAACGAGATGTCGAGCTTGACGACATCGGGCGTGAGCAGCGCGAAGTAGCTCAGGCCCGCGTAGCCGGCGCCGAGGTCGTCGATGGCGATGCGGAAGCCCAGATTGCGCAGGCGCTCGATACGCGCGGGCACGTCCGAGCGATGGTCCAGCGCGACACGCTCCGTGACCTCGAGGACGATCTGGCGTGCGAATGCGCTCAGCGGCGCACTCGTGGAGAACAGCTCTTCGTCGAGCAAGTCGGTCGGGTGCAGATTGATGAAGATGTCCACCTCGGGTGGCCGCTCGCTCAGTGTGGCCGCCACGTGCGCGCGAATGGCACGGCCCACCTCGGCGACGCGATCGAGCCGCTCCGCAATCGAGAACAGTGCTCCGGGGTGAGGGATCGTGGGCTCGCGCGTTCGCACCAGTGCTTCGTAAGCGACCACCCGGCGTGTTGCGGCGTCGAGGATGGGCTGATACGCCATCCACAGGGTCTGCATGCCGCGCGCGAGACTGGCCTCGAGCCCCGCCTGGTCCCCGACCAACTTCTCGGCAGCGCCGAGGTACTCGACAGCCTCCCGCTTGAGCCGCGCCACGCGCCGCAACTTCGCGGCACGCTCGACGTTCTCCACTAGCACTTTGCCCTCGATGGGCTTGACCAGATAGCGCAGGGCTCCGTATTCCACAGCCGAGGTCGCACTCTCGACCGTCGGGCTGCCGGTGACCATGATCACGGGCACATCGAGATCTCGCTCGCGCACCGCGCGCACCAGCTCGATCCCCGTCATCTCCGGCATGGTGATGTCGGTGACGATCACGTCGAAGTCCTTGCCGGCGAGGGCGGCCAGCGCCTGCTGGCCCGTGGAAGCCTGCTCGACCTCGAAGCCCGCAGCCTCGATGGCCCGCGCGTACGCTCTGCGCAACGCGTGTTCGTCGTCCACGAGTAGCACTCGTCCCTGCTTGCGAGCCGCTGGTGTCGTCGCGTCAGAGCCCATCATCTCACCCCTCGCTGTTCCCGTGAGCTTCCATCAAGCGTGGTGTCGCGCAGCAGCTGCTGCTCGTGTTGTACTGCACCAGCTGCTGGCTCAGCGGAATCATAGGGTGCTCGCAGTGAACGCGGGAGTCACGATCTGAGCAGGTCTCGGCGAAAAGCGGGCCTGTGTCGTATGTGCGCTGCTTCACTACACGCACGACCTGCGCCGACGCACCGACCCACCGAACGGCCCTCGCTGACCACCGCTCAGAACCGACCCGACACGCTCCCCACGCATCCGTCAGCTGCACACGCGAGCAGCGGAGTGACGCGGGCGCGGGCGGAAGCGTGCTCGGACGGGCTCGCACCGCCCTGGTGAGTCAGCCACAGCACGACTCCGACGCCGCTCAGCACTGCGCCACCCGCGAGTAGCACATCGGTCAGCGTCGCGAGCGTGCGCGCGCTGCTGCGGGCAGCAGGCAGATCGTAGCCCGCGCGACAAGTGTCTTTGGGACAGTTGTCCTCGATGCTCGACACCTTGCCCTGTGTCACCAAGCCGGTCACGAGACCGCCGGCGAGCAACGCGCCGCCGGTGACGACGAGCACGAGCGGTAACGCGGAGCTCGACCTGCGGCTGGGCGCGGGCTTTTCGGGAGCGGGCGCGGCGGGTGTGCTGGCTTCCGGCGCGGCGGCGGGCGTGGGTGCGGCGGCGCTGTTGGCAGCGCCACCCGGTGCGCTCGCAGGTTGCTGCTGCGCCGCAAGCGCATTGCGCATGGCCGTCAGACGCGCCTGCAAGTTCAAGCGCTGTTTCGCGTCGGGCTCCTGTGTGCCGAGGTAACGCTGCAACGCGTCGATGGCCTTGGGTAGATCGCTCGCGTCACGGTTGGCGACGTAGATGTTGTAGAGCAGCACGTCGCGCTTGGAGAGCGCGTACGCTTGCTCCCACTCGCTCGCAGCTTCCTGAAAGCGACCGGCTTCGTACAGGCTCGTGCCCACCTTGAAGTGTGCGCGTGCATCCTGGTCGCTCATGTCGGACTCGCCCATCTTCATGAGCCCCTGGCCTTCTTGCGCACGCGCGTGCGCGGCCGCGCCGCCAAACAACGCGAGCGCGCACAGCCAAGCACCGATCATCCCGGCCGACCTGTGAATCCGCATCAAGACCCTCTCCTGCAACGCCCGCCCCGACAAGGCGCCAGTATCGCACGAACCGACCCGTTGCGAATACGCGCGAGCTGCGCCCGAGGTTCGTCACTTACTCAGGACCGGGGCAACGCCACTGCACGCCCACGCGAGCCACGCGCGGTGCACCGATCGCGCTGCCGGCGCTCAGTGTCAGCTTCACTTCGACGAAGCCGCCGTCGGGCACGTGCAGCGCAAACGCCGCACGGTCGCCGGAGAAGTTGCCCAGCGCGCTGTACTTCGCGCGCGCGAGGCCGGACTGCGCTGCAGCCGAGCGCGCAGCCACTACCAAACGCGCGCCAGGCCCGAGGCTCGCTGTCACGTGCACGGCAACCCACTGCGTGAGCTTGCCCGCTTGGCTGCTACCGCTGGCAATGGCCTCGTGTCCGCAGCCGGCGAACACATGGGAGGCGTCCGCGCTGGGCACCAGCTCCCCGCCGAGAGCAGCGCCGGTCAGGTCGCCCTGCGCGCGCGGCCCGCGTCCGACCGGGACCTCGGCCGTAACTGCGTGGCTGCTAGGATCGAAGCGCGTGGCCACGCCCAGCTCGCCCGGCCCACCCGACGCGCTCACCAGCCAGAGCTTGCCGAAGCTGTCACTCGAGGCGGCGATGGTCTCGTAGGGAGCGGTGCCGGCATGCGCCAAGTCGTAGGTGTCTTTCACCAGCAGCGGAGTCAGCTGGAACTCTCCCACGCGCGCCGAGGTGTACGCCACCCAGGCGGATTGGCCGTGCGAGATCACGCCGCGCGGGGTGAGCAAGTCGGGGGTCTGCACCGAATCCCAGCGCTCGTGCACTGGGTCGTAGGTGATCACTCGCTCGCAGGAGAAACCGCTGAGCACGAGCCTGCCCTGCGCATCGATGGCCAGCGCCTCGAGCTCGAAGCACACCAGCGGCGCCGTCTCGATCTGCACGCTGGGCGTGGCCGTGCTGGGGTCGACGCGCGCCAACAGGCCCGCGCGATCGATCAACCACAACCTGCCCCACGGATCGAATGCCGCTGCGTAGGGTGAGAAGCTCGGCAGCTTGACGCGCCGCAGGAGCGCGCCGGTTTGACCGTCGAGCTCGAGCACGGCGTGACCTTCTGACAACCCCACCCACACGTTGCCCGCGGCGACGCCATCGGGCGCGAAGGTTCCGTCGACGGCAAGCGCGCGCGCGTCCTCGCCGGCAGCACCCACCGGCACGCTGAGCAGCACGCAGTCGTCGGCACCGACGGCAAGGACTTGGCTCGGCTTGTGCGACGTCACGACCATGCCGCCGCCATGAGCTGCACAGCGCGCGCTGCTGCCGGCGAGCTTCGTGAGCGTCGCCTTGCCAAGCCTGCTCTGGTCGAGCACCCAGGCATCACCGCGGTGATCGACCGCGACGCGGATCGGCGCACCACCTGCCGTGCGGTAGCGCGCCACTTCCACAGCCTTGCTGGCGTCGAGCTTGGACACCGTGCCCTCGGCCGTGTTGCCGACCCAGACGCTGAGCGCGTCGTGCGCGGTGCGCCGCAGCGTGAGCTCCCCGTTGAGCGTGACGTCGAGATCGCCGGCTGCCTTGAACGCCTCGATGGGCGGCCCCCAGATGCCGCCGACACAGCTGTCGTCACAACCACCGCATGGGCTCAGCACGCCTTCGTCGATGGTGCCGTCGCAGTCGTCGTCGCGATCGTTGCAGACTTCATCTTGGGGCAACACCGGGCTGTCGCAGGTGGACCACACCTCGCTGATGCACAGCGCACTGCCGGCGTGGCACGCGCCCACGCCTTCGGTGGCGGCAGGCGCGTCGTAGCATTCCATCTCCTCGCCGGCGTAACATGGACACCCAGGCGCGTAGGGCGTCTGCATGCAATCGGGCACTGCGGCGTCGCAATCGCTCGTGCGCAGTGGGTCGTCGTCGTTGCAGTCGGGACCGGCCGCGCAACCCACACCGTGCTTGTCCCCATCGTGATCGCGACACGGCGTGCTGCACCCAGCCAGCAGCGCCCACAGCAGCAGGCCCCAGGAGTTCACGCGCACCCGCCGATCGTAGCAGAGCGCTGCGATCTTCGTGGACCGCGTGCGCCGGCTGCACGTAAGGTAATCAGTGCGCATGACCACCTACCTCGTCACGGGTGCGACCGGCTTCGTGGGTGCGGCGCTGACGCGGCGCCTCTTGCCGCTGGGCCAAGTGCGTGTGCTCGTGCGAAATGCCGCCGACCTCCAAACCTGGAACGACGCAGGCGCGCGAGCGCAGGTGGTGAGCCTCGCCGACCCCAACGCCATCGCGCGGGAGGCGCAAGGCGTGGACGTGGTCTTCCACTGCGCAGGTGAAAGCTCGCATCGCGCGGCGCCCGAGGCACTTGCGTGGATCAACGTCGCCGGTACGGAGAACGTGCTAAGCGCGGCCCGTCACGCAGCAGTGCGGCGCGTGGTGCTGCTGTCATGCGCCGACGCCACGCTGGCCAACCGCGATCGCCTCAACTGGCGCGAGAGCCAGTCGCTGCTGGGGCAACCCATGGACGCCTGCGCGCGCTCCAAGCTACTCGCAGAGGAGCTGGCGCTCGGCTGCAACCACGCCGGGTTGCAGGTGACGGCGCTGCGCCCCGCCTGGGTCTGGGGCCCGGGCGAACGACACGACTTGCCTGCGCTGTGCGAGGAAGGTCTGCACGGGCGCGTGAGCCTGTGCGGCAGCGGCGAGAACCTCGTGTCAGCTGTGTACATCGACAACTTGGTGGATGCGATCGTTGCAGCGGGCAGCGCCGAAAAGGCACCGGGCCACGCGTACCACGTGGTGGATGGCGAGAACTGGACCGCACGCGAGCTGTACACGCAGCTGTGCGCAGCGTTGGGGTTGCCGGCACCGACGCGCGGCATCTACGCACTCAGCTACGCGCGCGCGTGGCTGCGCGAGCGCACGGACAGCAGGGGTCTGTGGCCCAGCGATGTCGTGCGACGCGGACGCGGTTGCTTGCTCGATGCGATGGCCGCAGCCCAGGACCTCGACTACACGCCGAAGGTCACGACGGCCGAGGGCATGCAGCGGCTTGCCGACTGGGCCAAGAGCGTGGGCGGCCCGGCCGCCATCGCCCGCACGGCACGCGCGCCGGCTACCGCCGCGACTGCGCTCGAGCTGCAGCGTGTCGCCGATGCCAGCGTGCGCAGCTGACAGCTGCAGGACACGCGCGCGCATTCACGCTCGCCACAATTAGAAAGGCCCCGTCACACGACTAGCGCCGCTACCGTTGCTCCCTTCCGGGCCTGGCGGGGTTCGCGAGCAGTCGTTGACGAGGCCACAAGACCTGATGAGGTTTCATCAGGATAGCTCGTTACCGGCGGAGAGGAAGGGATTCGAACCCTTGGTACCCTTTCAGGCACACACGATTTCCAATCGTGCACCTTCGACCGCTCGGTCACCTCTCCAAAATCGTATTGCCTGAGGCGCGATGCACTGCGCGCTTTGCCCGCGAGCCCTGCGGTCCGTGCTCACGTACCGAGAGGTACGCTGCGCGCGGTCCTCGGTCTCACGGGCAAATCGCTTGCGCCTCGCACCTCATGCAACACGATTTTACGTGGGAAGAAATCTTCTACTAATTTTCCTCGCTAGCGGAGAGCGGGGGATTCGAACCCCCGGTGCCTTGCGGCACACTTGATTTCGAATCAAGCACCATCGACCACTCGGACAGCTCTCCGCGGCGGAAGGTATCAGACGAAAACTCGGTGTCAATTCCGTTCGAGGGCGTGTGCTGGGGGCTGCCAGTTGGCCACGAAACGCTCAGGAATCGGCTTTTTTCTCGGCGCGTAGCCGCGCGAAGAAGGCGCTGAGTTGGGCCGAGCACTCGGCACCCAGCACCCCGGGCAAGAGCTCGAAACGATGGTTGAGCCGTGCGTCGCTGCCGATGTTGTAGAGCGAGCGCGTGGCTCCGGCCTTGGGGTCGTCGCAGCCGTAGACCACGCGTGGGACGCGCGCGTTGACGAGCGCGCCCGCGCACATGGGACAAGGCTCGAGCGTGACGTAGGCGGTCACGCCCAGAAGCCGGAAGCTGCCCAGCTTGGCTGCGGCCTCGCGAATCGCGAGGAGCTCGGCATGTGCGGTCGGGTCCTGCGAGCGCTGCCGGTGGTTGTGCGCCCGCGCCAGCACGGCGCCATCGCGCACCAGCACGCAGCCCACGGGCACGTCCCCCGCCTGACCTGCCAGCTCGGCCTCGACCATGGCCTCGCGCATGAAGCGCTCGTCGTCAGTTTCGCCAGGCATGCGCCAACCAAAACTGTGTCGCATGGAGCGCGAGACGCGAGCGAGGCGCCTTCGGGGCCGAGGACCGCGCGCAGCGTACGTGATGGTACGTGAGCACGGACCGCAGGCCCCGAAGGCGGATCGCGAAGTGTATCGCGCTCCAGGCGATACAGTTTTTGCGCGGCCAGGAGGATTCGAACCTCCGACATCCAGTTCCGTAGACTGGCGCTCTATCCAGCTGAGCTATGGCCGCAGTGGGGTCGGCATACTAGCCGGCAAATGTCTGCTGTCAACGTCAGGCCTTCAGCAAATCGCGGGCAATTTGCAGGGTTTGAATCTCGTCGGTCCCGGCGTAGATCTGCAGCACCTTGGCGTCCCGGCAAAGCTGCTCCACGTGGAACTCCGCCATGTAGCCGTTGCCGCCGAAGAGCTGCACCGCCTCCAGGGCCACTTCCATGGCCGCCCGGGCGCAATACAGCTTGCCCGCCGAGGCCTCAGCCAACGTGGTGCGGCGCCCGTGCCCGGCCAGCTCGATCTGCCGGAACACGATGTTCTGGATGTTCATGCGCGCCACTTCCATGAGCGCCAGCTTCTGCTGGATCAGCTGGAACTCGCCGATCGGCCGCCCGAACTGCACGCGGTTCTTGGCGTAGTCGATGCTGAGCGAAAGGCACTGCTCCACGATGCCCAGCGCCATCGCCGCCACGCCCGTGCGCTCCGACGAGAAGGTCTCTTTCGCGCCGGCCCGGTACTCGCGCTCCTCGGTCTCGCCGAGCAGGCGGTCCTTGCCCACGCGCACATCTTCCAGGAACAGCTCGCCGGTGGGCGACGAGTGCTGCCCCATCTTGCGCAGCGGCTTGCTCTGCGTGAGTCCCGGCGTGCCCTTGTCCAGGATGAAGCTGAGCACCTTGCGCTCTTTGGCAGCGTTGCCTTCATCGAGCTTACAAATGAATACGATTGTATCCGCGTAGGGCCCGTTGGTGATGAAGGTCTTGCTGCCTTGCAGCACGTAGCCGCCTGCGCCGTCGCGCTTGGCGGTGGCCTGCATCGAGCCGAACGCGTCGGAGCCCGAGCCTGGCTCGGTGATGGCCCACGCGCCGATCTTCTCCATGGTGAGCAGCGCCGGCACGAAGCGCTCTTTCTGCGCCGTGGTGCCGCGCGTCATGATCGTGCCGACCGTCAGCCCGATGCTCACGCCCATGGCCGTCACCATGCCCGGGCAGTAGCGGCAGATCTCGATGGTGGGGATGATCTGCATCGCCACCGCGTCCGCGCGCGCACGCCAGCTTTCGGGCGAGTCGCTGGCTTCCGGGTCCTTCGCAGCTGGCTCGCCGCCACCGCGCTTCTCGCGCTCGATCTGCGCGGCGAAGCGCGCCAGCTGCAGCTCGCCCATGCCGAAGGTGCGGATCATCTTGCGCAGCAGCTCGTACGGAGGTGTGTCGCCGAACTCGAGCTCTTGCCTTCGTGGCTTGATCTCGTCTTCGACGAAGCGCCGCACGGCCTGCGCGATGGCCTTGTGCTCTTCACTCCATTCGATCACGACGCGCCTCCCTTACGAGCACCCGCCAGGGTCGAGCGAAGCGTGGCATCGATGGACTGTCGCGAGCTAGGGCTGTGGCGCCCCCGCCAATCTCCTTGGAGGATTGGCGTTACGAAAAGAAACAGCGGAGAGGGAGGGATTCGAACCCTCGGTAGAGCTTTTGGCCCTACGGACGCTTAGCAAGCGCCTACCTTCGGCCACTCGGTCACCTCTCCAACACGGCCTCCGAACCAGCGTTACCACCGCGACCCGAAAGTCTCGGTTTTTCGGCCCGTTCGGACGCGGAGTTATGTAACGATTGCGCGAGCACTGTCAACGCGATGGGGAGGCTTTCGATGCGCTGGTTTCTCGGAGCTTTTTGGCTGGTCGCGCTGGGTTGGGTGCTGCCGCTGCCCGCCCGGGCCTGCAAGTGCGTGGTGCCACCCGCGCCCGCCGAGGCACTGCACGCGGCGACCGCCGTGTTCGAGGGCCGCGTGACCTCCATCACCGAGGCCCCCGCACGCGCCGGGCAACCCGCCACACAATGGCTGGTCCGCGTGCACACCACACGCGCCTGGAAGGGCGTCGAGACCGAGGATGTCAGCGTGCTGACGCCGAAAGACACTGCAGCCTGCGGCTTCACGTTCATGCCAGACGAGAGCTACCTCGTGTATGCGTCGGGCTCGCTGGCCGAGCTCAGCGTGAACGCTTGCAGCCGCACGCAGCTGAGCAGTGCGGCCGACGCGGACATCGGGGCGCTCGGCATGGGCGTCGTGCCGGTCAACCCGAACGTGCCCGACGCCGGGCCGCGTCCCACGCACGCTTCCGAGGTCGTCAGGCCCGCGACTGCGCCTGGTGAAGGCGGCTGCGCGAGCTGCACGATGGGCCACCAGCGCTCGCACGGCAGCGAACCGTGGGCCGGGCTGCTTGTGCCGCTGGCGCTGGCGTCGTTGCGCTTGCGGCGGCAGCGAGTGCGGGTGCGGCGCCCGCCGCGACCCTGTGGAGACGCGTCTTGACCGCGCCCATCGCCACAGTAATATCGCAGTATGGCCGTTGCACGGCTTGCCATTTCCATCGACGCCCGGCTCGCGCGCAAAGTTCGCAAAGCCGCGGGGCGCCAAGCCGTGTCTGCGTGGCTGGCGGATGCTGCTGACCGCAAGCTGCGCTCGGAAGGGCTGTTGCGAGTCGTCGAAGAGTGGGAGACCGAGCACGGCGAACTGGCCTCCGCCGATGCGACGCCCGCCAAGCGAAGGCAGCGGCGGCGCAAGTGAGCGGGATCGTGTTGGATGCCGGTGCACTCATCGCACTGGAACGCAACGAGCCTGCGGTGTGGGCCGCAAGCTCTCGCTGCGTTCGCAGAAGCTCGGCCCTCGCATGTTCGTAGTAGAGCATGAGCATCTGCGAGCCATCCGAACTTCGGCGCCTAAGTGTCGAGCGCCGGGCCGATTGAAGCATCGATCGCCCGTCAGTGGGTACGCGCCAACCGCAGAACGCGGCTGAAGGGAGAACGTGCCGTGGAACTGAAGGCCTTGGTCGGCGCCGGGCACCTCGTGATCGGGCTCACCTTGCAGCGGCACTCGGAAAGCACTTCCGCCTCTACTCCATCGCGACGTTCGTGCTCCTGCTCGTCTTCGGCGCGCTGACCTTCAGGGATGCGCCGAGCGTCGCTACCAATCAGCCCACGCCGCTCATCGGAGTTTGGGAACGGATCAACATCGGTGTCTGCCTTTTCGACGAAGCGAGGAACACCGACTCCGCCGTGAGCTTCCTTGCGGCCCGATGGCACCGGCTCGCGCCGCCGCGAGGGTAGCTGCGCAGCCGGGTAACGCGGAGCGGGGCGGCTGGCAGACTGGGTGGCGTTAATGTCGCCTACCGCCCCTAGCTCAGCCCGAGGTTCGCTCCTATTCTGGCGCGCGTGACGGGGGCCAAAGCCAGCATGCGTCGACGTTGCAGCTCACGCCCGGCTGCGGCGTGGGCGTGCGCTCTGCTTGCGTGCCTCGCGCTCACAGGCTGCGCGCGCTTTCACTGGGAGCGCTCCGATGCGTTGCGTGCCGCAGATCCGAGCCTGGATGCCGGCGGCACGGCGCGCCCGCCGCCCGGTACGGACGCAAGCGTGCCGAAGCCCGAACGCGACGCAGGCAGCGATGCGTCGCTCGGCCCGCGCCGCCCACTGACCGCCACAATCGAACCGCCCGTTGCGCTCGACGTGGACGCAGGCACCAGCCTCGACTTCGTCGGCCATTGCGAGGGGCCCGCGCCGATCACCGAGCAGCGCTGGGACGTGGCAGGCCTGTCCGCGACCGGCCAGGGTAGAACGTTCGAGCACGTGCTGTTCGCGGACGAAGGCCAGTTCGCCGTCACGTTGCACTGCAGCGATGCCGCAGGTCGCACCGCGAGCACGAGCGTGACGATTCGGGCGTGGCACTTGCCATCGGTGGCGTTCACTGGCCTGGCGGGGCCGAGCACGTTGATCTACGGCTATTACTCCAGCGTCGATGCCTACGCGACGAGCCTCACGCCTGTCAGTCCGTCACAATTCGACGAGCCGCGCGTGATCAGCCCGGCACGCCAAGCGCCGAGCACGTTGCTGCCCACGCGTGGACTTCCCGCATACGACGGAACTGGAACGCAGCTGGTGATGGTGGCCGCGTATCGGAACGCGTACATGGAAGCCGTGCTGGTCACGCCGTGCCGTGGCTCTGCCAGCTGCAACCAACCCGGGCTACGGTCTCGCGTGCAGCCGCTCTTGTCCGTGCCGCTCGACGTGCACTACGCGCGCTGGTCACCCGACTTCCAGACCATCGTCGTGGCCGGCGAGCACGATCTGTACTTGGTGCCTGTCAGCGCTGGCAACGCCGGCGACGCGGTGCACATCAGCGATCGTTTCGCAGACCCCGCCGATCTCAGCGGAGCTCCCGAAGACAAGCCGACGTCGCCGTTCGTGTTCGTCGCCAACAACGGCGCACTGGCCTTCCGTACGCGCGCGCCGGAGACCACGCTGCCAACCGGCCTGGCGATCGTCGACATCGCAAGCTCGCTTGCGAGTGGAACGGCGGACGTGCACGACGTGCCCGGGCTCTTGCCAGCGCCTGGGAGCGACACCACCACCAACATCGTCAGCGACTTAGTGGCCTCGCCCGATGGGCACTTCTTGACGATCGGCCTGGGCTCGTGGCTGTGGGCGAGCAAGGCGTTGCACTACGTCACGAGCCTCGATGTCACGGCGTGGCTCGCGGATCACCGCCAGAGGCCCGTGCTGCTTGCGCCAACGAGCCCCAGCTACTCACTGAACGGGTTCGTCTCGGGCGGGCCGCGGCTGTGGTTGGAGGCCATCGTGCAGACCGGCGCGCCGACCAATTCGCCGAGCGGCTGGGTCTCGTATCGCTGGGATGGCGGCGATCCAATCTGGCTGAGCGAGCGCTTCCCGAGCCTCGGGCGCGTCGCCGTCTGCGGCG
>JADGRE010000338.1 GCA_017881185.1 Pseudomonadota bacterium | reverse complement strand
GCTTGCAGACTCAGATCCCGCGCTACGCCAGCGCTCCGGCCGCCACGGGCGCGCTCGCCCACCCTCGTCGCTTGACACTGCCCCACGAAAATCCGAGCTTTATCCGTCCTTGGCGCCGGCGTGTTCATCTCGAACCCCGACGGCTTGAATCAGATCAAGGTGATCAGCGGAACGGTCTCGACCGTGCGCTGGGGCCGCTGACGGCGCGAGTCGCACGAACGCGCTCGCCCGGAGGCCCGCGTGGCGCTCGCCGCGGCTCGCGCAGCGCATGCGCGCCGAAAGCACGACACCCAACATGACGCGTTTCGACAGCCAGACTTGGTTGTGGATCGCAGGCCTGTCGTACGGCTGCGGCAGCACTGTGCGACCGAGCTCGTTGCCCTACGCGAGCGATACGACCACGGTGATCGGCGGCTCCAGGTCACGTGCCTCGAAACGCTGGGCGCTGCAACGACCGTTCGGGCCAGTTTGATTGACCAACGCGGTCGAATCCTCGCTTGCGGATGAGCGACGCTCAACGCTTCGCGAACGTGGACACGTGCAGCTTACGAAACAGGCTGCGCTTCTTGTAGTGGTGCTTCTCCATCCTGCGCAGGATGTCCGAAAGCACGGCGACGGCCTCGTGGACGAACGGGCCCTTGTTCAGCATGACGCACTCGGCGGCGACGCTGGCGCTGGCGTCGGTGACCTCGGCGCGCGAGGGCACCCCGGTGCGTGCCAGTGTGTCCAGAACCTGGGTCGCCCAGATCGTCGGTACGTGGCTGGCTTCACACAGCCACAGGATCTCTTCCTGCAACTCGGCGAGTCGTTCGAAACCGACCTCGACCGCCAAGTCACCGCGCGCGATCATGACCGCCAGCGGAGGTCGACGCAGCCCCTCCAGCAGCAGCCGCGGCAGGTTCTCGAAGCCCGCGCGCGTCTCGATCTTCAGCACCACGCCGATGTTCGACCGGCCCAGGCGATCGAGCTCGCGATGCAGCGCGCGAACGTCATCGGGCGTGCGCACGAACGACAGGCTCACGGCGTCGGCATGCTCGGCGACGAATCGGAGCGCGCGCCGGTCCTCGTCGCTCAGGCTCGGGATCGTGGTCAGCGTGTCAGGCAGGTTGATGCCTTTCTCCGCGCGCAGTTTGCTTGTCGCTTTGTGGGTGCGCAGCACGCGCAGCGAGAAGGCGCCGCCGGCCTTTCGGGGAACGCTTTCGACGATCGTGCAAATTCGGCCGTCGTCGAACAGCACCCGCTGGGCCTTGGCGAGATGTTCCAGCGCCGCCGGGGGGACGCAGGCCACGACGGCGGGGGACGCGACCCGCCCCTGCCGATCGCGGCGCGCGGGCTTGCCGGGCTGCAGGCTTTGCGTCAGGAGCAGCGTGTCGCCGACGGTGACGTCGATCGCGGCTCCCGGCTCGGCGCCGATGGTCACCGTCACGGGTACCCGGCGCCTGCCCGCGCGATGGACGTGGGCCGCCACGTGGTCGACGAGGTACGCGCGCTGCCTCGCCGTCGCGATCGACTCCTCCGGCGTGACGGCGTGGATTCGCAGCGAGCGCTTCTTGCCGCGCACATCACTGAAGCGCAGCTCGTCACCCTTGCGCAGCGCGGCAAGGTCCTCGTCGTGCATGAGCAGACATGGCACGCCACCCTCCGGGAGCAGCGCACCGAGCCGGCGGATCACGACGCGCGCTTCCGTGGTGACGTTGCCCAGCTCGTCCTTGCTTGGCTTCCAGGTAGCGATGCGCCGCGCGCCTGCGATCGGCCCGGTGCGAATCTTGGGCCCCGCCAGATCCATGATCACGCGGCACTCGGTCCCGGTTTCGCGCCGTGCCTCGCGCAGTGCGTCGATTATCTGACCCCATTCGTGCTCACTGTCGTGTGCGCAGTTGATGCGCAACACATTCATGCCGGCGCGCAGCATCTTCACCATCCAGGCGCGATCGGCTTCCCTGGGCGTCGGTGCGGTGACCATGATGTAGATGTGGCGATCGGCCGGGCGAGATCCCAGCATGTCTCGCGTGTGTTGGTGCAGCCGCTGCTTGGCCGTTTCCGGCGACATCGCGCTGCCGCGTTCTCGTTCCGCACGGCCAAGTTGCCGCGCCGCGCCCCGATGGCCGCGCAACGCCAGCGACTCGTGCGCGCGCTGCGAGACCGCAAGCAGACTGTCCATGACGCAGCTCTCGGAACGTCCGAGCGAGGTCAACCCCAGCTGCGCGAGTCGAACCTGCAGGTCGCGCAGGTCGTGTTGGCGGAGCGCCACGTAGTGCACGAGATTCTTTGCGCTCTCGCGCCGGTCGGGAAAGACCTGGTCCAGCGCACTGCGCATGCTGCTCTCCAACTCACGCAGCTTGTCTTTCAAACGAACGAGCTCCCGCGCCACCCCGACGAGGCTTGCGTCCTGTTCGGCGCGGCGTGACGACACGAGCTGTTTCGAAGGCATGACTGGTGGGACGCAATTCATGTGCCTCCGAGAATGTCGTCGCACGCAGAGGCGTACCTCGAACGGTGCGCGCCGACCATCACGAAGATCTGCCGCGCCGAAAGACTGAAAATGCCGGCCGCACGGCAACTTCGCGGTTTCGGTGACTATGTCAACCCGCCCCCGATACCCGTTTCATCCTTGCTATGAGCAGCGCTTGCAGGGCGGCTTGCGCAAGATGCCCTCCAAACGTCACCTGATTGCCAACTTCGAATGCGACGTCCGAGCATTGCGATGCTCCGAACCTTCGTCGCCGCTTCCGTCGCCGTGCTGCTTGCCCTCGTGGCCTGCGAGCACCACACGGCTCCGCCTCCACCCAAGGTGACACTGAGCATCGCCGGCTCCACCGCGCTGCAACCGTTGCTGCAGGAAGCGGCGGCGCGCTACATGAAGAAGCACCCCAACGTGACGGTGACTGTGGCGGGTGGCGGCTCACACGCTGGGCTCGCGAAGGTGGCCTCCGGTGAGGTGACCTTCGGCGCCAGTGACGTGGCCTCGGACGACAGCTCGCTGCAGGACAACAAGATTGCCGTGGTCGGGCTTGCCGTGATGGCGCACAAGGGCGCCTACAACCGGGGCATCGACTCGCTCGGCAGCGACGAGGTTCGCGACATCTTCAGGGGCGCGATCAAGAACTGGAGCGAGCTCGGCGGTGACGACCAGCCCATCGTCGTGATCAATCGCGAGAAGAGCTCGGGCACGCGCGCGGCGTTCGCTGCGCTCGCGCTCGGGGGCGACACCTTGGTCGCCGGCGAAGAGCAAGAAAGCTCGAGCGCGGTGCAGGCGATGCTTCGCGCGCGGCCCGGCACGATCTCGTACCTGGCGCTCTCGTATCACGACGACACGATCGCCACGATGAGCTACGACAGGGTCGCACCGACGCCCGAGAACATCATGATCAACCACTATCCACTCTGGGCGTACGAGCACCTCTACACGCGCGGGACGCCGTCGGAGGCTGCAGTCGACTTCGTTGCGTTCGCCACCTCGGGCAAGTTCCAGCGCGAAGTGCTGCCTGGCCTTGGCTTCATCGCGCTGCACGACATGCGGGTCGCGCGCGAGCACTGACAGGCTGCGAGCAGTCGAGCTGCTGGCGCATCACGGACGTGCGCGCTTTCGCAGCTTGCGCAGCAGATCTTGCAGGTCGCCTTTGCACACGTAGCCGGCCGCACCCATGTGCACCACGGTCCGTCGCAGCGCATCCTCGTCGTTGGAGGAGTGGAACACGACGGGCACGGCGCTGGTGCGCGGGCTTTTGGCCAGCAGCTCGAACAGCCCGTCGCCCGAATCGGTCCTTGGCCGTCCGCTGCATAGGCGTTAGCCGAAACCTTGGCAAGATTTCAGCCGTACGCCACCTCGCGCTGCGTGGTGCGCCGCTCCGCGATGCGACGCATCGACGCCAACCGTGTCAGCTCTTGGGTGCTCATCGTGATCAGGTTTGTTGGCAT
>JADGRE010000158.1 GCA_017881185.1 Pseudomonadota bacterium | reverse complement strand
ACGGTCTCGCCTTCGGCGTCGGTGCTGCGCACGTCGACACCGCCGCTGGCGATGAGGAACAAGCAGCCCGATTCTTCGCCCTGGCGCACGAGCAAGGCGCCGGGTTTGAAGGTTTGGACCGCGAACTGAGACACCAGCTCTTGGCGCTTGCTGGGCTCGATGGCCGAAAGGATGGCGCTGTGTCGAAGCAAGTTAGATACCATGCGGCCGTGGCAGAAGCGGCCGAGCTCGCGGCCAATGGTGGGGTCTTTCTGGGCGAGCGCCTCGAGGTGTTTGCGCTGGGCGACGAAGAGCTGGCTGGGCTCCACGGCGACCACGGAAGCCGCGCGGGGGGCTTCGCTTACCAGCGCCATCTCGCCGAACACCGAGCCGGGGCCGAGCACGGCGAGCACGGTGGCGCCGGCCACTGCTTCGCGCACCACGTTGAGCAGGCCGCGCGCGAGCAGGAAGGCTTCGCGGCCTTCGTCACCCTGGCGCACCACGTAGTCGCCGGGCTTCACTTCGCGCAGCTCGAACGCGCCGAGCAACTTGGCGAGCACCGCAGGTTCGAGCTCGCCGAAGAGCGGCAGGCGCGGCAACGCTGCGTTGTTGGGCACGCTGTCTTTGGTCTCGAAGAAGCGTGCGAGGGCTTTTTCTGCGGCGTCTGCGAGCGCTGGGCCCGAGAGCTTGGCGAAGAACGGTGCGACTTGAACGTTGGCCGGGAGCGGCGGCGGACGCGGCGAGCCATCGCCCACGCGCGCAGAGCCTTTGCCGAACAAGTCGGCGATGGTCTTGAGCGCGTTCTCGGCGAAGCCACCGGCTTCGAAGCCGAGGTGCGCCGCGAGGCATGCGCAGGCGAGATCGCCGCGGCGGCAGAAGCGCTCGACGAGTTGCTCGGCGGCTTGGCCGGCGGGCTGCGCGCGGTTCTGGTCGAGCAAGAGGCGCGCTACCAGGTACGCGGCGCCAACGTCGTCGGTCGACGCGGCCACGATGGACCCGGCCAGGCGCAGGGCGTCTTCGGGCTTGCCCGCGAGCCGCATGCCATGGGCGCGGTCGAGGGGGGATACTCCGCGATCCGCTGCGATCGAGTCGGTCATGAACCTCCGTCCCCGAGGGGGTGGATATTTTACGAAGCTAAGGCCTGCCGATCCATCGGAATCGCGCAGGCTCTCATGCTATTGGTGCGCCCATGTGGGACATTGTGCTCCGTAGAAAGTTGATACCTATCCACCAAGGCAGTTTGGCGATTTGTAGCTGTAGTTGCATGGACTTGTCGCTGGCTGTCCACAGCGGGTCCCCAGCCGTAACCCGACACGTGGTTAAGCGTGCGAAACGTGCGATTTCACTGTGGGCCTGGGTCGGAAAACAAGAACTCTGCGAGCTCGTCGCGATGACGTGCGGCGTCCTTGTGGCCCAAATCAATCAGGATACGCGCGAAGTCGCCGTCGAAGAGTAGGTAGCTGGCCAGATCTGCGTCAGCTCCCTCACCCACATCGAGCATGCGCAGGGCGGTATGACCAATGAGACGGCCTAAGCGGGGCTTGTGGTTGCGCAGGTGATCCGAGGCCAGCAGGCCAATGTCCATGCTGGGATGCAGGACAAAGGTCTTGATCTGGCGGCGTGCGGGTCGGCCGTGTAATGCGGCGACAGCGTTGATCTTTTCTTGGAAGCCGGGGCCGCCGGCTTCCAGCGCGTCCTCGAGAATCTCGTTGACGAGGCGCAGCTCCTCGAGGTCGTGCTCGATGTGATCGAGCATCAGCGCGTCGACGGCCTTGCCGAGCAAGAACGAGGCGCCCGGGGTGCGGCCGGTGGGAACGGTGGTCTCTGGCCGTGGCGTGGTGACGCCGATCACGAACATGCGGTCTACGCCCAGCTGAATGGCTGGCGCGGTAGGCGTGTTTAGTCTGATACCGCCGTCGCAGTAGTAGTCATTTCCGATACGCACCGGCGGAAAGACCAAGGGCATCGCGGCGGAAGCGAGCACGTGCTGCGGCAGGATGTGCGAGGGCTGAACGATGATGCGCAGGCTGCTGCGTGGGAGCGCCACGCCTTTGGCGCGGTCGACGTAGAGCGTGGAGCGGCCGCTGCGGATGTTGGTGGCGCTCACGGTCAGGGCCTTGACGCGGTTGGCGCGCAGGTTGCGGGCAAGCTGGCGCCAGGGGATGCGTTGGCTGATCAGGCGCGCGAGCGGGCGGGCGTCGAAGATGCCGGCGGGCATGCCGCCACCGAGCCACACGCGGTACAGGCGCGGTAGGTGGCGCAAGTCGAGCCGCATGATGTCGGAGAGCGTTTGCTCGAGCCAGACGTTGGCGAGCAGGCGCATGCCTGGCTCGGGGTCGTTAGCGGTGGCGGCGAGCGCGGTGCCGTTGACGGCGCCCACGCTGGTGCCGCTGATGACGTCGAACACGGGCGAACGGCCGAAGTGACGCGCGAAATCGCTGTACAGGTAGTTGAGGACGCCAACTTCGTAGGAGCCGCGGGCGCCGCCGCCGGACATGACGATGCCGGTTGTCATGCGAAGACCTGTGGCGGGCGACGGTGAACTACGCGGTGAACCAAGCGATTACGACTCCGAAACAACGGCATGAGAGGACAGTGTCGCGGCAAGCTGCACAATGCTCAACTTCGAGGCATTTGCGCTGGCTGCGTAGGCATCTTCGCACAGGCCGCAGCGCGGGGGCTAGCGCAACAACACCCGAGCGCGGCGCATGCGGTTGGTTGCGCGGGGATGCGGGGGCTCGGGTATCCTGGTGGGCGTGATTCCGCTTTCTCGACCAGTGTTGGGAGCTGAAGAAGCTCAGGCTGTGGCTGCGGTGCTCGCGACGGGGCGCCTGGTGCAGGGCGAGCAGGTCGCGCACTTCGAGGCGCTGGTCGCGCAGTACACGGGGCGCAAGCATGCGCTGGCGGTGTCGAACGGCACCTCGGCGTTGCGCGTGGCGCTCGAAGCGATTGGCGTGAAGGCGGGCGATGCGGTGCTGGTGCCCGACCTCACCTGGCCGAGTCCGGCGCATGCGGTGCTCGACTTGGGCGCGCGAGCGGTGTTGGTCGACGTGGATGCACGCACCTGGAACGTGGAAGCACGCGCGATGGCGGCAGCGTGCAGCGCGCAGGTGAAGGCCGCGATCGTGATCGATCAGTTCGGCAATCCGGCACCGGCGGAAGAGATCGCGGCGGCGTTGCCGGGTGTGCCGCTGATCGTGGATGCGGCGTGCAGCTTGGGCAGCCACACGGCGCAGCGCGCGTGCGGTGGCTACGGCGTGGTGGCGTGCCTGAGCTTTCATCCGCGCAAGGTGTTGACCACGGGCGAAGGCGGCATGTGTTTGACCGATGACGCGGAGATTGCGGCGCGCATCTTGGAATTGCGCAATCACGGACAGATGGCACCGGGGAAGTTCGCGCGCGCTTCGGGGAACTATCGCTTGTCGGAGATCGCGGCGGCGCTGGGCGTGGTGCAGATGGCGCGGCTCGATGCGATGGTGCGCGAGCGTGGCGAGCAAGCAGAGCGTTACCGACAAGCGCTGAGCGACTTGCCGATGCAAGAGGCAGCGGCCGGGGCGCGGCGCAATCACCAGACCTTTGCGGTGCTGTTGCGTGAAGGCAGCGCGCGCGATGCCATCGTGGAAGAGCTGCGCGCGCGGGGCGTGGAGACCTCGCGCTTGAGCTATGCGCTGCACACACTGCCGCAGCTGGCAGCAGCAGCGCAGGAAGCGACGGCGGCGGGGCGCAGCTTTCCGGTGGCCACGGCGCTGGCAGAACGTGGGCTGGCGTTGCCGTTGTGGCCGGGCTTGGGCGTAGAGGCGCAGCAGAAAGTCATCGAGACGCTGCGCGCTGTGTTAAGTTAAATGGCTATGTCGGGCAGCGACACCATCGTCGGCGTCTCCGACCTGCACAAGACCTTCTTCATCGGCTTCATGCGCAAGCGGGTGGAAGCGGTGCGGGGCGTGAGCTTCGAGGTGAAGCGCGGCGAAGTGTTCGGGCTCATCGGGCCCAACGGTGCCGGCAAGACCACGAGCATCAAGATGATGCTGCAGCTGATCTTCCCCACGCGCGGGGAAGTGAAGCTGTTTGGGCTGAGCACCGAAGACCCGGCCGCGCGCGCGCGTTTGGGGTACTTGCCAGAGAACCCGTACATCTACACCTATCTGAAGCCGCTCGAGTTTCTCGACCTGTGCGGGCAGCTGGTCTCGATGAACCGGCAGCAGCGCATCAAGCGCTCGAAAGAGCTGGTGGAGCGGCTCGGTTTGGCGAACGCGCTCGACCGGCCGATTGGCAAGTTCTCCAAGGGCATGATGCAGCGCCTCGGGTTTTGCCAGGCGCTGTTGCACGAGCCGGAGCTCTTGATCTTGGACGAGCCGTTCAGCGGGCTCGACCCGATCGGGCGCAAAGACATGCGCGACTTGCTGCTGGAGCAGAAGGCGCAAGGCAAGACCATCTTGATCACGAGCCACGTGCTGAGCGACGTGGAGGTGCTGAGCGAGCGCGTGTGCATCTTGCGGCAAGGCAAGGTGGTGGCGTACGGCGCGCTCAACGACTTGCTGCGACCGGAAGTGCGGCGCGTGGAGCTCGAGCTGAGCGACGTGAGCGCGGAGCTGCGCGCCAAGCTGGAGAAGGCGGCGGCACAGGTGCGCAGCGTGCACACGCAGCTGATCGTGGTGGTGGAAGGCGACGAGAGCGTGCCGATGTTGCTGAAGCTGGCCTTGGATGGCGGGGCGCGTGTCTTGGCTGTGACGCCGCACCGCGAGACGCTGGAAGACCTGTTCGTGCGCAAGGCCGTGACCGAAGTACACTGAGCGCGTGGGCAGCGGGCAGCACGAGCGGGTTTCGGCACAAGACGCGGCGCAGCTGTTGGCGGCGGATGGGGGAGGCTACGCGTATCTCGACGTGCGCTCGGTGGAGGAGTTCGGATTGGGACACCCCGAGGGTGCTTACAACGTACCGTTGCTGGTGATGGGCGCGGGAGCCGCGGGCATGCAGCCGAATGCTGAGTTCCTGCGCGTGGTGCAGGCGGTGTTCGCTGTGCATGCGAAGCTCGTGGTGGGTTGCGCCGTGGGCAGCCGTTCGCAAACGGCGTGTGCGCAGCTGTTGGCTGCGGGGTACACGAAGGTTGTGGAGCTACGCGCGGGGTACAGCGGGGCGCGGGATGCGTTCGGGCGGCTGGTGGAGCCGGGTTGGCAAGCGGCGGGACTGCCAACGGCGACGCAGGCGCAGGCGGGCAGGAGCTATGCAGAGCTGCGAGCGCGGCTGGGCGAGCGGTAGCTACTTGCGCGGCACGTAGATGTCAGTCGGGCGAATGCGCCAGCCGGTGCGCATCCAGAAGGCGTTGGCGTTGGGGATGGCGAGCTCGGAGCTGCGCTGGTAGGTGCGATCGATGTACGGCTTCCACCAGTCGCGATCGACGATGATCGCGGTGAAGCGTTTTTCGGCGAGCGCGCTGATGATGCTGGCGCGCAGCTTGCGCGCGACCTCGGCGTCGCCACCGCGCAGCACATCGTCGAACGCCATGTCTTGGCCGTTGGAAGGCTTGCCGGCCAGGCGCGCTAGCTCGGGATGAAAGGGCACCATCACGCGGCCTTCGTAGGCGGCGATCTTGCGCACCAGCGCGGCGCCGGCGTCGCGATCGACGGCGGTGGGGATCTGCGCGCTCGGCGAGTACCACAAGAGGCCCAGTTGCAGGAGACAGCTGAGCGCAGCGAAGTGCGCGGCGGGTGAGCTGCGGGTGGCTGCGTTGCCGCGACCGAGCGCTTCGCCGCTCATCCAGGCGAGGAACAAGAATGCAGGCAGTAGCACGTTGTCCCAGCCGCCGTGGTGGATGCGCGAAGCCCAGGCGGCGCCGAAGAAGCCGAGGAACGCAGCCCAGTGCAAGAGCAGCGGCTTGCCTTCGCGGGCGTAGCTGAGCGCGTACAGGCACAGCGCGGCGGCGAACGGCACGTTGCCCAGGATGTCGTCGTGCCAGAAGCCGAACACGTACTTGGGCTCGAGGTTGTGGGCCTTGGGCGCGTCGAACACGTAGTAGCGAAACCAACCGTGGGTGGCGTGGTCGAAGAGCGCGGTGCTGATGACGACCACGACGCTGGTGACCAGACCGCAGTGCAGGCGCGACCAGCCGCGCGCACTGAGGAAGCGCGCGATGCAGATGGGCGCCACTATCATGAGCGCGGTCTGCTTCACGAGGAACGCGAGGCCGAAGAGCAAGCCGGCCCAGGCGTCGCGCGGCGTGGGGCGACTGAGCAGCCACAGGCCGGCGAGCAAGAGACACAGGTAGAGCGTGTCGACGCGCGCGAGGTCGAGCCAGGCGCCGCCCACGACGAAGGTCGCTGCGAACATGCCCACGCTGCAGAAGGCTGCGAGGCGATCGCGCGTGCTGCCGTGCACGAGCAGGTAGAGAAAGCTGAAGAGGCCGATGGAAGCGAGCAGCGAGACGCTGCGCAGTGCGGGCAGACCGAGACCGAAGAGCCAGGTGAAAGGAATGCAGACCCAGTAGTAGAGCGGCGTGTAGATGTAGGGCGTGAAGTCGATGCTGGGCGCGACGTAGACCGAGTGGCCGGCCACGATGCGCGCGACGTGGTCGACCGAGCCGCCTTCCATCCACTCGAGACCGTAGGGGTAGCTCCAGCGCGATAGCGCGATGTAGAAGTAGGCGCCGACGTAGTACGCGGCGGCGGCGCACAAGAGCGCGCGCAGCGCCAGCAGCGACCATGCACCCGCACGTTGTAGGTGGTCAGCGGGAGTGCTGCTGCCTGAGGTGGGTTGCATGGGGAGCGTGCGGGTCAGTCGTGGGGCGCGAGCGCACCGCCGGTCTGCTCGACGTATTGCAGCAAGAAACTCGTGAGGGCGCCAGGTTTACCGGTGTCGACCCAGCTCGGGCGCTCGCTCGGGGCCTGTTGCTCGTAGCTGCGGAAGCTGTGGTCGACGGTGTTGAGCACGACCTTCTTTTGGCCGTCGAAGGCCGCGATGAAATCGACCACTGGGGAGCCGTCGGGTTCGTAGCGCCAGGTCTCGCTGATGAGCTTGCGCGGCGTGGTGGCCGCGCTGCCGGTGGCCCAGGGCGCGAGGTCGACGCCGTCGCCCGCAGGGCCCGGGGTCTGCGTGAGCGCGAGCAGTGTGGGGAAGAGGTCGATGGTGCTGACCAGCTGCTGGACGCGGCGCGGTTGGTAGCCGGGCACGTGCAGCAGTAGCGGCACGCGGATGTCTTGCTCGCTGATGCTGAAGCCGTGCATGCGTGCGATTTGCTCGAACACTTCGCCGTGGTCGCCGGTGAGCGCGACGACGGTGGGGCGGCCGCGGCGCTCGATGGCGGCCCACAGCGCGGGCAGTTGCTCGTCGAAGTAGTGGATCTCGTGGTCGTAGCCATCGATGAGCGTGGGGCCGTAGATCGGTGTGCCGGGATGAAGTTGGTTCGGGCTGTGGGGGCCGAAGAAGTGCACCCACATGAAGAGCGGTTGCGACCTGGGCACGCGCGCCAGCTCGCGCATGGCAAGGTCGGCGGTGCCGCTGTCGTCTTCGTGCGCGCGCTCCCAGGTCTCGACTTCCCAGAAGTCGTCGAAGTCGCGCTCGACGCCGACGCCGTGGGTGAGCATGCGCGAGAAGCCGTCGTGCACCACGGCGGCGGTGCGCATGCCGCGGCGATGCAGCAAGCTCGCGAGCGTGGGGTGCGTGTCTTCGAAGGCGAGTGGGAACATCTGGCGCGACCATTCGCCGTTCGGCAAGCGTGCAATGGCCGGCTTGCGTAGCAGGCGCGCCTGCGTGGTCTCGAAGTAGCGTGTCCAGTCGAGCCGACGTGGAAAGAGGCCGCGCATGATCGAGGGCAGCGCGATGCTGGTCCAGCCGCCGGGCGCGTAGGCGTGTTCGAACACCACGGCGCTGTTGGCCCAGGCGTCGAGGTTCGGCGTAGTGCGGCGGCCTCGGGGGCCGTAGGCCGGGTTGTAGAGGCCGAGGTGATCGGGGCGGAACGAGTCGACGGTGATGAGCACCACGTCGTAGGGCGATGGCGTGCGTGGTGCAGGCAGCAGAGGCGGCGGCGGCGGCAGAGGCTTGGCGTCGCCGAGCATGCAGTTGTCGTCGATGCCGTTGCCGGGGATCTCGCGCGCGCCGGGGTTGACGGCGGGGTTCCACTCGTCGCAGTCGCCGCCACCAAGCAGCGCGGCGTAGCCGTCGCGATCGAAGTCGAGCGTGGCCTGTGCCACGTGCACGAGGCTCGCGGACCACGGACGCATCATGAGCGTGGCGACACCGCGCGGGTGGATCATGGCGAGCGCGGGCACGAGCACCGCGCTGAGCAGTACGATCGCCGTGCTGCGCCGCACGCTGTACTTGGGCAGTGGCAGCTGCTCGGGCACGAGCACGCCGGCGAACATCACCGCCCACCAACCACCCCAACGCAGCGCGTCGTGGAAGCGTACGTAGAGGCCCACGTAGTAGTTGCGATCGATGAAGAAGCACAGCGCAGCGGCCAGCGTCAGCGCGATGGCGAACGCGCTGCGCGCATGCACACCGAAGCGGAACACGGCACCCTGCGGCTGCGATGGCGTGGGTTGCAGCTGACAAGTGAGCAGTGCGAAGGCGCCGCCGACCAGGCTGCTCATGGCGAGCACTTGCAGCGCGAGCGCGCGGTAGGGGCCTTGCAAGCGGTCGAACGCGCCCAGGCCTTGCGCGAGGCTCGCGCCCACGGCGGCGCCCGCCGCGCACCACACCAGCGCTTGCGCCCAGCGCGGCAAGGGGCGCAGCGCGCGCAGCCCGAGGCTCCAGGCGAGGCCCTGCAACGCACCGAGCACCACGCACAGGCAGCCGAGGATGCACAGGCCGACGGCGTCGATGGGGCCGCTGGTGGCCGCTAGCTCGAAGTCGCAAGACACCACCAACGCCAGCGCGGAAGCCGTGGCGTAGGGCGGCAAGCCCAAGCCCTTGGCGCGCCGGACGGCCCCGCGCTCCGCGGCGCCGAGGCCAGCAGAGCCAACTGGAGCGTCAACAGGCACGGGGGCACCTTGCCAGAAATGCCGCGCGCCGAACAAGAGAGCACTGCGGCTGGCGGCCGGCTGCTACTTGGCGACCCACTGAAACACTTCGTCGACGAGCAGGTGACCCCAGCCGGCCGAGGTGCGATCGACGATCTCGAGCACCGCGTCTTGACCTTTGAAGGGCGCAATCTGCCACAGCCGCTGCCCCATCATCTCCGTGCCGCAGCCACCGGAAGAGAATACGCGCTGACCGCCGACGAGCAACGAAACCCGCAGGTCTTCGGAGTGGTGGCCGCCGCCCACCGACAGCTCCATGACGTCGCCAACGAGCTTGAACGGCACGCTGCGGTAGCGCACGCGCGCGGCGTCTTCGAGGCCGGCGAGGTAGGTATCCACGAGCGGGCCCGTGCGGCCCTTGACGAAGTCTTGTGGCGGCGGCAGCTGCGTCACTCCGAAGGCTGCTTCGGCGGCACCGGTGGCGGCGAAGCGACTGCGCTCGCTCTTGTCGAAGTGGAAGGCGCTGGCGGCGTCGGGCACGTGCGTGCTGCGGAAGCCGAGCAGGGACTTGTCGGTGTTGGCTTGGCCCGGTGCGCGACCAGCGTCGAGCAAGTGTTGCTCGACGAGCTGGTGGTCGGGCGCGTTCGGGCTGCGCGAGAAGTAGATCTCTTGCGCGAACCAGGCGTCGCACGCGGCTTCTTCGGCGTGCAGGGGCGTGACCGGCTTGCGTAGCTTCTCCAAGGCGTGGCGCGATACCTCGGGAATGAAGGTGCCCGGCTTGCGACGGATGCCCGACAGCACGCGCGGATCGAAGCGCGCGAGGTAGTAGCTGGTGCGGTCGAGCGAGATGCGCGTGAGCTCCTGATACGGATGCGGAAACACGGGCATGTCGGAGATGTCGACGTCTTGCGCCGAGATGTACGCAGGTGACGCGTGCTTCTCGTGGCCTGGGCGACCGCGCTTGAGCACGGGCGTGTGCGCGACCACGGCATCGGTCAGCCCGAAGCCGTCGACCAGAGGCCAGCCCGTGTAGAAGCCGATCATGCCGACGCATTGCATGGAGATGCGAGGGTATGGCGTGTGTGGCTTCCAATACTTGAGCAAGCCCATTGCCCAGTCGAAGTACATGGAGTCGACGTGCACCGGCGAGAAGGTCTTGAGCCGATAGAAGGTGCGCTCGTCGGCCACGAACCAGCGCTTCTCGTACGGGTGCAAGAGCGTCACGGGCAGCGCGACCACGCTGAGCAAGAGCACGCCGAGCAGGGCCAGGAGCTTGCGCTCGCGCGACAGGAGCTCGCGTGCGCCGAGCTCGGCGAGCAAGAGCAGCGGTGCGACCAGCGGACAGAACAAGCGACCGTACATGAAGTCGCCGCCGATCTTGGCGATGTACACGAGGAAGAGCGGAAAGCCGATGAGGCAGAAGCGCGCGAGCAGGGAGCTGCGGTGCACCCAGGCGCCGTACGCGGCGAGCGGCAGGGCCGCCCAGAAGCCGCCACCGATGACAATGCTGGCGATGTAGCGAAAGCCCTGGTCGTAGTACGCGAGGTTCGCGGACTTGGCGTAGTAGGTGTTGGGGAAGAGATCCCCGTAGTAGCTGTAGCGCCAGGCGAAGTACGGCAGGTACACCACGACGAAGGGCAACCCGTACGGCAACACGGCCTTGCGCGTGCCTGGGCCGAGCAAGAGCGCTGCGCCGAGCGCGACGTACAAGATGCCGTGATCGGGGTGGGTCATGGCCGCGCCGATGCCTGCCAAGCCCGAGCTGAGGTACGCGCCGGCGAGGGCGCGTTCGAGCGCCACGACCACCAGCAGCGCGCCCAGCATGGTCTCGAGACCCGAGGTGGCGAACGACGCCATGGTGTATTGCGCAGCGCACAAGATGGCGGCGAGCGAGAGCGTGAAGGTGCTGGTCGTGGGTGCGAACCTGCGCGCGATGCGGGTGGTGAACCAGAGCAAGAGCACGAACGACGCGAAGCTCAACACCACCGAGCTCTGGCCCACGTCGAAGCCGAGCTTGATGGCGAGCGCGAGCAGCACGGCCCACAAGAAGTCGGTGTAGCCCTCGACGCGCTCGCCGATGTTGAAGACCAAGCCGTGGCCGTGCGCGAAGTTCTCGGCGTAGCGAAAGGTGATGAACGCGTCGTCACACAGCCAACGCAGCTGCCAGGCCCAGACGAGACCAGCCGCAGCCACCGCCGCGAGCAGCAAGTGCCGCGCAACCGGCCCGCGCGCGAGCGGCTCGGCCAGGCGGCGACCGAACACGAAGAGGAGCGTCGCAGCGACACACGCGGCGCTCCAGGGCGCGGCTGCGCGCAACCCCTCGCCGTAGCGCGTGATCATCTCGAGCAGTGGGACGTGGTCGAAGTGCAAACGTCAGCTCCGTGCCGGGGCAAGCGGGCAAGCGGGCAAGCGGGCAAGCGGGCAAAAATTCCCGCCCATTCTTGACACAAACCCTACGCAGTATCCACAACGCCCGGGGCCTGCAGGCGCTGCGGTTGCGACTGGCAACGGCGTGCGGAGCAAGGCGCTGCGCGGCTCACGGCTGGCAGCGGGCCGTGGCCGCGTACACAGCGTCTTTGCCGGTGAACACCACGAGCACGCGGCCGTCGTCGGAGCGCGCCAACGCCACTTGCGTTGCGTCACCACCCGGCGCGGCGATGTGGAGCGCGGGGCCTGCGCCGCGCTCGTCGACACGCACGAGCACGATGTCGTGCATGGGCGCCTTGCCGGCCGACAGCGGTGCATCGGCTGCAAACAGCAGGGCGTTGTTGCTCGCGGCGGCGGCAACGTGCAGCGGACCATAGGCCGTGCCCTTCACCAACGCGGTAGGCGCACCACTCTTGGGCCCGAGCTGAACGAGCCCCACCGCACTCGTGGCTGCGCTTCCCAACCCCGTGTACGCGGCGAAGCTGCCGAAGCTCGCTCGTGCCGCCGTGAGCTGCGCGGGTTGCGACATCATGCCGACGGGCACCACGTCTTGACCGGGCTGAGGCTTGCCGTCTTCGCTCAGCGGCGTGCGTGCAATGGGCGACATGCCGTTGCGCAGGTCGGCGGTGATGAGCTGCGGCGGCGACGCACCCTGCACGAACGCAGGCGCCGCGGCACCCATGGCGGGCGGCGTGATCTCGTGGCTACCGAGCAACTCGCCACGCGCACCGATGCGTGCGAGCACGCTGCGCATCGGCGTGGTGCCAAGCGTGTAGGCGATGAGCGGGCCGCGCTTGGTGTAGGTGACGGCTGGCGCAAAGCGCGTGTCGACCCCACGCGCGAGCTCGGTCTTGGCGCCCGCGCCGTGCGCGCTGCCCACTTGCAGCCGCTGCATGAACAGCACACCCGCACCGTCGGTGAACGCCAGCGTCGCACCGGCGCTGGGCTCGGCGGCGAGCCCCGGCGGCGCAAGGCGCGCGACGGGATGTGGCGGCTCGACGCGCAGCGTAGCCACCGGCTCGGGCAAGCCGTTCGCCGGCCAGTACACCACGAACAGGCGCTCGGACTCGCCCAGCTTGGGCGACTGCACGTAGCCGGCGATGACGAAGCCGCCGCCGATGGCTGCAACGTTGGCGATGCCGGGCGCAGACCACAGCCGCCGGGGCTCGCCTTGCAACGCACAGCCGCGCGCGGGCGCAGGCACTTCCACGCTGGGGAGCTTGCCGGCGCTGCGATCGAGCTCGTCGGCTTTCTCGAGGTCCGCGAGCGGGTCCTTGTCGTCGTAGTGGAGCGCTCGCGCCACGCGGCTTTGGTCGGCGCTGGGCGTGGGCGGCGCAGCTGCTGGCGGCGGGTTGGTGGCTGCTGGCGCAGCGGGTGCAGCGGGTACAACTGGCGCAGGCATGGCTTGCGCCTGCACGATGCTCGGCGCGGGACTGACCGAAGCGCCCTGCGCACCGCGAGACTGCCCGCTGCACGCCGCGAGCCACGCGCTTGCCACACAGCACGCAGCGCTGCGCCGATCAAACACCATCGCGGACCTCGACTTCACTCGCAGACACACTTGCCGCACCAGCGTGCCAAAACGCAGCTACCTCGGCGAGCGAACGGCAACGTTTCGCGGCCGGCAAGCTGCGCAAGAAGACCTTCCCGTAGCCCTTGGTGGAGACACGTCCATCGAGCAACGCCACGATGCCGCGGTCGGAGCGCGAGCGAATCAAGCGGCCGAAGCCTTGCTTGAGCGACAGCGCAGCCGAAGGCACCAGGTACTTCATGAAGGGCTCGATGCCACGCTCCTTGAGCTTGTCGCAGCGCGCTTGCACCAGTGGATCGGTGGGCACATCGAAGGGTAGCTTGTCCATGATGACCAGGCGCAGCGCGTGGCCCGGCACGTCGACGCCCTGCCAGAAGCTCGCGGTGGCGAACAACACTGCGTTGCCGTCGGCGCGAAAGTCGTCGAGCAGCGAGGCATTGGGCGCTTGCCCTTGCAC
>JADGRE010000157.1 GCA_017881185.1 Pseudomonadota bacterium | reverse complement strand
GCAGTGCGTGCAGCAGCAAGAAGCCGGGCGCGCGTCGCACTGCCGCCAGCGCAGACGCCGGTGGCAAGACCACGCATCCGGCGAGGTCGGATGGCGGGCGCGATGCCGCACTCGGCGGTGGGTCCGGCCACGATGACAGCGACGCGGGCAGCAGCTCCGACGCCGCTGACGGCGGCAGCACCAGCGATGCAGGAGCAACATCGATCTTGCCTGCGAGCTGCCGCGACGGTTTCAAGAACGGCAAGGAGACCGACATCGACTGCGGCGGCGCGCTGTGCGGAACCTGCCTGTCGGGGCGCGCTTGCCAGCACGGCAGTGACTGCGCCAGTGGCAGCTGCAACGCTAGCAAGTGCACTTGCCTTCCGCTCAAGGCGTGCCCGGCTGGCGCGTGCGGAACCGTGCACGACTGCGGCGGCGATCTCGAGTGCGGCAGCTGCAAGAGTGGCGTGTGCTACGAGAACCTGTGCTGCGCACCGAAGGTTTGCAAGAAGAACGAGTGCGGTGTGTTCTCCGATGGCTGCGGCGGCACGATCCGTTGCGGCGACCAGAGCTGCTGCACGCCACGCACTTGCGCGCACCCGTCGCTGCAAGATCGCTGCGGCGACTTCGACGACCGCTGCGGCGGCAGCGTGAGCTGCGCTTGCGGCGACCAGAGCGCCGTGTGCTACCTGGCCCAGTGCTGTCAGCCAGCGTCCTGCACCGCGAGCAGCCAGTGCGGCGTGCCAGAGTCGGACGGCTGCGGCGGTACGCTCGACTGCAAGTGCAGCGTGGGCAAGACCTGCTATCAGAAGCAGTGCTGCACACTGAACGACTGCAGCTCGTGGACGGGCCCCGGCTGCGGGGTCATCGACGATGGTTGCGGCGGCCAGAAGACCTGCGGCTGCACCGGCGGGCAGATGTGCAAGAACGCGGCCTGCTGCACGCAGGTCGGTTGCCCCGCGGGCAATCCCGGCGATACGTGCGGCGCGAGCGTCAGCGACGGCTGCGGCGGCACACTCGACTGCGGCTGCAGCGGCAGCCAGAGCTGCTACCAGCACGCATGCTGCCAAGGCAAGAGCTGCAGCGACGCGGCGTTGCACTTGCGTTGCGGTCCGAACAGCGACGGCTGCGGCACGAGCCTGTGGTGCGGCTGCGCGCAGACCAACGGCATGCACGTGACGCTGCGCGGCGCGTGCGGCAGCGCCTGCGCCGACACGATCACCAAGCTGCAGGCGTGCATGGCCGCGGTTGCAAGCGAAGTGCTCGACCAGACAGCCGGCTGGGACTTCGCTCAAGTACTCAGCACCAGTCCGTGCAACGCCGGCTACGGCTTCTCACCCAACTGGAGTCAGTGCCCCAACGGCTTCTCGCTCGACGCGCAGGGCTACATTCAGCTCGACGTGGGCACGCACTGCTTCTCGGTGACGGGCACCAAGTCGAAGTCGTGCGGAGCGCTGTACTTCGTGAGCGACCCTGCCTCGTTCACCGGCTGGGACACGCTGGCCGGCAGCGTGTCGGCCACGGTCGTGAGCGGTGCGACACCGGTGTGCTTCAACATCACCACCGCCGACTACTACCCGATTCGCTGGTTCTATACGCAATCGGCGTGGTTCGAAGCCTTCCACGTGAATCACTGCGCTGGCGGGCCCACAGGCTGCACGGCGATCCCGAGCAGCCTGCTGTACCCGGCGTTGCCGTAGCAGCATGCAACGTACTGTTGCAGCGCGGTGAGGGCGTCAACCAGCGGTGCTGCGGTACACGCGCGGCACGCGCGCGGAGAGATTCGTGATGACCTCGTAGGGAATCGTGCCCGAGGCCGCGGCCAGCATGCCGGCGCTGATCTCTGCAAGGCCCTGTTTGCCGAGCACCACGGCCTCGTCGCCGACCTCGGCGCCACGCACGTCGGTCACGTCGAGGCAGGTGAGATCCATCGCCACCACGCCGACAATGGGCGCGGCCACGCCACGCACCAGCATGCTGCCGCGATTGCTGGCGGCGCGCAGCAGGCCGTCGCCGTAGCCGATGGCCACGGTCGCGATGCGGGTGGGACGCTTGGTGCGGAAGGTCGCGCCATAGCCCACCGGCGCATCCACGGGCAGATCACGCAGCGCGACGATCTGCGTGGACACACGCATCGCCGGTTGCAGATCGGCGCCGACACCGGCGAACGGCGGCACTCCGTACAGCGCGAGGCCAACGCGCACCAGGTTGTGCGGCCTGCCGGGCTTGCTCGTGTACGTACCGGCGCTGTTGGCGGCGTGGATGAAGCGCGGGCTGTGCCCGGCGGCATGCACCAGGCGTTCGGCTTCGGCGAAGCGTTCGAGCTGCAGCGCGGTCATCTCCGGGTCGGAGTCGGCGCTCGCCAGATGCGTCATCAAGCCGTCGATGCGCAGCGCGGGCAGCTGCGCGAGGCCCGCGAGCATGGCTGGCAGCTCGCGCAGCGCCACGCCCAGCCGCGCCATGCCCGTGTCGACCTTGAGGTGCACGCGCAAGCTGCGCCCCTCGGCGGCCGCGACGAAGGACTGCGCCTGGCTGAGCTCGTAGATGACCGGCGTCAGACCCGCGCGCAACACCTCGGCGTGATCGCTGCCATAGACACCGTTGAGCACGAGGATCGGCACCTCCACTTGCGCCGCCCGCAGCGACAAGCCCTCTTCCACCAGCGCTACGCAGATGCCATCGACGCCGTGATCTTGTAGGCAGCGCGCCACAGGAATGAGGCCGTGGCCGTAGGCGTCGGCTTTCACGACCGCGTAGACCTGCGCAGGGGCAGCGATGCGCCGCACGCACTCGAGGTTGTGGGCGATGGCGGCCAGGTCCACCTCGGCGATGGTGGGGCGCGAGCCGGGTCGCTGGTGTGAGCCCGCGCCCAGGTGGGCAGGCGCCGTGCGGGCTTCGGTCCACATGCCCCGGTTGCTAGCTGCCGCCGGGCCGGGCGTCAAGGAAGCGCTCGATCGGACCGCCTGGGCGTATGCCAGCTGGCATCGCTGCAGGCCGCGCAGATTCTCCGGGTTTTGCCGATTTGCGATGGCGCCGCAGGCTCGGGCTGACAAGCGGACGCTGGATGCATAAGCTGGCGCCATGCGCATCGAGGTCAACGGCGAGGCCCGCGAGATTGCGCCGGACACCAGCGTGCTCGGGCTGCTGCAGGTGCTCGGCGTGGGCGACGGACCGGTCGCCGTGGAGCGCAACCACGAGATCGTGCCGCGCGCCGCGCATGCAACCACTCTCGTGCACGATGGCGACAAGCTCGAGGTCGTGCACTTCGTCGGTGGTGGCTGAGACACCTAACGCCAGACAAGGAACGCCATGACTGAAGCTCTGCACATCGGCAGCTTCGTGCTGCGCTCGCGACTGATCGTGGGCACCGGCAAGTACAAGAACCTGGAAGAGACCAAGGCGGCGCTCGAAGCGTCGGGCGCCGACATGGTCACGGTCGCGGTGCGCCGGCTCGACATGAGCACGCCAGGCGGCGACTCGCTCATCGGCTACCTGAAGCAAAAGGGTTACACGCTGCTGCCCAACACCGCCGGTTGCTACACGGCCGAAGATGCCGTGCGCACCTGTCGTCTGGCACGCGAGCTCGGCATGTCGGGCCTGGTGAAAGTGGAAGTGCTCGGCGATCCCAAGACGCTCTTCCCCGACGTGGTGCAGACACTGGAGGCGGCGGCGACGCTGGTGAAAGAGGGCTTCACCGTGCTGCCCTACACCACCGACGATCCGATCACGGCCAAGAAGCTGGAGGACATCGGCTGCGCGGCCGTGATGCCACTGGCGGCGCCGATCGGCTCGGGGCTGGGCATCCGCAATCCGTACAACCTCGAGATCATCCGGAACACGGTGTCGGTGCCGATCATCGTCGATGCTGGCGTGGGCACGGCGTCCGATGCAGCCATCGCGATGGAACTGGGGTGCGACGGTGTGCTGATGAACACCGCCATCGCGGGCGCGCGCGAGCCCGTACGCATGGCGCGCGCGATGCGGCTTGCGGTCGAAGCTGGGCGCGAAGCGTTCCTGGCGGGGCGCATCGAGCGGCGTCTGTACGCCACGGCCTCGAGCCCGCTTGCAGGCGTAATCGGCTCGAAGGTCGGCTGAAGCCAACTCTCCATCACCGGCGCGCGTCGCGGCCGGTAGCGGCGGCCATGTTCGACTTGTACTTGATCACCGATCCCGACACGCCCGGCGGCATCGAAGCGGCGGTGGCAGAAGCGCTGCGCGATGTGCCAGCGGGCCGGCTGGCCGTGCAGCTGCGCGCCAAGACGTGGTCTAACGCTGCGTTGCTGCCCGTGGCCCACGCACTACGCGAGCTCACGCAGCGCTGCGGGGCTGCGCTGCTCGTGAACGGCTCGCCGGAGCTGGCCAGCACCGTGGGCGCAGACGGCGTGCATGTGCCGGAGCACGACAGCGGCGTGGCGCAAGCGCGGCAACTGCTCGGCGCGCATGCGTTGGTCGGGGCCTCGTGCCACGACGCGGCAGGACTGCGCCGTGCCGCAGCGCAAGGCGCGAGCTTCGTGACCTTGAGCCCGGTGTTCGCAGCACCGGCAAAGGGTGCGCCGCTCGGAGTGCCGCGTTTCGCCGAGCTGACGGCCGGCTGCGCGCTGCCCGTGTTCGCGCTCGGCGGTGTGGAGCAAGCGCACGCGCCGGCGCTGCGCGCAGCCGGTGCACACGGGATCGCAGTGATCCGTGCGGTGTTCGCGGCGAAGGACCGCCAGCATGCCGTGCACGCGCTGCTGCGCGCGCTCGATGCGGCGCCCTGTGCTGCGCAGTTGACAGCCCGGGCTGGCTCCCCGAGCCTTGAGACATGAGCCCCGGCAACGAGCTGTTCAAGTTCCTGAGCTTCATCGGCATGCTGTGCGTGCTCGCCGGTGGCGTGTTGCGGCTGTTCTTCATGGATGTGTACACCGTGCCGCACAACGGCATGGCGCCCACGCTCGTGATGGGCGACGAGGTGCTGGTGTGGCGCAACTCCGTGGCCGACATGGGCAACGTCATGCTGTGCGAGCACCCGAGCAATCCGGGGCAGACGGTGCTGGGCCGCGTCATCGCCTTCCCTGGACACACGGTGAGCACCGATCACTTCGGACACCTCGTGGTCGACTCCGACCGCACCACGACCGAAGGCGTAGGCCAGTTTCACTTCTACGACGAGAGCGTCAAGCGCATGTTCACGATGGACATGTACGAGATCGAGTACAACCACCATCACGGGCACAAGATCTTCCTGGAGAACGGCACCATGTTCTCGCTCGTCACCAGCGAGCTGGAGAAGGGCGTGTTCTTGCTGGGCGACAACCGCTCGCACGACTGGGACGACAGCCGCGACTTCGGCGAAATCGAGCCGGAGCGCTGCACGCGGCAGGTGTTCATGCGGCTGCGCCCGGCGCCGTCGCGCGACGACGACCTACATGGTGGCTATCTGGATCTGATTCGCTGAGGGAGTGAGCGCGCGCAGCCGCACGCTGCGGCTTCACAGCTCGGCGTCGACCAACAGGCCGTCGGCAAAGCGCACCTGCAGGCGCGCGGCCAGCCGAGACATGCGTGCGCCGTCCGCGGGAAAGCGATTCAGCCAGACGCGCCCGGTCTGCGCGCAGATCGGGCGCGTGGGTGGTGGACACTGCGCTGCGACCTGCTCGTCACGGCCGTGGTCGGGCAGAGGAACTCGACAGACCCGTGCACGCAGCTGGGCCTTTGCGTCGTCGATGATCTCGACGGTCAGCGCCCAACCCTCGCGCACGGGTGCAGGCGAGAACACCAAGCGCAACGAGCTCTCCTGGTACGGGCCGACTTCGACGCTGGGCAGCGGCGCTCCGCATGGGCCGTGCGCGTCGTCGCCACCGGCGCAGGTCACCTGCGGGGCCGCCTGCGGCAGCTTCGGGTCGACCACCACCGGCAGCTGCAACTGCGCCAAGCTGTCCCAGGCTGTCGTGCCCCAGGTGAACAAATCACCAGAGATCACGTGCGTGTATGGCTCTGACATCAGGAACTCGTGCTGGCGAAACGGCCAGCCCGCTTCGCAGCACAGCGCATCCGGCCGGCACGACGAAGTGGCGTAGTCGACTGGCACGCAGCCGTGCAAGAACCAGCGACAGTCCCCCAGCCCGTGGCAGGCGAACACCGGCTCGCCCGTACCTCCGCAGTCGGCAAAGGCGAAGCCCATGCGGCACTCGTCGAGCGGTGGCCGCGGCCCCTGGCAGCTGACGTTCGGGTCGCGGCCGTTGCGGTAAGCATCTTGCATCTGGTAGTTGGGGTATGCGCCCTTGCGGTAGCGCATGCGCCCACCCACTTCCGGAAGGCGCACGCGCATGAAACCTTCGGGCGTGGCGAGCATGAACAGATACGAGGGGTCGTCGACGCTCTTGTCGAAGATGAAGCGCACGCTCTGCGGCAAGCCATAGATGAGGCGCGTGATCTGCGCGCGCATGCCGCCCACGTCGACGACCTCACCGACTTGAAAGCGAAAGCGCTCGGCGCGGTAGAGCTGCTCGAGCTCGGTGGTGAGCAAGGTGCCTCCCAACACCGAAAGCTCGAGGACGTTGGGCGACGGGCGGTAGAGGTCGTGGGCGTGCGGGGCGCCGCTGAGCACCCACGCGGCCGCTGGCAACGGGTGGCCGTAGAAGTGACGCACGAACGGCCAGAAGATAGTGCTGGTGTGCTCGACCGAGTTGATGAGCACCACGCGCTGCTGACCGACCGTGCGGTCGTCGATGGGCGCACGCAACACCTGCTCGCGGATCGAGCGAAAGCCGCTGCTCGCCAGGTGCGCCTCGGCGTTGCTGGTGCGTCCCGCCTGCCAGATCTGAAAGTAGGCGACGAGGCACGACACGAGCAGCGCAACCACCGCAGAACCGCGCGCGCGCGACCAGCGTTCACGCACGCGCGCCGCGCCACTGAGCAGCACGCTCGCACAGGCGGCGGAAGCGGCGAGCGAAGCGGGCAATACCAGACGGCTCGTGGGGTACGACGCCACCATGGGGATGAGCGAGATGAACGCGCCGGCGAGCATCCAGCGAATCTGCCGCAGCTCGCCCTTGGCGCGGTCGCGCAGCCCCCAGCGCAGCGTGAGCACGCTGCCGATCATCGCGACCACACCGATGGCCACCTGCCAGAAGTGCCAGCCCGGCAGCTGCACCCACAGCCGCGGGGGGACGAGATCGAACGACAAGAGCCAGTCGCGCCACGGGCAACCGAAAGCCCACCAATTGGCGGGAACCGAGAAGAACAGGTCGCCGAAGAAGATCGGGATGCGCTGGCAGGCCGCGACGAAGAAAGTCCACGGCTCGGTGACGGGGTCGATGTACACGCCCGAGTTGAGCGCGCCGTAACCAAGCAGCGAGCGTGTCAGCAGGAACAGGAAGCCCGGGATGCCGCAGGGCAAGAGTGCGAGCGCGCGTGGCCACAGCGGGCCGCGCTGGTAGAGCAGCTCGTATGCGAGCACGTAGCCGAGCAGCGGAAACGCCCACTCGCCGGTCGACATCGCGACCGCGAAGCACAACAGCTCGAGCCAGGCAGAGGCGCGCTTGCCGTCTTCGCGCCAACGCAAATGGCAGAGCAGGCCCAGCACGCCCAGTGCCATCGCCACGATGGCCGCGCGGTTGGCGAGCCAGCTGAGCGGCAAGGTGTGCCCCTCTTCCAGTGCGAAGAGCACGATGGCGATGGACGCGACCGGCCGCGGGAACAAGCGCCGGAACAGCGCCGCCGCTACCAGCATCAGCGCGACCCACCAGAGCATGGAGTGCACGTGGTAGGGGAACGGGTCGCTGCCGAAGAGCTTGCGGTCGACGATGATCAGCACGCTCGCTAGCGGCCGGAGCATGGCCAGCCGCAGGCCCGAGACCGTCCACCACGGCAGCGCGCCGTAGTGCATGAGCGTGCGGTTGTCGTCGGGCGTGCCGCGCACGAAGTCGAAGAGATCGAGCGGGCCGCGCGGGCTCGGGTAGACGCCGTCGAGCATGGCGGGCTCGATGAAGTCGTCCGAGGCGAAGCCTGCGTAGAGCGTGCTCCAGCGCAGACAGACGCCGAGCACGAGCGCGAACAGCACGCACGCGGTGTAGCCAAAGCGACGGCAAACGCTGGAAATGCCGGAGGCGCGGCCAAGAGAGCCGCCACTGGCGTGCGAGGGCCCGGGTGGTGCCTGTGGCTTGGCTTCGAGGTGCGGCACCGAGCTCTGCTTTCCCCTTTTATAAACTGCCCCTGACTGATATCACGATGCCATTCGCGTGGCATACCCTGCCCCGGATCGTGCAATACGTCCCTTGGTGCTCCGGGTCGCATCGTGACGAACGAAGGCAACACGCACTCGCAGCGCGCCGAAACGGACCGCTCTCGGGACGGCGTGCCGCAGCGTGTGCAGCGCGTGTCGCTACCGAGCTGCGAGCTGTCTTATCTGGAGCTCGGCGATCCCGAAGCGCCGCTCGTGGTACTGGCCCACGGCTTCCCGGACCACCCGAAGACCTTCCTACCGCTGATGACGCGGCTGTGCGCGGCGGGCTACCGCTGCGTCGCACCCTGGCTGCGCGGCTACGCGCCGTCCACGCTCGAGGGTCCGTACGACCGTCAGCGCGTGGGTGACGACCTGGCCGAGCTGGCGGAAGCGCTCTCGCCCGACCTGCCGTGCATCTTGATCGGTCACGATTGGGGCGCCGCCGCGACCTACACCGCCATTGGTCGCTGGCCGCAGCGCTTTCGTGCCGCGGTCGCGCTGGCCGTGCCGCACGTGGCCGCGTTCGAAAAGAACCTGCGCCGCAACCGCCGCCAACAGCGGCGCAGCGCGTACATGGCGTTCTTCATGCTGCCGGGACTGCCCGAGCGCGTGCTGCCACGCAACGACTTCGCGTACATCGATGCGCTGTGGCAACGCTGGTCGCCCAAGTACACGCCCGATGCCGACTACATGCGCGAGCTGAAGACCTGCCTGCAAGCCAGTCTGCCCGCGCCGCTCGGCTACTACCGCGCACTGCGCCCTTCGCGTACGCGCTTGCGGCAGGCGCGGCTCGATGCACGCGTGCACATCTACGTGCCCACGCTGCATCTGCATGGCGCCGACGACGGCTGCATCGCGTTCGACACGAGCCAGGGCGAAGAGAAGTACTTCAAGGGCGAATTCCACAGCGAGAATCTCGCCGGACTCGGGCATTTCCTGCACCTGGAAGACCCGCAGCGGGTCGCCGCTGCGATCCTGGATTTCGTGGGACCCGCGCAGCGCCCGCGCACCCACACCTAGGCTGCCGGCGTCAGGTTGGTGCGAGCCGGGAAAGATGTCAGACTTTCCGGGAGGGCCAGCGCCGTGGGAAACTCGGACCTGCGATTGCGAGCGAGTGTTTGGCGCCTCGGGTACGGCGCCGTCGTGTTGGTCGTGGACGCCGGCCCGTGGACCGGCATCGCGGCCAGCGATCCGACGGCGCCCGCGGACCGCAGGTACCGCGTGACGGCTGGGGTAAACCAGGTCAAGCTTCAATAGCTTGCTGCCTACAACACGGGCGTTTTGCGAGCTGCCGAGCCCATGAGAACGAGCACGAGCGCTGCGATCGCGACCGCCTCCAGAGCACCAGCGCTCGCGATGTTCGGCGTGCTGCTCTTGGGCGTGGGCTGCGGCGTCTCGGTGCGCGACCTACCGACGCAGCAAGAATGCATGGGCGGCGGTGGTCGCGACCGCTGCAACGAGCCGGCGTGTTGGTACTATGCGGCTTGTCGCAAGCAGGCCACGACCGCGGCCAGCGGCGCCAGCGACGCCGGCACCAACGCGAAGCACTTGGACGCCTCCTCGCAGCCGCTGCGCGACGCAGGCGGCACCGGCCCAACCGTCGTGCCCGTGGACGACGGTGGCACGCTGAAGAGCGATTCTGGGCAGGTCGCGCCGCCGGCCAGCTGCGGCAACCCTCCAGTCAAATGCAGCGCGTCCGAAGTCTGCGCCAACGGCACCTGCATGCCCGTGAGCGGACTGCCGGGTGATTTCATGATCGAGATCACGAGCGCCTACGTGCCTATCCAGTACCAGACGACGATCTGCTTCGACGCAGCGTGCGCAGTGCCCGTGCCCGCCGTCATTTGCCCATGCAAACCAGACCCCTTCGTGCGGGTGCTGGTCGATGGAGCGAAACAGTCTCCAGACACCACCGCGAAGAAGGACACCCTCGACCCGGCCTGGACCACCGATCTACCCAGGCGCGTCCACCTCGACAGCAGCAGCGTCATCGTCTTCGAAGCCTGGGACGACGACAGCGACGAGTTCTTGATGCCCCAACCACAGTTCATGTTCCGCTGCTCGCCCAGCTTGGGGGATCTGTCGATCGGTGTGCTCAAGTGTTCCCCAAATCACGCGACCGTCGTGGCGCTGCTCTCGAGCGATCCATTTCCGTACCACATCACGGCGAACATCACCCAGGCCCCGCCGCTGCAGTAGTCGGGATCGCAGCGACCGTGTCTCCCGAGCCTGCGCCTGCACGCTTCCGCCTTGCGGGGCCCCCTGCCCGTCCGTATGCTCGCGCGCGCTGCGAGCTGGCTGGCGTTGCCCGCCGCCGCCCTTGGAGGCCCGCTTGGATATTGCAGTCGTCGTTTTCCCTGGTTCTAACGCGGACTTCGACGCCTTACACGCCGCGCGAGACGTGCTCGGCGAACAGGCTCGCTACGTGTTTCACAAAGAGACCAGCCTGGGCGCCGCCGACGCGGTGATCGTGCCCGGCGGCTTCTCGTACGGCGACTACCTGCGCACCGGCGCCATCGCGTGCTTCAGCCCGATCGCCGCGGCGGTGCGCGCGTTCGCCGACCAAGGTGGGCCCGTGCTGGGCATCTGCAACGGCTTCCAGATCTTGACCGAGATGCGGCTATTGCCCGGCGTGCTCACGCGCAACGCGCACTTGCGCTTCGAGTGTCGCGACGTGCATCTGCGGGTCAGCGCACGCGGCCCGTTCACCAACACCATCGCGGCAGGCAGCGTGCTGCGCTTGCCCATCGCCCACGGCGACGGCCGCTACCAGTGCGACGCACAGACGCTCGCGCGCTTGCAGAAGAACGATCAGATTGCGTTCCAGTACTGCGATGCGCAGGGCAACGTGGGCAAGCAGCCAACCGTGAACGGTTCCATCGCGGAGATCGCTGGCGTCTACAACGAAGCCAAGAACGTGCTCGGTTTGATGCCGCACCCTGAACGCGCGAGCGAAGCGATTCTCGGCTCGGCCGACGGGCTCAAGTTGTTTCAGGCGCTGCGCGCGCACCTGCAAGGCAAGGCGTCATGACGAGCTCGCAGACACAGACTCGGCAGCAGGGCCACAACCCCTGGCGCGAACCGGCCGTGGATCTGCCGCTCGGTCGCTCGTTCGGCCTGAGCGAGGACGAGTACCAGCGCGTGGTCGCAACGCTCGGCCGCGTGCCCACTTACGCAGAGCTCGGCGTGTTCAGCGTGATGTACTCGGAGCACTGCTCGTACAAGTCGTCGCGCGTGCATCTGCGGCGCTTGCCCACCACGGGCCCCAAGGTCGTGCAAGGCCCCGGCGAGAACGCGGGCGCGGTGGACATCGGCGACGGCTTTTGCGCCGTGTTCAAGATGGAGTCGCACAACCACCCGTCCTTCATCGCGCCCTATCAAGGCTCGGCCACCGGCGTCGGCGGGATCTTGCGCGACGTGTTCACGATGGGTGCGCGACCGATTGCATCGCTCAACTCGCTGCGCTTCGGCCGGCCCGATCATCCGCGCACGCCGGAGCTGCTGCGCGGCGTGGTGAAGGGCATCGGCGACTACGGCAACTGCATCGGCGTGCCCACGGTCGGCGGCGAGGTGTACTTCGACAAGAGCTACGACGGGAACATCCTCGTCAACGCGTTCACGGTGGGCATCGCCAAGAAGGACGGCTTGTTCTTCGGCAAGGCGAGCGGCGTGGGCAACGCGGTGATCTACGTGGGCTCGCGCACCGGGCGCGACGGCATCCACGGCGCGACCATGGCCTCGGCCGAGTTCGACGAGCAGAGCGAGAAGAAGCTGCCGACCGTGCAGGTGGGCGACCCCTTCGTGGAGAAGCTGCTGCTCGAGTGTTGCCTCGAGATCTTCGCGAGCGGCTGCCTCGAAGGCGTGCAGGACATGGGCGCCGCCGGGCTCACCTCGTCTTCGGTGGAGATGGCGAGCCGGGCGGGCAACGGCATCGAGCTGGATCTCGATGCGATCCCACGACGCACCACCAAGCTCACGCCGTACGAGATGCTGCTGTCGGAATCGCAAGAGCGCATGCTGATGGTGGCCAAGCCTGGCCGCGAGCACGAGGTGTTCGAGCTCTGCAAGAAGTGGGACATCGACGTGGCTATCATCGGACACGTCACCGACACCGGCCGCTTCGTGTGCAAGGCCACGCCGGGCTTCGATCCGCTGGATGACGCGCCGATCGCACGCGATCCGCGCGTGGTGGTGGACATCCCGGTGCCCATGCTGGTCGACGACGCGCCGCGCTACGACCGCCCGCAGCGCGAGGTGCTGCCCGATCCGGTGGCGAGCACGGTGATCGGCCCCAGCATCCACGATGCGAGCGCGGAGCTGCTGGCCCTGGTAGGCTCGCCAAACATCGGCTCACGCCAGTGGATCTGGCGCCAGTACGATCACGTGGTGCGCGACGGAACCGTGCTGCGCCCTGGCGCTGCAGATGCAGCTGTCGTCCGCGTGTTCTGCGAAGACGGAACCCGCACGCTCGAGAAGTTTTTGGCGCTGAGCGTGGACTGCAACGCCCGCCACGTGCAGCTCGATCCGCACATGGGCGCCGCGATGGCCGTGGCCGAATGCGCCCGCAACCTGGCATGCGTGGGTGCCGAGGCGCTGGGCCTCACCGATTGCCTGAACTTCGGCAGCCCCGAGCGCCCCGAGACCATGTGGCGCTTCAGTCGCAGCATCGATGGCATCCGTGATGCCTGCAACGCGCTCGGTATTCCCGTGGTGTCCGGCAACGTCAGCCTCTACAACGAGACCGATGGCCAGCCGATCTTGCCGACGCCTACGGTCGCCGTGGTCGGTCAGCTGCGCGACGCGCAAGACCGCCTGAGCATCGCCTGGGCCGCTGGCATGACGGTCGCGCTCTTGGGTAAGCCGGCGCGCGGTGCGCTCGGCGGCTCGGAGTGGCTCACGAGCAAGGTGGGCGAGGTCACGGGCGAGCCGGTCGGCATCGACCTGCCCGCCGAGGCCAGCCTGCAGAAGCTGCTCATCGAGCTCGCTCGCAAGCGCACGCTCGCCAGCGCGCACGACGTGAGCGACGGTGGACTCGCCGTGTGTCTGGCCGAGAGCTGCATCGCCAGCGGCGTGGGCTGCAACGTAACATTAGGATTGGCCGGCCCACGCGAGCTCGTCAAGCTCTTCAGCGAGGAGCCGTCGCGCGCGGTGGTGTCGTTCGCGCCGCAGCACGAGGCCACGCTGCGGGCTGCATGCGCGGCTGCACGCGTGCCTTT
>JADGRE010000337.1 GCA_017881185.1 Pseudomonadota bacterium | reverse complement strand
GGCAGCCAGTATGCGATGGTCGGTGCCCAGCTGTCGCTGGCCTCCTATGCGCTGGACCGCACGTGCCCAACTGCTGCGCGCCATGGCCTCCGGCCGCGTTCGTGCCGACGCCCAGCACATCTCGACGCCGCGTTCGCGCCAGTGATCTCGGGCTCGTGTCGCTCGCCAGGCTGGGAGTGGACGTTCTACGCCCGGCGCGCGACGCCCTAGTGGTCGGTGGGATATGCCGAAGCCACCTCATATCTTGATGCTACTCGCGAACGGGTTCGAGCCCGACCCACGCGTCCACAAGGAAGCGCGTAGCGCGCTGGCCGCGGGTTACGCGGTCACGATCCTGTGCCTCGACCGCCAGTGCGACCTGCCTGCCGAGCAAGAGCTCGATGGGCTGCACATCGTGCGCGTTCGCGTCGGCGTCGTGCGGGCCGGGCAGGTCGCGTCGCTGGCCGTAGCACTGCCACGTTTCTACGCCGCAGCCCTGCGCCTCGCCGTGCGCTTGCACCGCCGCGGGCACTTCGCGCTCGTGCACAGCCACGACTTAGACACGCTGCCGCTCGGCGCCGCGCTCAAGCTCGCGCTGCGCGTGCCGCTCGTCTACGACATGCACGATCTGTATTCGAGCTTCTTCGCGCAACCGACGCTGGTGCAAGCCGTGAACGGCGCCGACCGTGCGCTGCGCGCGCTCGTCGATGGCCAGATCGTGGTCAATGACCGCTTCATCTCGCTGCTCGGGCTCGACCCTGCGCGCACTACCGTCGTGATGAACGTGCCCACGCGCGCTGGCTCCGGGCTCTCGGGCGTCACCGACACCGGCTTGTTCTACGCGGGCAATCTGGACGCCAACAGAGACATGCGCTATGCGCTGGAGGTGCTGACCGGCTGCGGATTGCCAGTCCAGTTTGCAGGTGACGGACCGCTGGCCAACACCTATCGCGCGCTCGATGTCACGCAGCACATCACGCTGCTCGGCCGCATCCCAGCTCCCGAGGTCTACGAACGAACACGCCGCTGTCGCGCGGTGCTGGCGCTCTACGACACGCGCTTTCAGAACAACCGCCTGGCCTCCCCGAACAAGCTCTTCGATGCCATGAAGTACGGCAAGCCCGCCATCGTCTCCGACGGCTCGGTGATGGCGGACATCGTGCGTCAATACGACTGCGGGCAACCGGTGCCCTACGGTGACGCGCCGGCGCTGCACGCCGCAATCGAAGTGCTGAAGCAACCCGAGCGCTACGCCGAGCTGTGTCGCAACGCGCTCGCGGCGTTCGAGTCGGCGTACTCGTGGGAAGTCATGTCGGCGCGGCTGGTCCAGCTGTACGCGAAGGTCTTGCAGCCTTGAAGTGAACGCGCGCCGCGATCTCAGCGTGCGTGCGGCTCTGACGCATCGCGTCGAGCATCAGGCAACGCAGGGTTCTCGATGGCCATGCGACGCACCAGCATCGTCAGCTGCCGGTCGAGCCTGCGGAAGCGCGTATACACGTAGAAGAAACCGGTGAGCGTCATCAGCACGCTCGTGTAGAGCAAGAGGTCGGCGCCGCGGCCGATACCCAGCGCGTGCGCGACGAGCGCGGTGGAACGCGGCCACACCAAGACCACGCCGCCGCCCGCCCACACCACCAGCCAGAAGGCCACGATGCGTTTGCGCACCTCGCCGCGCACGCCGGCCGCAATCGTGACCACGGCGAGCAAGCCGAGCAGGCCCAGGCCGAGCATTTGAAAGACGTTCATCGGAACACGCGTCCAATCAGGTAGTCGAACGCCACACGCAGCGCAGCGCTGCTCTTCTGACCCTTGGCGAGGGAGTAGTCGGTGTAACGGATGTGCACCGGGACCTCGCAGTACGACAACCCACAGCTGCGAACTTGGTCGACGATCTCGCTGGCGTGCGCCATGCGGTCGAGCTGCAGATCGATGGTGAGCGCCGCCTTGCGCGAGAACGCCCGCAGGCCATTGTGCGCGTCGGTCAGCTTGATGCGCGAGGTGAGCCGCGTGAACACGACCGCGCCGAAGAGCACCAGGCGCCGCAGCTTGGGCATCTGTGCTCGCTTGCCGAGGAAGCGCGAGCCAAGGCAAATCTCGACTTCGCCGCGCTCGAGCGGACCGAGCATCGCGGGCAGGTCGGCCACGTCGTGCTGTCCGTCGGCGTCGAAGGTGGCCAGGTATTGCGCTCCGGACCGCAACGCGTAGGTGATGCCGGTCTGCAGCGCAGCGCCTTGACCGCGGTTGATGAGGTGCGTGAGCACCGCGGCACCGGCAATCCGAGCCTGCTCGGCGGTCGCATCGGTCGAGCCGTCGTCGACCACGACCACGTTGGGGAAGCCGGCTTGGCGCAGCTCCGCGACCACGTGCCCGATGGCCTTGGCCTCGTTGAACGCCGCGATCACGACGAAGGTGCTCGCGCGGACCGACTCGAGCAGCGAGGCGGGCGGGGTGCTCGCTTGTGGTAGAGGCTCACTCATCGGGGTTGGCACGGTCGGGCGCAGCCGCGCGGCCACCCGGGATTATCGCTCAATTCCTGGGGCGGTCCAGGTTCGCAGCGCCTCGACGATGCGGCCGGCGGCGTCGCCTGCGCCGTAGAGTTGCTCCGCGCTGCCCTTTTGTGCCTGCAACGCGGCCCGCAGCGTAGACAACATCGCATCGCAGCTGCCGGGCGGGGCCAGGCGATTCCAACCCGAATCGACCAGCTCCTGCCACTCGGTCTCGGCACGCAAGGTGACGCAGGGGACGCCGAAGAAGTACGCCTCTTTCTGCACGCCGCCGGAGTCGGTAGCGACCAGACGCGCGTGCTTCTCCAGAGCCAGCATCTCGAGATAGCCGACCGGCGCGATGATGCGCAGGCGGTCGTGGCAGGCGGCGTCCAGCTGACCAAGCACGGCACGCGTGCGTGGATGCAGCGGCAAGAGCACGGGCAGCTCCACGGCCAACTGGTTGAGCGCCGACAGAATCGCGACGAGGCGCTCGCGGTCGTCGGTGTTCTCGGCGCGATGCACCGTGGCCAGCACGTACTTGCCCGCTTCGAGATCGTGCGCGCGCAGCACCCCCGCTGTGTCGCCGCGCGTGTAGTAGAGGCTCGCGTCGTACATCACGTCGCCCACCTGGATCACGCGCTGTTCTGCGATGCCTTCATGCTGCAGGTTCGCGCCTGCGAGCTTGGTGGGCGTGAGCAAGAGATCCGACGCGTGGTCGGTGAGGATGCGGTTCAGCTCCTCGGGCATACGGCGATTGTGCGAGCGCAGCCCGGCCTCGACGTGCGCCACCGGCACGTGCAGCTTGGCCGCCGCGAGCGCGCCCGCGAGCGTTGAGTTGGTGTCGCCGAAGACCAGCGTCCAGTCGGGTCGCTCGGTGAGCAGCACCTGCTCGATGGCCTCGAGCATTCGCCCGGTCTGCGCGCCGTGCGAGCCCGAGCCGATCTCGAGCGAGTACGCCGGCTTCGCGATCTCCAGCTCGTCGAAGAAGACCTGCGACATGTTCGCGTCGTAGTGCTGCCCGGTGTGCACCAGCACCTCGTGCATGTCGCTCTGGGCTCGCAGTGCGCGCGACAGCGCCGCGGCCTTGATGAACTGCGGGCGTGCACCCACGACGGTGAGGATCTTCACGGAGCTCTCCTTGCCACCGAGCGCTGCTCGCTCAGTGCTCGCCACAGTCGACGCAGCGCCGCCGGATTATCCACGGAATCACGGCACAGGCCAGCTCGCCCCCCGCAATTGGCGGCTTGGCCATGCGCTGCCGACGCGCTCGTGTATACTGCCGCCCTGGCCAGAAAGGACCTTTCCTTGAAGAACTTTGCACTCATCGGCGCGGCTGGGTATATCGCGCCCCGCCACGTGCAAGCCATCCATGACACGGGCAACCAACTGGTGGCCGCCATGGATCCGCACGACTCCGTCGGCGGGCTCGACAAGCACTTCCCCGACGCCCGCTTCTTCACCGAGATCGAGCGCTTCGACCGCTAC
>JADGRE010000336.1 GCA_017881185.1 Pseudomonadota bacterium | reverse complement strand
TGGCGGCAGCACGCCGTCGACCTCCGCCGCTCCCAGCTGCACGAGGCCGTGGCCAGCGTTGCGCGCGAACGCACTCGTGATGCGCTGCGCGAGCGCAGGATCGAGCGGCGCCGCGTCGTTCGTGGGGACGACGTGCAGAACACCGTGGCGTGTCAGTGCGGGAGAGAGGGAAGCCATCATGGGCAGCAGGGCAGAACTTGGCGCTGCCCGGCGTTGAACGCTAGCTGGAATTTGCCCGCGCGGGTACCGGAAGATCAGGGGCGCTCGAGCGCGCGTTCGATGAGGTTGGCGACTACGCGTTCGCGCCCACTGGCCGGCAGCGGGCTTCCCCTGCGCGCCGACCGCTGGCAGCCTCCCCGGCCATGGATGAAGCCAAGCTCTTGCAGAAGCTGCGAGACCTCGAGGCCCTGTTTGCGGGCGCGACCACGGCGGGTGAGCGTGTCGCCGCCGGCAGCGCGCGCGAGCGCATCGTGGCGCGACTGCACGAAACCGAGCGGGCCGATCCACCGGTCGAGTATCGCTTCACGGTGCGCGACATGTGGAGCAAGCGACTCTTGCTCGCGCTGCTGCGGCGCTATGGCCTGGCACCGTATCGCTACCGTGGCCAGCGCCACACGACGGTGATGGTGCGCGTGTCCAAGCGGTTCGTGAGCGAAACCTTTCGGTGTCGGTCGGAAACAACCATGCGTGTGCCGTGATGCAGGACGCCCACGTAGAATGCTTTGGCAATGGTACCGCCAGCCCCCCGTCGTCGATGACGTTTCGTGAGGTCTCTTCAGGCACCGACTACAACTGCGCCATCGACACCGGCGGCCTGGTGTGGTGTTGGACTTGGTCCGACCCGTCCCCAAAGCAAATGTTGGACACGGCCGGGACTCCGCTCAAGGCGAAGGGCCCGTGATCGACACACTCAGCTAGGTGAAGCATGGGCAAGCACTCACGAGATCTGCAGAAGCGCAACGTGTTCCCGGTCGTGCTCACGCTCGCCGCCCTGGCCGGCCTCGCTGTGTTCAGCCTCCGGTACGTGCCTGCAGTGCTGCGCGCGCGCCTCGGGCGGCAAGCGGGTCCGAACGTCGCGGACGAGCACCGCGCACCTGAGCCTGCAACCGCGTCGCACGACCGTCGCTACCGCGTCGGCGATGTTCTGGTGTACGCGCTCGCGCACGAGGCGGCGATCGATGCCACGGACGGTGGACGGTTCTACCAGTTGGCCGCTTCGGGCGACTGGACGCTGCACGTGCTGTCGCTCGAGCACGGAGAGACACTGCTCGCGGTCAGTTTGCGCAACGCCCAGCTCAAGAGCACCAACGGGCGCCCTGGGCAGGACGAAGAGTACCGTCGCGTCGAACGTGCGCTGAGCGAACCGACCTTCGTTAGCTTGAACGCCCGCGGCGCGGTGGTCGCGCTCCGAGTCGATCCGAGCATGCCGCGCGCGGCAACGGATCTGCTGCGTTCCGTGATCGCGTTGAGCCAGAACGTCGCCACGGACGCGGTGGACGACGCGGACGGCCATTGGACCACCACGGAAGCCGATGCCACCGGCAAGTACCTGGCGCAGTATCAGAAGCTCGCCGACCACACGGGCGTGAGCAAACGCAAGTTGAGCTATACCGAAGTGCAGGCGGGCGTCGATCCTGGAGCGTCGCAGCTGCAGGTCGAGGTGCTGGCATCCGAGGGCACGCTGGCGCTCGATGACCGCGGCTTGGTCGAGAAGTCGCACGTGCGCGATGTCGTACGCTCGCACATGCAGCTGGTGCCAGAGATGACCGCCACCACGATGCTTGCGTTGACCCGCAAGTCGCTTGCGCAGGACATGGCGGCCGTGAGTGCCTTGCGCGATCGAGCCGCGAAGCTGCAAGCGGTCGCGCTCTACGACACGCCGCCCTCGAACGACGAGCAACTCGCCATCGATCGCGCGAAGGTCGCCGGCCGTTCACTCGGAGACTTCCTTCACGCGCTGGCCGAGGTTCCGAAGTCGGAGAAGGAGTCGGAGGATCAGCGCAATCGACGCCGCCGCTTGTTCATCGAGTTCGCGGCCCTCTTGCGCCTGGACGACAAGGCGGTCGACCAGGTCATGGCCCGCATCCTGTCGGGCGAAGAAGAAGAAGCCGGCGAATCCTTTCGGGGGTCGCCGGCTTCGTGGTTTGCGCTCACAACAACCCGCGTGTCCGGCCTTGCTCGTCCAAGTGAATGCGATGTGCGGCGGGCTCCGCGGGCATGCCCGGCATGCGCGTGACTGCACCGGTGAGCGCGACGACGAAGCCGGCGCCTGCGGAAACCTCGAGGCCACGCACGCGCAGGCGATGCCCTTGCGGCACGCCGACGAGCTTTGCGTCGTCGGAGAGTGAGTGCTGCGTCTTCGCCACGCACACCGGCAGCTCACCGAAGCCTTGCTCGTGCAGGCGCGCGAGATCTTCGAGCGCCGCAGGGTCGAAGTCGACGCCGTCGGCGCGGTAGATCTCCGTCGCCAGGCACTCGAGCTTTTCGGCAAGGGGCAGCGACAGCTCGTAGAGGAAGCGGGGCGTTGCTCGACTCGCATCGGCAGCGCGCTGGACCTTCTGCGCGAGGTCCAGGCAGCCTTCGCCGCCGCGCGCATAGGCTTCGCTGAGCGCGAACGCTAGGCCGAGCGTGTCGCACGCACTGCGCAGCGCAGCGATCTCGGCCGGGCTGTCGGTCGGGAAGGCGTTGAGCGCGACGACGACCGGCATGCCGAGCTTCTGCAAGTTCTCCGCGTGCACGCGCACTTGCGGTAGGCCGGCAGTCACGGCCGAGAGGTTCGGCTCGTCGAGCAGATCGTCAGCTGCGCCACCGTGACGCCGCAGCGCTGCGAGCGTCACCACGAGCACGGCGAGCGCAGGCGAGAGCCCAGCTTGTCGACACTTGATGTGCACGAACTTCTCCGCGCCGAGATCCGCGCCAAACCCGGCTTCGGTCACCACGTAGTCGCTCAGCGATAGGGCAGCGCGCGTGGCGATGACGCTGCTGCAGCCGTGCGCGATGTTGGCAAAGGGCCCGGCGTGCACGAAGGCCGGCGTGCCTTCGAAGGTTTGCACGAGGTTCGGTCGCAGCGCGTGCTGCAAGAGCACCGGTAGGGCGCGCAGGCCTGCGAGCTGTCCAGCGCGCACGAGTGCGCCCTTGCGATTTGCGCCCACCACGATGCGCGACAAGCGTGCTTCGAGTTCTTGCGAAGTAGGCGTGGTTGTCGACCAGCGCTGCAAGCAGATTGTGCGCGGCGGTGACCGCGTGGATGTCGCCAGTGAAATGCAGATTGATGTCGGCCATGGGCAACAGCTGCGAGTAGCCGCCACCCGCTGCGCCGCCCTTGAGCCCGAGCGTGGGGCCCAGCGAGGGCTGTCGCAGACACAGTGCGTGCCGCAGGCCCAGGCGACCGAAGGCTTGAGCGAGACCGATCGCGGTCACCGTCTTGCCGGCGCCTTTGCGCGTGGCCGTGATGGCCGTGATCAAGATCAGCTTGCCGCGCGGCGGTTGCGCTAGCGCCGCAGCCAGCGCTGCGGGCCGCAGCTTGGCCTTGTGGTCTCCGAAGATCTCCAGGTCGCAAGCGCCGAGGCCGAGCGCTGCCACCACCTGTGCCAGCGGCCGCACCTCGGCACGCTCGGCGATCTCGATGTCGCTCAGGCCCTGCACCTACAAGCCATCCTCGGGACGCAACGTTCGCTCGGCCTTGTCTGCGACGCTCGACACACAGAGCCGCGCCAGACACTGCGAACGTAGTGCATATGTATTCATGATGTAGCTTCCAGGTACCGTGGCCCCGAGCTCGTCGCGGCCAAGGATATCTCCGGCACGGTCTCGCCGGTAGCCCACTGCCGCCGGGGCGTCGCTTCGCAAGCTAGTGCTCTGACCGAGGGGGTTTGACCGTTTCTCGCTGGTCCCGAACGCGCATGGCTGCGTTGCTCCTCGTCACAATAGCGCTGGCTATTGCTCCTCGTCGCGCCTTGCCCTGCG
>JADGRE010000032.1 GCA_017881185.1 Pseudomonadota bacterium | reverse complement strand
GTTGCAGACACGTGGTGTACGACGTCGCCGAGCGCCACAGCCGCAGTCTTGAACTTGTCGCGCTCGGGGACGGGCTTCGGCCGAAACCAATACGCAGCGAACGCAGCGACGGCCAACACCAGCAGCGCGCCGAGCCAGCCCCACAGTCGCCGTTGCCGCTCCTTGCGTTGCTCCGCTGCAACCACCTCGCGCAGCGTGCTGCCGATCGTGGAGTCAGGCGCAGCGATGCCGGCAGTCGCAGTCGAGGCGGTGTCGGTAGGCGGGGACATGAGCCTGAGCCCTATAGCGCGGGCAGGTCGCCCACGGCAAAACGCCCAGACTACCTAACGCCGCGCTGCTCAAACGCAACCCAGCGAACCAGCCGGTTCACTGGAACGAGATCGACATGCCCGTGAAGAACTGCGTGTCCGGCGGCGACAGCGGCGCGGCGCCGGCGGCCTTCATGAAGTCGACCGAGGTGAACTGTCCGGTGCGATCGGCATCCGTCACCTCGACGATGACCTTGTAGGCGCCATCGGGGGCGGGATTGCCGCTCGCGTCCTTGAGATTCCACATGACCGTGTGCGTCTGGTGGCTGTAGAGCGTGGCGGCGGTCACCGCATCGACTTTGTTGCCGGAGGTTTCGGCGTTGTATTTGCTGAGGTAGAAGCCGCGGATGAACGCCCAGTACGCCAACGTCTTCACGAACTGTCCGGAGGAGGTCTCAACCCAGATCGCGCCCACGTTCGCCGGCGCATAGTTGCCACCGACCGGATGCGTGAGCACCGAGAAGGTCATCGTTCCGGTGAGGCCGGTGCCGCCCGTGCCGCCAGCTCCTGCGCCCGAAATGCCGCCAGTTCCTGCGCCCGAAATGCCGCCCGTGGTACCCGCGAGACCCATGTCACCGGCGACTCCGCCCGTGCCTGCAATGCCCGTGTCGCCAGCAAACCCGCCAGTGCCGGCTGGTGCTGCAAAGCCTGCGACGCCGGTCCCGGCTTGCACGAAACCCGTTCCGCCGCTGCTGCCCGCGAAACCGCCGACGCCGCCGGTGCCTGCCGTAACAACGCCCGCGCTACCGGACCAGACTTGCTGGCTCGGCCCGTAGCCCACGCGTCGCGTGTCCGCTACACCGCAGCCAGCCAGATAGCCGGCACAGAAGACCAAACCAACCTGCGCCGCTCGCCGCGCAAAATTCGACCCGGTGTATCTCATGAACGTTGTTCCCTTGAAGCCACAGTGTCACAGAACCGCACAGGAGGCTCAGCGAAAAACGAGAACGGGCTCGAGAGCTGAGAAGCAGCCCACACAGTATAGCACTGCCCCGGGACCAGACATACCCGCCGGGCGCGCTGATCTGCGCTAGAAGTTGCGCATCGACAACTCGAAAGCACGCCAATCTGCGTGGTTTGCCTACATACTGCGCGACCTACACACGCTCGGACCTGCGCTCTGCGCCCTATGACCTCCTATGACCAGCGCACCAACACCACCGCGCCCCGCCGCGTTCATCTTCGTGTTCATCACGGTGGTGCTCGACATGCTGGCACTCGGCTTGATCGTCCCGGTGCTGCCCAAGCTCATCGTGCACTTCGCGCACGGCGACACCGCGGCGGCCGCCAAGTACTACGGCGTGTTCGCCACGGTCTGGGCGCTGATGCAGTTCGTGTTCGCACCGGTGCTCGGCGCGCTCTCGGATCGCTTCGGTCGGCGCCCGGTGATCCTCTTGTCGAATTTCGGCCTGGGCCTCGACTACCTACTGATGGCGCTCGCGCCGTCGCTGTCGTGGTTGTTCGTGGGGCGCACCATCTCGGGCATCACCTCGGCGAGCTTCTCCACGGCGAGCGCTTACATCGTCGACGTCACACCCGTGCATGAGCGCGCCGGGCGCTTCGGCATGCTCGGCGCGGCTTTCGGTATCGGCTTCGTGTTCGGCCCGGCGTTCGGCGGTCTGCTCGGCAGCGTCGATCCACGCTTGCCGTTTTGGGTCGCCGGTGCGCTGTCGCTGGTGAACGCAACCTACGGCATGTTCGTGCTGCCCGAGTCGCTGCCGCCCGAGCGACGCTCCACTTGGCAATGGCGACGCGCGAGTCCCGTGGGCTCGCTCGCGTTGCTGCGTTCCCATCCAACGCTCGTGGGCCTGTCGAGCGTGAGCTTCCTCGCCGCGGTGGCGCACGAGGTGTTGCCGAGCGTATTCGTGCTGTATGCGGGTCATCGCTACGGCTGGGACCAACGCACGGTCGGGCTCACGCTCGCAGGCGTGGGCGTCGGCTCGAGTGTCGTGCAAGGCGGGCTCGTGCGACCCATCGTGCGGCGCTTCGGTGAACGGCGTGCGTTGATCGTCGGCTTGCTCATGGGCGCGCTGAGCTTTGCGATCTATGGGTTCGCCAGCACGGGCGCGATGTTCTGGCTCGGCGTGCCATTCATGTCGCTGTGGGGTATCGCGGGCCCGGCGACACAAGGGCTGATGACGCGCCTGGTCGCGCCGAGCGAGCAAGGCAAGCTGCAAGGCGCCGTCAGCAGCTTGCGCGGCATCGCGGGGCTGCTCAGCCCAGCGATGTTCACGCTGACCTTCGCGGCATTCATCGGCGCGCATCCGCCGCTGGTGCTGCCGGGCGCACCCTTCCTGCTCGCCGCCCTCTTGCTGCTGATGGCGGCGCCCATTGCGGCTCTGGTGACCCGCGCGTGACGAAACCGGCTGCGGCGCAGACCTGAACAGTCGCGGGCCAGGCGCTGCTGTTCAGCGGCCGGTGGGCAATTGTTTGGTACCGCGGTCTTCGAACTCGCGGATGGTCTCGCCCGTGTAGATCTGACGCGGGCGGTGGATGCGCGACTCCTTGTCGCGGCGCTGCTCCATCCAGTGAGCGATCCAGCCGGGCAAACGACCGAGCGTGAACATAACGGTGAACATCTCCGTGGGGATGCCCATCGCGCGGTAGATGATACCGCTGTAGAAGTCGACGTTCGGGTAGAGCTTGCGCTTGACGAAGTACTCGTCGCGCAGCGCGTGCTCCTCGATGTTCTTGGCGAGCTCGAGCAGCGGGTCGTTGATGCCGAGCTTGGCGAACACGCGGTCGCAGGTTTGCTTGAGCAGCTTGGCGCGCGGATCGAAGTTCTTGTACACGCGGTGGCCGAAGCCCATCAGGCGGATGTGCGACTCGCCGCTCTTCACCCGATCGATGAAGCGCTTGTAGTCGCCGCCGTCGGCGATGATGGCCTCGAGCATCTCGATCACGCTCTGGTTGGCGCCGCCGTGCAGCGGGCCCCACAAGCCGCAGATGGCGGCCGAGATGGACGCGAACAAGTTGGCTTCGCTCGAGCCCACCATGCGCATGGTGGAGGTGCTGCAATTCTGTTCGTGGTCGGCGTGCAGGATGAGCAAGAGGTTGAGCGCCTCTTCGAGCACGGGGTTGACCTCGTAGTCTTCGGCGGGCACGGCGAACATCATGCGCAAGAAGTTGGCCGGCCACGACAGGCTGTTGTGCGGGTACACCATGGGCTGGCCCACGCTCTTCTTGTACGCGAACGCTGCCAGCGTCTTGGACTTGGCCAGGATGCGCACGATGTTGGTGTCGAGCGTCTCGGGCGTCTCCGGATAGAAGCTCGACAGTGACGCGACCATCGCGGCCATGATGGCCATGGGGTGCGCGCCGGGCGGGTAGCCCTCGTAGAACTTCTTCATGTCTTCGTGCAGCAGCGTGTGGCGATTCATCTTCTCGCGGAAGGCACGCAGCTCGTCGACCGACGGGCGCTTGCCGTAGATGAGCAGGTAACAGACCTCGGTGAAGCGGCCGCGCTCGGCGACTTGCTCGATGGGATAGCCGCGGTAGCGCAGGATGCCCTTCTCACCATCGATGAAGCAGATCGAGCTCTGGCACGAGCCCGTGTTGCCGTAGCCCGGGTCGAGCGTGATCAAACCCGTCTTGGCGCGCAGGTCGCCGATGACGAGACCCTTCTCGCCTTCGGAACCCTCGACAACCGGGAATTCGTACTCTTTGCCTTCGTAGATGAGTTTCGCCGTGCTCATGGTGATAGTCCGCCCTTGGAAAACGCCGAAGCGTGATCACTGCATACGCCGAGAGACATTTCAACAGAGTAACTTCAACCTGACCAGCACCCGTCACGGGGGTCGCTGTTCGTCCGTACTTGACCGAACACAAGGGGTCTGAAAGCGTTCGCGCAGGAGATGCTCGCAATGACCGAAGCCCTTAATATCGAAGACCTCAAGGTGGGTACCGGCATCGAAGCCGTAGCCGGCAAGTCCGTGTCGGTGCACTACGTAGGCACCCTGCTCAACGGCACCAAGTTCGACAGCTCGCGCGATCGCGGCTCGCCGTTCAACTTCAGGCTCGGTGCCTCCGAGGTAATCAAGGGTTGGGACCAGGGCGTGGCGGGCATGAAGATCGGCGGGCTGCGCAAGCTCACCATCCCGGCGCATCTGGCCTACGGCGACCGCGGTTTCCCGCCGGTGATTCCGCCGCGCTCGACGCTCGTGTTCGAAGTCGAGCTGATGGGCGTGCGCTGAACGCGCCGGACTCCGAGGCCCCAGCTCCCCGTTCGCCAACCAGCCATTTGCCGGCTATAAGCCCGCCGTGGACTCCGAACGAAGTACCGAATCGCAGGCACCAGACCTGCCCGCCCGTCAGCAGAACAGCGAGCAAGAAGCGCGATTTTCGGAGCGTGCCGCCGATGCCATCGCGTTGCTCGAATCGGTGCGCGAGGACCGGGCGAAGCTGATTGCGTTGAGCGACGAGCAGCGGGCGCGACTGTTGCGTGCGGCGGGAGAAATCGCGCGGCCCGATCCGTGGGCCAAGCGGGAACTGGCGCGCGCGGCGCGTAGACGCAGGAAGTCGGATCGACGTGCCACCGACGAAGCCTTGCTCGCGCAAACGGGGATCCGCGAGAAGCGCCGGCAAGCAGTGTTCGCCACGCCGGCGTTGCGCTCGCCACCTGTGGGCGCAGGTCTCGACATCGACCATGCATTGGATCCGAACATGGCGCCGGTCGCGACGCGCAGCGTCATCGAGGATCGCAACTGTTACGTGTGCAAGCAACGCTTCCGCGAGCTGCATTTCTTCTACGATTCGCTGTGCGCGCGCTGCGCCGAGCTGAACTGGCACAAGCGCCAGCAGACGGCCGACTTGCGCGGGCGCGTGGCGCTGGTGACCGGCTCGCGCGTGAAGATTGGCTACCAGGCGGCCATCATGTTGCTGCGCGCGGGTGCGAGCGTGATCGTGACCACGCGCTTTCCGCGAGACGCAGCGCTGCGCTACGCGCGCGAGGCCGACGCCGGGGATTGGCTACACCGGCTGCAGGTGCACGGGCTCGACCTGCGCCACACCCCGAGCGTGGAGCTGTTCACGCGCTACCTCAGCGAGACGCTGCCGCGCCTGGACTTCATCATCAACAACGCTTGCCAGACGGTGCGACGGCCGGCTGGGTTCTACGGCCACCTGATGAGTGGCGAGCAGCAGCCCGCCGCCACCCTGCCCGCGCCCGCCGCGCGTCTGCTGCAAGCGTACGAGGCGATGCGGGCAGCAGACGACACGCGCAAGCTTGGCACTGGTAGCAGCGGCGCTCGCTCGCTCTCGGTAGCCGCGCAGGCCGCGGGGCTGCGCGACCCGGCGGCGCTGTCGCAGCTGGCACTGCTCGAAGAGGACCTCGAGCGCAGCACGCACATCTTCCCGCGCGGCGCGCTCGACGCCGACCTGCAGCAGGTCGACCTGCGCGCAAACAACAGCTGGCGGTTGCCGATGGCTGAGGTGTCCGCGGTGGAGTTGCTCGAGGTGCAGCTCGTCAACGCCGTGGCGCCGTTCATCTTGAATGCGCGGCTCAAGTCACTGATGCTGCGGCAGGCCTCGTTCGACAAGCACATCGTGAATGTGTCTGCGATGGAGGGGCAGTTCTACCGCAGCTTCAAGACCGACAAGCATCCGCACACCAATATGGCGAAGGCTGCGCTCAACATGATGACGCGCACCTCGGCGCGCGACTACGTCAAAGACGGCATCCACATGAACAGCGTGGATACGGGTTGGGTCACCGACGAAGACCCGGCCGAGATCGCTGCGCGCAAGACCGCCGAACACGGCTTTCACCCTCCGCTCGACATCGTCGACGGCGCCGCGCGGATCTGCGACCCGATCTTCGACGGCTTCGCCACGGGCAAACACGTCTGGGGGCTGTTCTTGAAGGACTACGCGGCTACGGATTGGTGACCGGCTTGGGTGGCGAGGCGCGCACGAGCAACTCGCGCAGCTGTTCGCGCGTGACGCCCAGTCGCTCCGCCGTCTGATGCGCGAGCGAAGTGGTGGCGACACCAGGCACGAACGCGTAGGTGGGACGCTTGTCCGCGTCGAGCTCGACCTGCAGAAAGTGCAAGCCGAGCGCTTCACGCTCCGTGGTCAGACGCTGCGCGAAGCTGAGGAAGTGCGTGGTGACGTGCACTTCGTGACCGACTTCGTGCAAGAGCTCGAGCAGCATGCGGAAGATCTCCTCGCCCTCGGAGGGATTGGTACCTGAGCACAGCTCGTCGAGCACGATCAGCGCCCCGGGCGCGCTGTGCTCGAACACGCGCCGAATGCGCACCAGCTCCATGCCCAGCCGCCCCTCTTCCTGGTCGGCCGCACTGGTCTCGCCGAGCGACACGAACAGACCGGACGCGCGTCGCAGCACCGCCACGCGCGCAGGCGCAAAGCAGCCGCACTCGGAGAGCAGCTGGCACAACGCCAGCGCCTGCAGAAAGCGCGTCTTGCCGCCCGAGTTGGGTCCGGTGGTGATGCACGTGCAGGCGCAGCTCGTCAGCTGCACATCGGTGGCGACCGGCGCGTTCGTCTGCGCCAACAGCAGCGGGTTCCAAAGGCCGCGCAGCTCTTTGCTGCTGTCGGCGGCGGCCGCCTCGGTGAGCGTGGGCAGACACACGGGCAGGCCCTTGCGCTCCGCCAGCGCCTTCCAATGCAACGCCCCGAGGTAGAATTCGAGGTCACCCTTGAGTTGTACCAAGGCTGGCAAGAGCGGCCTGATGCCCACGAATACTTCCTCGAGCCAGCGCTCGACCACGTCGCGCGCGCCGACGCGATAGCCCTGCAGCCACAAGAGCAGGCGGCGCAACACGCGCTGCCACGGGGGCACGTAGAATTCCGAGTCGGTGCGCTCGGTCACTGCCAGGATCTCCAGTGCACGGATGCTGCCGTCGGCGCCCAGGCGCACCTGCAGCTGCGCACGGGCGCTCTCGCCCTCGAAGTCGAGCAAGGCGCACAGGCGTTGCCAGGCGCTGCTGCCACGCGCGTGTTCGCCGAACGCGTGCAGACGACGCAGTGCCGAGCGCGCGCCCGCGAAGCGCGCATCGAGGGAGTGGATGGCGTCGCGCACGGCGCCGAGCACGTCGATGCGCCACTGCGTCATGTCGAGGCGCGAATCGGAGCCTTCGTCGTCGAGCAAGGCCATGAGCACGAGGATGGCCTGGTAGCTGCGTTCGAGCGCGGCGAGAAGGCCGGCGTCTGCCACCAACTCCGCGAGCACGCCCTGGCGCAGGCGCACGCTGCTGGTGTCGCGCGGCGGCTGGCACAGCAGCTTGCGCAGATGCGCGCGGTCGAGTGCTGCGGACTTGCCTGCGACCTGGAACGTGAAACAGCCGTTGATGAGCTCGTCGACGAACAGTGCATCGGCAAAGTCGTCGCTGCGGAACGCGCTCGGCGCCACCGCGGCTTGCGTGAGTGCCGAGGCCAGCGAGCCGCCCGCGTTGCCGGTGAGAAATGCGAACGACAGCGCTTGTTCGAGGTTGGCGGCATCTACACGCAGCGCAGGCGCGGCATTGATCAGGTCGGCGCTGGTCGCAACCCGTTCGCTGGCGACGGGAACGAAGCGTGCGTCTTTGCGTGGCGCGCGTCCGAACGCCGCCGAGTCGGCCGGCAGCTCGGTGGAAAGCGCGCGCGCGGCGCGCAATGCGCGTGTCTTGGCCAGACGTGCAGCGTGGCTCATGAGATGAGACCGGCGTCACGCGCGAGCTCGCGCAGACGCTCCTTCACGCGCTCGAAGCGCTTGCGCAAGCGCGCCGCTTCGCGATCGATTTCGTCCTCCGGCAGTGGCAGCTCGCGCATGCGATCTTTGACCGGCGTGCGACGGTATGCGGCCGTGGTGGTGCGGACGCGATCGATCAACGCCGACAACGCGGGGTTGTCGCCGAGCGACACGTGACGGCCGGCCTTGTGCTGGGCCGCTTGCACGAAGTCGTTGGCGGCGTTGCGCGCGAGCCGGTACGCCCAGCTGCGTACGCTCGCGCGCCACTCGAAGCTCGGCAGCCCGATCCAGAGCTTCTCGGCGAAAATGGCGAAGACTTCTTCCGCGCTGGTGCGGCTTCGCAAACGTGACCCCAGAAACGCCAGGATCTCGCCGCCGTGATGCTCGATGAAGCAGGTGGCGGCGAGCGCGTAGTCTGCGCTATCGCAGGCACGCCGAATCTGCGCGTCGAGCTCCGTGCTCATCGGCCCCACTCTATATCAATGCGCCCGGTCATTTCGAGCTTCGTCGGGCTCCGACGCCGCGAGTCTCGTCGGACAGCTGCAAGGCAGACCACCCACCATCACGAGCCCACCTGCGAGCATCGAGCTGCGCGAAGCCGTGCCCCTGGTCGGCCGCGACGCCGAGCTCGGAGTGTTGCGCCAAGCCTTGAGCGCGGCCCGCGCCGGACAGCCCACGGTCGTGCAAGTGCGAGGCGAGTCCGGCATCGGCAAGACCACCCTCGTTCACGCCTTTCTCGACGAGACACGCGCCGACCGTCGCACCTCACTGCTCACCGGGCGTTGTTACGAGCGCGAGACCCGGCGCCGACCCGCAGGTCTTGTTCGCGCACTGGCTGGCTGCCGGTGAGCCAGAGCGCGCCGGTGCGTTCGCGGTGCAAGCCGCCGACAACGCCGGCGCGAACCTCGCGTTCGAGCGTTGCGCCGACTTCCTGAGCCAAGCGATCACGCTGCTGCCGGCCGACGAGGTCGACGCTCGTGAGCTGCGCGCGCGACGTGGTCAGGCGCTGTCCATGGCCGGTCTCTGGACGGAAGCGGCCGGCGCGTTCGAAAGCGCCGCACAGACGTGCCAGCTGCCGAAGCGCCGCCATGAGCTGCAGATGGAGGCGGCCAGACACTTCCTGGGTAGCGGCCACGGCGAACAGGGAATGCCGCTCTTGGCGCACCTGCTCCAAGCTGCCGGCGTGCGCTGGCCGCGCAATGCTTTGCTCGCGCTGGCAGCCGCCGTCACCCGCTTGAGCTGGCTGTGGCTGACGGCCACGAGCAAGCAGAGACTCGCGCATCTGCAGAAGCTAGAAACCCCTGCTGCACATGTCGACGCGCGCGAGGCCGAGATTCTGGAGCACTGCTTGCACGGCGCAGGCCTCGTTCCGGCCTATGATGCCGCACGCGGCGCGTACTTCATGAGCGTGTTCGCAGCACGCGCCTTGCGCTCCGGCGATGCCGCGCGCACGGGCCTGTCGCTCGCAATGCTCTCCGCCGTGTTCGCCAGGACCAAGTCCGGTCAGGCGCACGCTGCAACGCTGGGTGAGGTCGCGTGCTCGCTGGCGCGCCGCCACGACAACCCCAGCCTGCGCAGCGCCACGCTGAGCTTCATTGCGTATGCGCACATACACGGCGGGCGGCTGCGCCAAGCACTGGCCACCGCACAGGAAGCCGAGGACACGCTGAGCAGCGAGGGCCTGGCGCCGGTCCTCCCGGCTTGGGTCGCGCGTGCCGCTCAAGGCTACTCGCTCTTCGCGATGGGTGGGCTCGGGGACGCGGCTCGCATCTTCGAGCGCCTCGCTCGCAGCGCCATCGAGGCAGGCGACGACCTGGCGCTGGTCGGCGGCGATTCGGTGATGCGCCGTCTCGTGGTCGACGACGTGTCAGGCGCACACGGCCTCTTGGAACGCAAGCTGCAACTGCTAGCGCAAATGCCGCATGGCATCATGCGCGAGCAAGTACAGAGCGAGCGCATGCTGTGTGCGCTCTACCAAGGCGACGGGCAAGCGGCCATCTTGCAGGCCGAGCAACGGTCGTGGCTCGTCGCCTTCATGGACGACGGCACCCTACCTGCCTGCGCTGCCCTGCAGTGCGATGCACACAGCGACCGCGCGCGCACGCGTCGCCTGGTGCAGCGCGCCGTGCACCGGCTGCGCGTGCGCGGCTCGAACGCAACCAGCGAGGGCACGCGCTTGCAGCTGACGGCTGCACTGCAATTGCTGGACGGCGACTTGGCCGCCGCATGCGATTCACTCGCGCGCTCGGCCGACCACTACGCAGCCTCCGAGATGCAGCTGCATGAGCACCTGATGCGCGCGCGGCTTGCCGGCTTGCGGCACGCGCGCGGTGAAGTCGATGTGGGCGCAGTGCGAGCTGCCACGCACGCCGACGACGACTTCATGCGCGCGCAAGGCGTCGCGCGCCCGCAGGCGTGGGCGCACATGCTGGCACCTGGGCTTGCACCACCCGCAAGCTGAGCTGTGCACGTCTCGTGCACGCCGACGGCTGTACGCGCAGGTGTGCCACGCGATCGCAGCCCGCCAGGCGCTCGTGCTCCTGTATACTGATCGCTCACGCCTGCCGCCCACGCCCTGCGATGCAAGCAGTCTCCGAAACATCATCCGCGGCATTCACCCGCGCCGAGCTCGAAGGGCTCGCGCTCTTTGCGTCGGCCGACCTCGGGGCGCTCGAGCCCGTGCTGCGCGGTTGCGCGGTGCGAACGCTCGCGCACGGCGAGCAGCTGATCGCCGTTGGCGAAGGCAACCGCACCTTGTACCTGGTGTTGTCCGGCGGGCTCGGCGTGCACCTGGAGTCACCCGACTCGCGCGCGCTCACCCGCGTGGGTGCGGGCGAGATGGTCGGAGAGATCTCGCTCATCGATCACAAGCCAGCCTCGGCCTACGTCGTCGCCGCCGAGCCGACGCGGGTGCTGCTGTTGGACGAAGAGCTGCTGTGGTTGCTCGCTGATTCGTCGCACGCCGTGGCGTACAACTTGCTGCGGACGCTGGCGGGGCGACTGCGCGGTGGCAACGAGATCATCCAGCGCGACCGCGAACAGCTGGAGAAGTACAAGTTCCACGCCAGCGTGGACGGCCTCACGGGTCTGTTCAATCGCTACTGGATGGACAAGATGCTGGCGCGTCAAATGGAACGCTCGCGCTCCAGTCGCGAGCCGCTGTCGTTGCTCTTGGTCGATGTCGATCACTTCAAGCAGTTCAACGACAAGCATGGCCACGTGGCGGGCGATTTCGCACTGCGCGAAGTCGCCGCGTGCATGCGCGGCATCGTGCGCCCGACCGATCTCGTCTCGCGCTATGGCGGCGAGGAATTCGCGATCCTGTTGCCGGGCGCAGCGCTGAACAACGCACGCGAGGTGGCCGAGCGCCTACGCGCCGCCGTCGGCGACACACCCATCGATTATCTGGACGGCCAGCGCCTGCCGAGTGTGACCGTCTCGGTCGGCGCCGCGCTGATGCCCGACGACGCCACACCCCAGAGCTTCGTGGCTGCCGCGGACCGCGCGCTGTATGGCGCAAAGGCCGCAGGTCGCAACCGCGTCGCTGGCTGAGAGGTAGCCCTGCGCGCCAGCGGCAGCACGATTTGTGCACCGCCGAGGATTGCAGCGACGGGCTGAAACGCTATGCAGCCGAACCCTAGAGCGCTTTACGTCATGGGACGGTGTCGGCATCGCGTATCAACAATGGGGTGAAGCCGGCGGTGCACCGCCGGTGTTCTTGCACCATGGCTTCGCAGTGGATTCGCGCCTGAACTGGGTGCTCCCTGGCGTCGTGAAAGCGCTGACGAGTGCCGGGCGGCAAGTGTTCGCCATCGACGCGCGTGGACACGGACAGTCCGACAAGCCGCACGAGGCCGAGCGCGACGGCGAACCGAACATGGCGAAAGACCTGCGCGCGCTCTTCGACTTGGTCGCGGCGCCGAACGTGGATCTGGTCGGCTACTCGATGGGTTCCGTGGTGTCGCTGCTGTGTGCGTGCGACGACCGTCGCATCGAGCGGCTGGTGGCGGGTGGCGTGGGCGCCAGCGTGGTCGAGCTCGGCGGACTCGACACGCGCGCCGTGAACAACGCGGCCATCGCGCAGGCCTGCTCGCCGACGATCTCACGACCATCACGGACGTGGGCGCGATCGCCTTCCGGCAGCTCGCCGACGCGATCGGCGCAGACAAGCCTGCGATAGCCGCGCACTGCGGACGCGTGCACCAAACGCCGCTGCCGCTAGGAACGATCGGCGCGCGCACGCTGGTGCTCGCGGGTGCAGCCGACCCGCTCGCCGTGCGCCCGCAGCCGCTGGCGGCGGCGATTCCAGGCGCGCAGCTGAAGTTGGTGCCGGGAGACCACACGCAGGCCACCTGCGGCGACAACGGCCGCGCCGACGTGCTCGTCGACAAGGACGGCACCGTCGTCGACATCCTGTGCTACCCGACCGATGGCGTGGCGGGCGAGAGCTTCGACGGACCAGTGCACGACGTCGGCAACGACGTCGAAGCCGGAGAGGCTGGCGGAGTTGCCCCCCGAGGTGGGGACACCGCCCTTGCCGCCGAACGAGAACAGGGTGTTGCTGGCCTGACCGTAGCCGTAGCCGGCGAAGTTGGCGGGCGTGTTGCCTGCGGACAGCTTGGTGAGCGTCCCCAGGTGACCGTCCGGATCGAGCTTGCCCGCTTCGAGCGTGTTCTCGAAGCCGCTCGACTTGCGTCCCACGTGGACGTAGATCCACACGTCTCCCGAGGGCACGCTCGAGTTGGCGGAGGTCATCACGAACGCGCCCAGCTCCGCGCGTGCGGCGCTCAGCTGCGTCGGAGTCTTGCCGTTGATCGCCGTGGCCCCGTCGACCTTCTGCCAGCTGGACACTGTCTGGCTGCGGTCGCCGGCCATCGTGACCGTGGCGTATTCGTAGCTGGCCAGGTAGGTACCCGTTTCGTTGCGACCGCCGAACGCGTACAGGAACCACTTGGTCGGATCGGTCGGGTCGGCAGTCTTCGGATTGAGCACGGTGAGCTCGGGGTAGCCTTCGGCCACCGAGCCCTTGGGCAAGGTGATGGTCGCCGACTTGCACTGCTTGGCGGTGAGGCCCTTCTGCGCGATGTCTTCGCACGAGCCGAGCGTCATCCGGCGATCGGTCGACACGCCGGCGATCTGCAGCACTGGTGCCGACTTGCCGATCTGCACGAAGGTCTTGCCCGTGATCGCGACGCTCTGATCGGCTTCGTCGAGACACACGATGCTCGGCGCGGTCGCCATGAGCTCGGGCTTGTCGACGACGGCGAGCGAGCCCAACGACGTGACGGCGCTGCCGTTGGCGTTGGTGACCTGCACGTCGTACACGCCGGGCGGCACCATGCCCGTCTTTCCTTTGGACAAGCTCACGCTCGGGTTGACGACGATCGACATCTCTTGCCGACTCGCCCACGACAGGAGCGGCGTGCCGCCGTCTTGGTAGGCGTTGGTCGGATCGGCGTCGGGGTTACCGCTGAAGGTGATGGTGTCGACCTGCGTGAGCTTGTTGCCTGTCAGGGCGTGCGACAGCAGCAAGCTCACGGTGGGCAGCGCGGTCTTCGGGTGGCCGGGGACGTCGATGGGAACCGGCGAGAAGCCATCGCCGTGCAGCTTCACTGCGCTCGGGCGCTGCGCGCTGCAAATGATGCCCGGATCGACGGGCGGTGGTGTGTGCGGCTTGTCGGCGTCGGCGAGCTTGGGCGCGGGGCCCGTCACGTCTTGACTGCAAGCGCCGAGCAACGCAACGCACGACAGCGCGCACAACCAGCGGATCGGCAGCACAGCAACTCGCGCAAACGACATGGTCTTGGGCTCCCTTGGAAGAAGGCACGACAGCGCGAGCAGAAAAGACGCCGCGCAGCGCGTTCGTAGATAGTGGGTTGAGAGCATCAAAAGGTTGCAGGCGAATCGCCTGAACGTCGCCGAGACGTTTTTTTCAACCGCGCGCGCGCAGGAGCCACCATACTGAATGTCACGCGGATCCGTGCACATGCACGCGCCGTGTAGGCCGGGGAGCACAAGATGAGACATGTCGCAAGCATACTGACCACGCTGGTGTTTATGGCCGCCACCGTTGCAGCTGTCGGCTGCTCGGCAGACAGCCACACGGTGCTCAAGCGCGACGCCAGCGCCGGCTCGGGTCTCGATGGCGGCGTCGACCGCTCGGACGCTGCGCTGCATGGTGGCAGCGGCACAACCGGCAGTGGCAAAGCGGGGGCGGGCGCCGCGGGCGGAAACTCGGGCAACAGCGGCGCAAGTGGTGCAGGTGGCACGGGCGTCGTGGGCGGCCTCAACGACGCCGGCGTGGTGCCGACGCTGAGCTGCGGGCGCCTGGCCGACAAGTGCAAGTCCAGCACTGACTGCTGCTCGGGCGTCTGCGACGGCAAGACTCTCACCTGCGCCTCGAACCTCGCGCAGTGTTCGGCTGCGGGCGCTTCATGCGCTGCCGCCACCGAGTGCTGCAACCTCAGCTGCGTGAGCGGCAAGTGTGCTTCGGCGGCTTGCATCTCCGACAACGCGGCGTGCAGCTCGGGCGCGCGCTGTTGCAGCGGCACCTGCAGCGCTGGCGGAACCTGCACCCCGCTGAACACGACTTGCAAAACCGCCGGCAACAGCTGTGGCGGCGATAGCGAGTGCTGTTCGCAGCTGTGCAGCGGCGGTCATTGCCAGCTCGGATCATCGTTCTGCACGCAGACCGGCGACACCTGCAGCAGCAGCACCGATTGCTGCTCGTCCACGTGCAAGGTCGCGAGCGGAGCCAAGCTGGGCACCTGCGCAGCACCGCCAACGGGAGCCTCCAACTGCAGCGGGCAGGTAGACGGCACCGTCTGCAGCGCCTGCGGCAGCTGTTGCAGCCGGTTGTGCGCACCCTATGGAGCAACCGGCGTCTACGTCTGCCAGCCCGCGAGCGGCTGTCACGTGAACGGCGATCTGTGTCGGCAGAGCACGGACTGTTGTGGCGCGGCGGGCTCGGGCCTGCCCGGTGACGGACACGTGGTGTGCCAGAAGGACACCGGTGCCGCGGTCGGCATCTGTCGCAACCCCATGGCGTGCAACCCGCAGGGCGACGTGTGTCACTACAAGAACTACGCCTGCAGCATCTCCTCTTCGCGCAACGATTGCTGCGGCGGCGTCGGCAACTCCGGCGTATGTCAGCTGGACAAGCTCGGTGTGCCCCGTTGCAACGGCCTCGGCGGCACGTGCCAGAAGGCAGGCGACAGCTGCGCATCCGCGACAGATTGCTGTAACAACTTGCCGTGCGTGCCCGACAGCAAGGGTGCACTGCACTGCTACACGCCGCCGGACGGTGGCATGGCCGGCTGCGTCGGCGGCGGCGGCGCTTGCACCATCAACGCGGATTGCTGCTCGGGCTCGATGTGCGTCGCGCCGGTCGGCTCCACGCAAGGGACGTGCAGCGTACCGCCCGCGGGCGGCAGCGGTGGGACCAGTGGCACCACCGCAGGCACTGGCGGCAGCGGTGGGACCGGTGGCACCACCGCAGGCACTGGCGGCACGGGCGGATCGCCGGCCTGCTCGCTGTACGGCCAGGCCTGCAGCTCGACAACGCCCTGTTGCAGTGGCATCCCGTGCACTGCTGGCCTCTGCGTGTTCCCCGTTCAATGAGGACAGCCCCATGACGCTTCGGACTCTCTTCGGCGGCACCGTCATCGCCTGCGCGTGTGTGCTTGCCAGCTGCTCGTCGAACGACGTGCCTAAACCCATGGGTGACGCGTCACTTGCGGCGAGCGATGGCGCCGTGCTGGACAGTGGAACAGACGCGGGCAACGTCACCCACTTTCCCGACGGCAGCCTGCTGATCGGCGACGCCACCGTGCTCGGCTGCGGCGGCTCGAGCATCGCTGCCGCTCCACGCACCGCCAACGTGCTGCTCGTGATCGACGAGTCGGGCAGCATGCTCGACAAGCCCAGCGGCTTCACCACCGACAAGTGGGCCGCGCTGAAGTCGGCGCTCGGTGGCGCACTGACCGCGGCACAAGACTCGGTCGCCTTCGGGCTCGAGCTGTTCCCCTACCCGTTCGATCCGAAGAAGCCGATCGCTTCGACCTGCAGCACCAACTGCTGCGAGATGCCCGCTGCACCGGGCATCAACGTACCGGTTGCGCCCGGCGCAGCCAATGTGAGCAAGATCGTCGCGCTGCTGAACGCCAGCGCCCCCGGTGGCGGCACGCCGACTGCCATGGCCCTGCAGCGCGCCTACGACTACTTCGAGACCGGCGCAGGCGCTGCACTCAAGGGCGACAAGTACGTCTTGCTCGCGACCGACGGCGGCCCCAACTGCAACGCCCAGCTCAGCTGCGCCGCCACCAGCTGCACGACGAACCTGGACGGCGACTGCACGCTCACCGGCGGCGGCAACTGTTGCGACGCGATGTTCGGCGGCAGCATCGCCAAGAGTCGTTGCCTCGACGACACCGCTACCGAAGCGGCCATCACCAAGCTCGGCGGCAAGCACATCCAGACCTTCGTGGTGGGCATCCCGGGCAGCGAGATCTACAAGACCTCGCTCGACAGCTTCGCGCAAGCCGGCGGCGAGCTCAGCCCCACCGGCACCACCAAGTACTTCGCGGTGAGCGCAGCGGGCGGCGTCGCCGGGTTGAGCACCGTGCTCGACGCGATCACCAAGAACCTGATCACCACCTGCCGGCTGCAGCTGGGCACGGTACCGCCCAACCCGGATCAGCTGAACCTGTTCCTCGACGGCAAGCTCGTCAAACAGTCCGGTGCGAACGGCTGGATGCTCGATCGCACCATGTCACCGCCGACCATCGTCGTGCTCGGCACCACCTGCACGACCCTCGAGACCAAGGGCGCCAGCAGTGTGCGCGTGCTCTATGGTTGCCCGACCGTGCAGTAGGCGGGAGGCTCAGCCGGGCTCGCGTCGTTTCTACTGCGAATGCGGCACCGCGTGCTGCTTGCGCAGGGTGTTGAGCAGCCGTGCAATCACCTTGAACTCCTTGAGCACCTCGAGGGCACGCGTGCGGGCCTGCGCGGCGTCTTGCGTGGAGGCGCTGACGGAGACCGTGACCTCGCGCAGGAGCGCGGTCATCTCTTGGTGAAACTCGGCGAGCTCTTCATCGCTCGAGAACTGCAGGGTGCGTTGCGCGGGGTCGAAATTCACTGCTGAGGTCTTTCTCGGCCGGCACGGAGCGCCACGCGCCGCGTGCTCATTGCTTGGTCGCAAACGGGTGGCACGACTGGCACTTCGGTGCGTCGGGAAAGTGATTGACGCGATCCTTGTGGCACGACTCGCAGGCCTTGCGCACCGGCGCTGAGGTGCCGTGCGTGCCGTGGCAGTTGGTGCACTGGTCGTGCTTGGCTTGCTGGTGCTCGCCCTGTTGGCGGATCTGGCTGTGGCAATCGATGCACTGCTTGGGCTTGCGGCCCGGGTTGTTGTGGCAGTTGGCGCACAGCTGGTGCTTGGGGTTGCCGGTCGCCGCTGCGGCAGCTTCCTTGGTGTGGCAAGTGGCGCAGCGGCCCCACCAACTCTTCGCGTCATCTGGAACCGCCAAGTGCGGCGCGTGGCAACCCTTGCACTCTTTGTGCACGCCCATGTGGGTCGGGTTGAGCTTGTCCGTGTGGCAGCTCTGGCAGAGGACCTTCTTGCTTTCATCGTGTTTGGTGTGGCACTGCGCGCAGTGTCCCGGTGAGTGCGGACTGTTGACCGGCCAGGTCTTGGCGACCTCGAGCTTCTGCGTGTGGCAGCTGACGCACTGCAGACTGGCCGTGGCCTTCGGCAAGTGCGGCTTGTGACAGGTCTTGCAGTCTTGGTGCGTCTTGACCTGCGGCCGGATCTCTTTATGACAGTTGGTGCAGTTCGCAGCCGGACCGCGGCCTGGGGCGTGCGGCGTGTGGCACTTGGTGCAGGTGTCTTTGTGTGAGGCGCCCGGAGCGAACGGCGCTTTGTGACAACTGCTACAGCGCGCGAGCGCAGCGGGGCCATTGAACTCGTGGTTCGTATGGCAGTTGATGCAGGTCTCGTGCTTGCTGCCCTGGAAGCTCTTGGCTTTGTCCTCGTGGCACTTCTGACAGGCCAGCGGCGCGCTCGGCTTCGGCGCTGCGTGCGGAGTGTGGCAGTTGACGCAGTTGCGGTGTTTCTCCTGCCCGTCGTGCAGACGCTGCTCCTGCGGCTTGTGGCAAGTCTCTCCGCAGGCGATCTGGGCGTGCGGCTTGCCCTCGTGCGCCTTGTGGCACGACAGACAGTCGTGATGGCGCTCGGGTGCCGCTGTGATGCTCTTGACCTTGTCACCGTGGCACTGCGTGCAGGTCTCCTTGCCCGGCTTCGGCGAATGCGGCTCGTGACAACCCAGGCAGCGATGCGTGTCGGCCGGCAAGGCTTCCACCGTGTGCGCCTGCTTCTCGTGGCAGGTACGGCAGATCTCCTTGTTGGGCTGCCACGAGTGCGGTTCATGGCAGTTGGCGCACTTGCCCTCGTGCGTGATGTTCGGTGGCGGCGTGGGCGGGCCCGTTCGCGCAGCGAGCAACGGCGCAATGGTGGTAAGGGCGCGCATCGCGTCCGGCACGCCCGGGTCGCGTTCGTCGCCGCGCACGCGTGGCTTCTGGTGACACACTGCGCATGCCGTGGCGAGCTCCGCCCGCAGGCCGTGCGGCCGGTGGCAGGTGGTGCAGATCTTGTGGTTGTCGGGAGCGTGCGTCACCGAGCGCGCCAAGTCGCCGCGGTGACAGGTGGTGCAATCGATGTTCTGCGCCCGATCGGCTTGACCGGGCTCACGGTGCGGGTTGTGGCAGAGCCGGCAGTCGGCAGCGCCGTGCACGTTGGCTCCGGTGATCTCGCTGCCCCAGGTGGGCGCAGTCGCGCGCGCTTGCCGCGCTGCGGTGCTGGCCTTGCCCGAACCGAACACGTGACAGCGCAGGCAGTCGAGCTGCGCGGTGGCGTCGTGCTTGGTGATGGTCTTCTGGTGGCATGACTCGCAGCGCTCGCTCGCGGCAGGCTTGTCGTGAAGTGACGGGCCGTGGCAGGTGACGCACTTGACGAGCTGTGGGTCGAGCGCATGCGAGGCGTGGCCCGCGCTGCGCGCAAGCGCGTTCCAGCGAGCCGGGTCGGTGGCATGGCAGGCCTTGCACGACGACTCGTCGAGCTTGCCGTGCTTGGGCATGGCCGCGTCACCGCCGCCGGACACCGCCCACAGCTGCGCCGCCAGCTGCCCTTGGGGCATCGTGTGGCACGACTGACAGGCCGTCTGCTGGTGCCCACCCAAGTGCTTGACGGCCTCGCCGTGGCAGCGCTCGCAGTAGCCTCTGCTTGCAACATAGCGTTGTGCCCGCGGCTCGGCGATGAGCAAGCCACCGGCCGCGATCGCCCCGAGCCCGACCAGCACCCACAGCCAGCGCAACACGGTGGTCATGGCTTGCCTCCGCCGCGTCGCGACACGCCGAAGAGCACCGCGAAGACGCCGAGCAACACGAGGCCGAGCGGCAGCCAGCTGCGCCCCGACACCAGCGTGACAGTGACCACCGCCGGCGCCTGGCCCACCGCCGCCGCGCGCTTGCTGAGCTCGTGCGCCGCCGCCGCAATCTTGTCGACGTCGAGCGTGTGAACGGTGACACGCAACGCGCGCTGCGCCTCATCGACAGGTCCAAGCCTCGCGGCGAGCATGCCCACGGGGGCACTCGACAGCGCCTGGCGTGCGCGCCCTGCTGCGGCTTCCGCGTCGCGCACCAGCACGCCGAGCTTGCGGATCTTGCCCCACATCTTCTGGCCTTCGGCGTGGCAACGTCGACAGGCGGCTTGGTTGTCGATTCCAATCAGCGTGGCATCCACCGGCATGATCTCGTGGCTGCCGTGGCAATCCACGCACGGCAAAAAGCCCATGCGCTTGAACGCCTTCTGATGCGGTCCGGACGAGAACGATTCCCACTGTGGCTTGTGACAGCCCTGGCAACCGCGAATCGCGGTGTCGCGCGGTCCGATGCCGTGGTCTTTGTGGCAGTCGTTGCAAGTCGGCGGATGACGCTCATCCGGCGAAGCCGGCACACCGGCGTGGCTCTGGAGCCACAGCGCATAGCGTTGGCCGTGCGAGCTGTGCCGCCATTGACGCTCCTCGTCGTGCGGCATCTTGACCGAGTCCATCAGCGTGGCATCCGAGTGGCAGTGGCCGCAGGTCGCGGCAACGTTCCCCGGACTCACTCGAGAAGCCGGGTCGCTCACCTTCTTCACGTCGTGCGCACCGTGACACGTGGCACAGGTGGCGGCACGTGCATTGCCGGCGGCGAACGCCTTGCCGTGAACGCTACCTTCATAGAGCTTCAGCTGATCGGTCGGCACGGACGCGTCGTGCTCGGCCATGCGCTTGGCGTCGGAGTGACAATTGCCGCACACGGCCTGCGGGTCGCCGGCCGCGGCGCGGGCACGAAAGCCAGCGTTGACGTCGTGGGCACGCGCAGTCGGCTCGTCGGGACGGCCGCCGTGGCAGTCATGGCAGCTGACGCCCGCGCGACCATGCACGCTGGCGGGCAGATCTTCCGTGGGTTCGCGTAAGCGAGGGTCGCGTTGCTGCCGGTGACACGCGCTGCAGCTCGGTTCGGCTGGCTCCGCCGCCACGCTGGATACCCCGCTGGATACTGCGCCGAGCACACACGCTGCTGCGAGCAGCCATCGCCACGCGACGCCGCGCAACCCGCATGCGCGTGCGGTCGCGTTCATGGCGACCTCGTGTGGCACACACGACAGACGCCACGCTGATTCGGATCGATGCCCGCGCCGAAGCCCGGCGGATGCGGGTTACCCGCGATGCTGCCCACGCGGTGACAAGGCACGCACACACGCTCGGCATCCGATTCATGGCAGGCCGCGCAAGTGAGGATGTTGCGCCGTGCTTCGCGCGCGTGGCCGCGCGGCGACAGCGGGTCGAGCCAGCCCGGCGGGTGCGGACTCCCCTGCCCCACGCCGCCGCCCACGCCGGAGGCGCGGTGACAACCATCGCAGAAGCTCGGACCGTGGCAGCGCAAGCAGGTCGCCTGCTCGAGCCGCGCCTCCGACGCGTGACGCGCACGGAAGTCGGCCGCGTGGATGAACTCGCGCGTGACGTCCATCGGCGCCATCAGCTCGGCGGAGATGTTCGGTGACGCCGTGTGACAGTCGCTGCAGAAGCTCGGCTCGTGACACTGGCCACACAGCGCGTCCGACGCGCGCGCGCGCGTGCCGTGTTGATGCAAGAAGCCCGGCGGATGGCGCACCAGACGCATGTCCGAGCGCGGATAGCGGTGCAGGTCGGTGTGGCACTTCGCGCAGCGCAGCGCCGCGAGATCTTCGGCGTGACAGCTCTGCGTGCAGGTGCTCATCGGTGGCAAGCGCGGCTCGAAGCGCGTGACGCTCTTGTCGCTGGCATTGAGACCATGACAACGCATGCACACGTACTGATTGCGCGCCGCGTGCGCCTGGTGGTCGTAGTGCATTCCGCGACCGACGTCGGCGTAACTCGCGGGTGCTTCGGGATGCGTGTGGCAGAACCCACAGCGCTGCTCTTCGGGCTTCTGGTGACACTGCTTGCACTTGGCTTCGCTCGGGAGCTTGCCGTCTTTGCGCAGCGCGCTGCCGCCCGCAGACTCGTCGCTCGCAGCAGCCGTGCCGCCGTCGGTCAACGGGATTCCCGCGGCCGAAGCTGCCGCGCCGAGCGGCTTGATGACGTCATGACAGCTGGTGCACTGCGCGCCCGTGCGCAGGTGCGGGCCATGCGAGAACTTGATGGCGTCGTGCGCGCGCGGTGGCGTCTGCCCGCACGCAGCGAGCACACCGACCACCAGCAGCAGCGGGGAGAGCCGCGCGTTCATGGCGCCCCCGAATCGGCACGATAGGTGACGCGCAGCAAGCTGCGGACTTCGGCGAGGGCGATCGGTGTGCGCGCGACGTCGACGGTGAGCGCAGTCACCCAATGCGCGCCGAACGGCAACTCGGCCGAGCCGCGCACGAGGATGGCGGTGCGCTTGTGGCTGTGCTCGTCGAGCGCGGCGCCGAGCTCGGGCGCCACGCGCAACTGCCGATACACGTAGAACGACGCGCCGACGCGTCCGATGTCGAGGGTGGTGGTCGCTTCGTCGCGGCGGCTGAGCTCGGCCATGAATTCGGTCTCACGCGGCACCGGCACGTAGCGCACGATGGCATCGACACGGTGCCCGTAGTGCGTGTCGTCGTGCACGCCGCCCGGCAGGTACGCACGGCGACCGGCAAGCTCCAGCCTCGTGCTGAGCGCGCGCGACAGCCGCGTGGTCACGCCGAGCACGGCCTCATCGTAGACATCGGCGGCGAACATGCTGAGGATCGACCACGCCGGCAGGAGCTTCTGCGGGTCGGCGTGCACCACGCTCAGATCGGGCTCGACCTCGTCGACCGCCTGGTAGGCGACCTGCGCGCGTGCTTCCTCGAGGCCCGCATTCACGTCGAAGGTGCTCGACGCCAGCATGTCGACGCGCTCGGTTGGTCGATAGGCCACCGTGCCCATCAGCGTGCGATTGGCCGCGATCCCCTCACCCCAACGTTCGAGAAACGAGACGTCAGCTGCCAACTGACCTGGGCGCTCGTAGCCCAGGCGTGCGCCGTACGCGACCGTGGGCTCGGTGAACTGCGAATGCGCGCCGACGGGCGTGTAGATCGACGTGACCGGCCGCCCAGCCAGCGCTTCGAGGTGGAAGCCCGAGTCGAGCCGTTGCTCCACACCGAGGCCATCGAGATGCAAGCCACCGGGCAGACCCCAGGTGATGAAGCGTCGACCGCCCCAGATCGACAGCGGCGGCAGCAACTTGGCGCGGCCGTAGGCTACCGCGAAGTCGCCGCTGGCCACCTGTCGGTCGTTCGGCAGCGTGAGATCGCCCGCGCCCCACGCCACGATGTGCACGTCCACCGGTCCGCCGGCGAGCTGGTCGCCATCGAGCGTGATGCGTTCGTAGAGCGGCAGCTGTTGCACGCGGTGCCAGAAGCGCGAGGAAGAGCTCGCCGCAGAGTCGTCGAAGCGCAGCTCGTAGCGCGGCGCGAAGTTGAGGATAGTGTCGTGGCGGATCACCACGCGCTCCGGCAGATCTGCCTGTTGCACCTGTGCCAGCTGTTGCGCTTGCGTGACGGGGACCTGCCACAGCCACACGAGCGCGCAGCACAGCACGCACGACCGCACTGCGCTGCGCGCGCGCGCAGCACTGAAACAAGCGCTGTTGGCTTGCTCACGAACGGCAGTGTGAAAGCGTGTCATGGCGGTCTATGGTCGGTCCCCCGACCCCTGCACCTTCACCTCATTACGGGCTCGGTTGCACGCGGGGTGGCGCGTAGGGTTGCGCAGCGCGTTGCGGCCTGGGTTCCGCATACGTGCTGTCCAGTCGTGCCGCGCCCCAGACCGAGTCATCGACGTCGAGCTCGGAGCGACAGGCGCGCGCCTCGAAGCTGCCCGCAACGCAGCTGCGTTGCGCGTCGTCGAAGCACACCCAGAGCGCGCCCTTGTACTTGCCGAAGCCCGCGTCCTGCAAGCTCAGCAACGCGGCACCTCCGCCGTGACCCATCCACTGCTTGTCGACGATAAGCTCGTAGTGCGCGCTCAGAGGACCCTTGGCGCCCAGCTCGCTGCGCACCGCTGTTCCGTCGAGCACGGGCTTGCCCGGCCAACGCAACCACACGCGCCGATCCTCGGTGGCCAGCGGCAAGCCGCAGCGCTTGATGGCCGTCTCCGAAAGCAACACATCGACACGCTCGCGGCCAGGCATGGTGATGATGCGCACGCGCACGTCGGCCGCATGAAACGCGCGGCCGGCTACCGTGCCCGAGACCGCAGTCGTCGGAATGTCTTCGAGCTGCTTGTCGGCCGCACGTGCAGCGAGCGCCACGTGCTGGCTGGTCGGACGCGCTTGACAAGCAGGCTGCAGCGCGGCGCACGCCGACCACAGGCCGAGCAGCGCCCACGCGCGGGGGCCGTGCGCTCGCTTGCTCTGTGCTTGTCTGGGCGCGCTCACGCTGCAGCTCCTGTCAGTCGAAGAAATAATAGAAGCGGGGGATGGTGCCGAGCTCTTCTTTGAACACGTAGATGCGCTTGGTGTCGATGATCTTGCGCACCTCGCTGTTGGGGTCGAGCAGGTTGCCGAACTTGCGGGAGCCCGTGGGGCAAACCTCGAGACACGCAGGATAGCGGCCCTCGCGCGTGCGGTGCAGACAGAAGGTGCACTTCTCGACAACGCCCATGGGCCGGATGCGGTTGCTGAGCAGCGACTGCTTGGGGTTGATGTCCGAGGGCCGCAGCTTGGGCTCCGCGAAGTTGAAGCGGCGCGCCCAGTACGGACAGGCGGCCTCGCAGTAGCGACAGCCGATGCACCAGTCGTAGTCGATCACGACCACGCCGTCCTTCTCTTTCCAGGTCGCGGTCACCGGGCACGCGCGCACGCACGGCGGGTTGTCGCACTGGTGGCACTGCACCGGCATGTAGTACTTGTCTGGGGCCGGTACACTGCCTTCGTAGTAGCTGTCGGAGCCCTCGAGGCTCATCGTGCCTTTTTCGATCTGCAACACCCTGATGTAATGCATCTCCGGGTCGCGCGAGGTGTTGTTCTCCTGCGCGCAGGCGTACTCGCAGCGCCGGCAGCCAATGCAGTACGAGAGGTTGAGCGCGTACGCGAACTCGACACCCGGCGTGGGCTGCGGGTCGCTCACTTCCACTTCCACGCCGTACTGGTCGCGCGCACGCTTCTCCACGCGCTCGATCAGCTTGCGCTTGTCCTCGGCAGTGAGCTCTTTGTAGTGCTTCTGAGTGAACTGCTCCCAGCTCACGCTGGTGCTGCAGCCGCTGGCTGCAACGGCTGCCGTGCCCGCGGCGGTCGCCAGCTGGGTCATGAAGGCGCGACGCGACGACTGCAGCTGCTCACCGCCGCGCACCAACGCCGCAGCCAGCTCTTCGTTCTCGTCGATGCCCGCAGTGGCCACGGCAGCGCTCTGCCCACAACCACAGGCACCAGAACCGCAGCTTGGCGTGAGCTCACTCATGGCCTTGCACCTCTTGCTTCAAGCGCAACGTGGGCGCCGGCAGCGCCTGGAAGGTTGGGCGACGGGGTGCGTGCGGGTCGTGACACGCCGTGCAGCTGCGCCGCACCTTCTCGTGCGAGCCGTCCCAGTAACCCGACTGCAGCCCGTGGATGCCGGCCTGCCAGTCGCGACGCTTGTCGCCGTGGCACTCGCCACACAGCCGGTAGGCTTCGTTGAAACTCACCGTGCGCCCGTCGAGCAGGCGCAGCGTGTCGAGGTTGTCGTCGTTGTGGCAGAAGTTGCACCAGAAGGTGGTGTCGCCGTGCTCGAGATGCTTGAGCGAGTGGAATTCCTTGAGCTCACGCTTGTGCGGATCGGGGGTGCGGTCCTTGTGGCACTGCTCCACGCACGGGAACAACGCAATCTGAGGCGTACGCGGCGGGATGGTAGGCGGCGCGTCGTTTGCGCCGACCCGCGCAAGAGTTGCGTCGGCGTGGCTGGTCATCGCCTCGTGATCGGGCGCCCGACAAGCCGAAAGCAGCAGCAGCGCTACCACGAGCTGTTGCAGTGCCTGTCCCACGCCTGGCGCTCCTCGATTCACTTGCATAGCCCCACAACTGCCAGGGTAAGTGCACTAACCGTGCCCACGCTCGCGTCGACCGCCGGGCTCATGGCGCACCCACGTCGATCTTGCCGTTGATGTGGCGCCCTAGCCCCGCTGCGGATATTCGCGGACCGTCCGGCCATTGCGCAATCTCCGAGCCGTGACAAATGATCGCCTGGCAGCCGGTGTCTGCCGTGTGCGGCGCAGGAGGTGGGACGGTGTGGCAACTCCCGCAGCGCGCCGCGCCCGGACTCGCCTCATGCCAGCTGGGCGCGTAACCAGTCGCCGCCGCCAGCTGGGCACCGTGACACGGCACGTCGCTGCAGGTCTTCGTGGCGGCGTCGAAGCTCGGCTTGGCGCCACGCGCCAAGGCAAGGCCGCCGAAGGTGATCTCCGGTCCCGCTGTGTGATCGATGTGCCCCTTGTCGAGCACGCTCATGGGCACGACGTGGCAGCTCGTACACGCAATCGGCGCGCTCACGCTCGAGCCACGGTGCGCGGGGTGCGCGCCGCTGCTCGGCCACGGATCGGCCGGGTCGTCACTGCCACCGTGGCACATGCCACAGCGGCGGCTGCCGTCACGTCCCAGGTCGACGCGGCCGTTGATGTGCAGCGTGTTGTCGAGGATCTGCGTACCCGTGTCGTTGACGCCCGGATGACACTTGCTGCACGCGCCCATGTAGTGGTTGGCCGGCGGTGCGGTGTGGCAGTCGTTGCAGGTCAGCCCTTTGTCTTTGCCCCAACGCGGCTGCTCGCGGTGGCCCTTGTGCGTGTGGCACGCGACCGTGCAGCTACCGGTGGCTGCATCGTAGTGCGCGTCCGGACCACCGAGGGTCTTGTCGATCTCCACCTGCACTGTGCCGTCGGCGTGCGTGCCGGAGATCACCTCCAGCTCGTCGACCTTCGGGTGACAGGTGCTGCATTCCAGATGGCCGGCGCGCAACTTCGAAGCGCTCAGATGCGCCGCATGCGCACCAGCCTTCGGGCCGTTGGGGAAGAAGCACGGGTCGCGCGGCGGGTACGCACGCGCTGCGCCATCGCCATGGCAAGTGCCGCACGCCAGCACGCCCTGCGGCTCGCGATGACAGCTGGTGCAGTCCGGCGCGCGATCGGGCGAGACTTGCAGCTTGGGATCGCGCACCGGCGCGCCGTGGTGGCACTTGCCGCAAGCGCCCGGCGCGCTCAGCTCGAGCATGCGCGCGAAGCCCTCCTTGCGCAGCTGCGTGCCGTGGAAATTGGGCGAGCGCGGATCGAGCCAGCCAACCGGATGCATCTCTCCATCTCGCGATGGCGTGCCTGCCTGCACCCAGTCTTCGAGCACAGCGCGCTCGTCTGGAGTGAGCAAGTCTTTGTGGTCCTTGCTGCCGAGCACGTTCAAGAGCGGCACGCCGGCATCCGCAGCCAGCGTCTGCGCTGTGCCCTGCTTGTCACACGCGATCGTCGACAGGTACGAGTCAGCCGACCAACCACCCTTCGCGGCAGCGCCGCTGTGGCAGCGTACACAGCGCGCCTGCAAGATCGGCTGGACGTCGGCGGCGAACTGTGGCGCCACGCTGGACGGAGTTTGCACGGCGCAGGCCGAGGCGCAGCACGCGCAGAGCGCAGCCACGAGCAGCCTGCGCGCATACAGCGCAACGTCTGGGCTGTCTCGGACTTGGCTAGGCATAAGGAAAGAGCTCGTGCCCGAACCTCAAGGGTTGGCGAAGGCGGTCGCGTGACAGACACCACACTGCAACGTCCCCGCCACTGGCTGCTCGGCATAGGCGGCGCGCGGAGTGACGACGAAACGGTGCGAGGCGATGTCCCCGTGGAAGTACTGCACGGCAAGCGCGCTCTTGGGCACGGAGTCCAGAAGCTCCGCATGCCGTGCCCCCGAGGCGACCGTCTTCACCATGTGGCAAGCGGTGCACACGAGCAGCGTGTCGTCGACCGGAGTGTGCGCGTATTTCGCAACCTTGCCGAGGTGACCACGCACCGCAGTGAAGTCCGCGCCGGAGTGGCAGGTGGTGCAGCCCTTGTTGTCATCGGCTGCGGTGCGCAGCTGGTGAGCATTGGCATCGCTGCCGTGCGCGTCGTGACAGCTGCTGCACGTCAAGAGCACCGAGCCGTTGCGGTACATGTCCGAGCGGATGAAGTCGGAGTACTGCTGGTGGTTCGAGCGTGAGTCTCCACCGCTGAAGAAGTCACTGCTCTGCCCGTCGACGCGTGCAGCGAAGCTGGAGATGAACTCCGCGCGGCGCAGACCCGGGCGCGGCATGCGACCGTCTGCCGACAGCGGTGCCTCGGTGCCACCGCCGCCGTGCCCCTGGGGGCGCGAGTGACAGCGCCCGCAGATCATCACCTCACGTTCGGGGGTGAGCAGGCTCGGAGAAACGATGCGCACACCGCGCACCTTGGCCTCGAGGTGCTCGGACGCAGGTCCGTGGCAGGACTCGCAGCCGGTGTTGATCTCCTCGCGCTTGCCGTCACCGTCGAAGTCGAAGTCGCCGTTGATGTCGCCCACGGCGTGCGCGTTCCAGCCTGCGGTTGCGTCGCCGGCCAGCTTGAAGCCCGTCATGTGGCAGCCCGCGCAGTTGTTGTCGAAGGCATGCGCATTCGCAGGCTCGCCCAGCGCAGAGCCCGCGAAGTCGTACCAATCTTGCGAGCGGTAGTCCTTCCAGACCCAGTCGTCGCTGGAGGGCAGCGTGTCGTCGCCTGCCACGTTGTGTTGCAGCGGCAACAAGTAGTAGCTGAAGCTACTGTCCAAGTTGGCGCGCCGGGTGAGGTAGCGTTGCTTCGAGACGGCGCCGCCGTAGGTCAATACCACCTCGTAGTGCGCGCGCTGGCTGGCCAGCCGATTGACCAGATCGACCGTGTAGGCGCCCACCTCGCCCTTGGCGACCGAGCTGTCGCGTGCCAGCTGCAGCTCGAAGCTCACGACCGTGCTGGGCGCGGCGATCGTCGGATCGGTCGCGGAGACTTTGCACTTGGCGTCGCCGGATTGCCCGGGATCGCAGTCGTAGTAGTAGAGCGTCGTGCCTGCCTCGAACGCGGCGAGCGCGGCGTCGAACTTCGGCAGGCTCGAGCTGTCTTGAAACGCGCCGCGCTGACCGGGCACCTGCAGGCCGAGGCGATGCGCGGTGCGCATGCTGCGATGCCGACCGTGACAGCCGAAGCACGCGCTCGAGCCCACATAGGTGGCTTGATCGCTGGCACGCCCGCTCACCTCGATGTCGAGCTGCGTCCCCACGAGCGAAGCCTGGTCGAACGCCTTGCGACAGCGATCTCCACCGGGCAAGTGATAGGCGTCCTTCGCGCCGGGCTGCCAGACCACGAAGTATTGACCTTTCGCGATCGTCGCGATGCGGTAGCTGCCGTCGGGTGCGACGCTGGCGCTCAGGTACTTCTTGGCGTTGGCGTCGATCAGATCTTCGAGCGGCTCGTCGATGGCGAGCTTGGCTGCCGCTGCCGGAGCGAGCGACAGATCGATCTCGTGCTTGGCGAGCGCGGTGACGTCGGCCGCGGGGACGAGGTACACGGTGCCGAGCCCTACGACTTGGCCACTGGGATCGTGCACGTAGCCCACGACGCCACTCGACGCGAGCGCGATCGGCGGACTTGCGATGGCATCCTTGCCGGCCGGCCCCGTCGCGCCGCGCGCACCTTGTGCGCCGGTCTGCCCGGAGACGCCGGCATCACCCTTCACGCCTTGTGGGCCCGCATCACCCGCCCGACCCACGGGGCCGACGGGCCCTTCGCACGCCACGCTCCCTGCGATCAGCAACACGGCCGCGGGCCCAAGCCAAGACGCTTTCATCGGTGGTGTCTCCAGTCGAGGGAGGAGGTAACCACAGCCGAGTGGTGCGCCAACATTCTGATCGTGTGATCAGTGGGGCTCGGTGACCTCAGTGACGCGGCTCCGCTGCAGCAGCCGGTTGGTACGCGCACAGCGGGTCTTCCCCCATGGGGTCGCCAGTCATGCCGAACGCTCGTGCGCGCGAACCCCCACATGGCCAGCGATACTCGCACGCGCCGCAGCGACCGTGAAGCGCATCTGCATCACGGAGCACGCTGAGAGCCGGCGACGCCCGGTACAGCTGCGTGATCGACTGCTCGCGCACCGACCCCAAGCGGGGCTCGGGCAGGAAGCCGGCCGGGAAGACCTCACCCAAGCTCGAAACGAACACCACGCCGTTGCCGTCGCGGATCCCGAAGCCCATGCGCGGCGCAATTCGCTCGATGTCGGCGTCGGTCGCACCCTCGGCGAGCTTGCGCTGGATCCAGTAGCGCCGGTAGTGCGGGGCTTCGACCGTGCCGACGTGGAACGGCGCGCTTTCGGAGATCTCGTACACCCACGTGAACAGCTCTTCGACTTGCTGCGGCGTGGGGGCACCAAGCGCGGCGCCGCGCCCGACCGGGATGAGCAAGAACAAGCTCCAGCGCCGAACCGCAGGCGCACCCCGCTCGCACAGCACGCGGTACACCTCGCGCAAGTGCGGCAAGGTCTCGCTCGTGACGGTGGTGTTGATTTGCACCGGCACGTTGAGCTCGTTGGCCCACTGCAGTGCACGCATCGAACAGTCGAAGGTGCCTTCCACGCGTCGGAATGCGTCGTGCACACCGGGGTTCGGGCCGTCGAGGCTGACGCCCATCGCGCTCACGCCCAGCTCGGCGAAACGTGCGACCACGTCGCGGGTGAGCGTGGGCGTGGTGCTCGGCGTGATGCCCATGGGCAAGTGAATGCCGCGACCGTAGGCCATCAGCTCGAAGAGATCTTCGCGCTTCATCGGATCGCCGCCGGTGAGGATGAGCATGCTGCCCATCTCCTTCACGTCGCGCATCAGCGCCTTGCCTTCTTCGGTGGTCAGCTCGCGCGGGTCACGATTGTGTTCGGCGTTCGCCCGACAGTGCCGGCAGGCCAGATCGCAGGCGCGCGTCATCTCCCAGTACACGTTGCGCGGCGCTTGCGCGTACACGTACCCAGGAAAGCGGCCTTTGGCTCGTTGTGGCGCGATGGCCATGTTGAATCTCCCTCTCTCAGAACGCTTTGGGCAGGCCGAGCACGTGTTGGGCCACGTGACTCAGCAACAAATTGTTGAACCCGAACACGGTGCTCTCGCGCAGCTTGCGCTCGATATGCAGCTCGTCGGCCAGCGCCCAGCCACCGAAGGTGGTCATGGCGGCGCGGCAGGTCTCGGCCAGCGCGTCGGACGCCAGAATCTTGGCCAGCGCCGAACGCCCACCCGCGTCGCGACCCGCCTCGAGCAGGCGCAGCGCATCCCAGCGCACGAGATCCGCCGCTTCGAGGTGTGCGTAGGCCTGCGCCAGCGGATACTGCACGCCTTGGTTCTGGCCGATGAAGCGCCCGAAGCTCTTGCGCTCCTTGGCGTGCGCCAAGCTCTTATCGAGCAGAAAGCGCGCACTGCCGATGCACTCGCTGGCCGCAAGCACGCGCCGCAAGGCGAAGCCGCCCATCAAGTGCTCGATGCCGCGACCGGGTTCACCGACCAACGCGTCATCGCCGACGCGCAGCCCTTCGATGAAGAGCATCGTCGTCATGCGGTGCACGAGCATGTCGATGGGGCGCGCGTCGAGGCTCTCGCCGTGCAGACCGCGGTCGAGCAGGAACAGCGTGGGCCCTGCTTCGGTGCGCACCAGCAGCAGCAAGAGCCGCGTGTGCTGGGCCATCGAGATGAACACCTTTTGAGCGTCGATCACCCAGCCATCACCGTCGCGACGCGCGCGCGAGTCGAGGTGGGTCATGTCGGCGCCGCTCTCCGGCTCGGTCGCTGCCACGCTCAAGCACCGCACCTCGCCACGTGCGATGCCCGGCAGGTAGCGTTGCTTCTGGGCCTCGCTGCCCGCGCGCACGAGCACACCGCAGATCGCCAGCTGCGCGTTCACGGCCGTGGCGTCGCCACCGGTGGCGTTGAGCTCCTCGACGATCACGCTGGCGGCCGCCGGCCCCGCCGCACTGCCCCCGTAACTCTCGGCAATCAGCGTGCCGAACCAGCCGGCCTGCGCGGCCTGCTCGAAGAGCTGCTCGGGGAAGGTGCGCTCCTGATCGACCCGACGAAAGTAGTCAAGGCCCAATTCCTGCGCCAACGAACGCACCGAAAGGCGTAAAGTGTCCCAAGCCTGTGCGTCCGACTCCACACCGCTCACGTACCCGCCGAGTGCGCTGCGTCAACCGCTGGGTCAACCGCGCTGCATGATGGCGCACCGACACGACGTGCTTACGTCACGTACTAACCGTTAGAGGGCTTATGGACCGCCGTGCCGTACAACTGGGTTGGTGGACGCTCAACTACTTCGCCGCACTGCAGCTACTGCTGCTGGGCTGCACCGGAGACACGGGTCCCGTCGGTGGCTCGTGCACGGTCGACAAAAACGCCGCCACGGACACGGCGAAGATCACCTGCAGCGACGGCACCACCGCAGTGCTGCCGGGAGGCACGAACGGCAGCGCGTGCAGCGTCCACGACAACGGCGACGGCACCAAGACCATCACCTGCAACGACGGAACCACCGTGACGGTGACCGACGGCAAGGGCGGCACCAACGGCAAGAGCGGCAGCAATGGTGTCGACGGAACGACCGGCAGCATGGGCAAGACCGGCGCGCCGGGCGCACCGGGTAACAACGGCAGCGACGGAACGACCGGCGCGCCGGGTTCGCCTGGCCATGGTGCGATCGTCGTGGGCGCAGGCGTGCAAGTGAAGATCCTGAACGTCACGTTCCCGGCCGACCTGCATCCGGTGGTCAGCCTGCGCATCCTCGACGCGGCCGACCAGCCTCTCGATCGGCTCGGCGTCTACAGCCAAGGCGCCGTGAACGTCGGGTTCATGCTCGCGTACCTGTCGAGCAGCAGCGGCGTCGTGGGCCAGTACGTGCCTTACGACGTGAGCACCGTCAGCGGCGTCAGCGTGGGTGGCGTGGCGCCAGTGCTGGCCAGCGCGGCGCAGCCCGCCGCCGACAGCGGCGGCACCTGGACCGAGGTCGACAGCACCCACGGCCTCTACAGCTACCGCTTCGCGGCCGGCTTGCCGCCGAGCTACGACGCGAGCAAGACCCACACGCTGGCAGCCTTCGCGTCGCGCACCTACGCCGGGGTGCAATACGCCTCCAATCCGGTGTTTCACTTCAGGCCAGACAGCAACGCCATCACCGAGAAGCGCGAGATCGTCACCACCGCTGCCTGCAACGGCTGCCACGACACGCTGGCTGTGCACGGCGGTGTGCAGCGCGAGCTCGGCTCGTGCATCACCTGCCACGTCGACGGCATGGCCGACCCGGAGTCCGGCAACACACTCGACATGCGCCAGATGATCCACAAGATCCATCGCGGCGCGAAGCTGCCGAGCGTGCGCGCCGGCACGCCCTACCACCTCGTCGGCTACAACAACCAAGACCACGACTACTCCAACGTCGTGTTCCCACAGCCGCTCGAGAACTGCACGGCATGCCACCAAGGTGGCGCCGACAGCGCTCACTGGAAGACCGAGTTCTCGCGCGTCAACTGCGGCTCGTGCCACGACGACGTCGCCTTCGCGAAGCCAGTTCCCGCAGGCAAGAAGCTCCACTCGGGTGGCGTCCAGACCACCGACGGCCTGTGCAACATCTGCCACTCCGAAGGCACGTCGACCTTCGCCTCGCTGCTGACCGACGTCGTGCGTGTCCACCAGGTCCCACAGAAGTTCGACCTGCGCGACGCAACGACCGGCAATTTCCTGGCGGCGCCACCGGTGATCACCGCGCACATCGTCGGCGTGACCAACGTCGGCGCCGCGCAATTCCCAGTGCTGACCTTTGACGTCAGCGTCGATGGTGCGCCCTACGACATTCTGGCCAGCGGCAAGGCGCTCGACAGTCTGCGCTTCACCTTCGCAGGTCCCACCAGCGACTACCTGAGCTCGATGCAGTACGCCGCGCAAGGCAGCGGAGCCACTGGCTCGCTCGCGGCAGCTGGCAACCCGGGCCAGTTCAAGTGGACCTCCGCGAGCACGCTCGCGCAGATCTCCGCCGCCCCCACCGCACTCGCTACTCCCGCGCCGGCGATCCCGCTCACAGGCAGCTGGGCCGTGGGCATCGAAGGCCAGCTCAAGCGCAAGGCCTCCAAACCCGACAACACGCAGATCGACGTGAGCTATCCGTTCCACAACGACGTGGCGTACTTCGCAGTCACTGATCCCACTGCAGTCCCGCGACGTGCAGCAGTGGCCACTGCCAACTGCAACCGCTGCCACTCGGATCTCGGCGCACATGGCGGCTCCAGCAACGACGCCGCGTACTGCGTGCTCTGCCACGGCGCCAACGCCGACACGACCAACATCCCTGCACCGACGACCGGCACCACCAAGCTCACCGCCAGCTTGCGCCTGAGCCACATGGTGCACCGCATCCACACCGGCGAATCGGGTACGAGCGAGCTGCAGGTGGGCAGCAACGACTTCGCCAAAGTGGTCTTCCCCGGAGATCGTCGCGATTGCCAGCAATGCCACGTTGCAGGTGGTTTCGACCTACCCGTGCCGTCGCTCTTGCCCTCGCACATGACGCGAGTCGACAGCAACCTGGCGCGCGTCTCGGGCAGCGACACCTACCAGGGCCCGACCAGCGCGGCGTGCACCGGCTGCCACGACGCCACGAGCACGCAGGTGCACACGCTGGCGATGTCGGTGATCAGCCCGACCGACCCCACGAACATCCAAGAGTCGTGCGCCACCTGCCACGCGTCGGGCGAAGCGTTCGGCATGGACACCGTTCACGCGCGACTCGGGCTCTGACGCAGCAGTCGGCCCACGACGTTGAAGCGCTTGGGGTCGGCATGTCGCTCCCAGGCTCGCGAGAGTGTCCTCGGCACGACCGCCGCGGCTTCGCAAGACGCGCCTCGGGCCTGCGAAAGCGAGCCCAAGAGCGACATGCCGACCCCAAGCGCTTCAACGTCGTGGCTGAGTCAGCTGGCGGCTCGGCGGCTCGCAGCGAGCGTTGTCGTCTGATGCCAACGGCACAGTTGCTTGCGGTAACTGCTGCGCATGCGCAAGCCAAAGTCGGTCACGCTGACGGCAGCATCGTCGCTGAAGCGCGCTGGGAGGGCGGGTCACTCCCGGGCTCGTTTCGCAGGCCCGGGAGGTTTCAGTGCACGCGGCCGTTGTGCCGAGGACACTCTCGCGAGCCCGGGAGTGACCCGCCCTCCCAGCGGGCCCCGGAAGGTCGCGATGAATGCTCAGTCAGTGCGCGCTCAGCGCAGCTGCAGGCTCGTGCGGCGCTGCAGGCGGTGCCACCGAGGCGCGCCCGCCGGCCAAGCGTAGCGAGCCATCCTGGATATTGATCACGACCTTCGCCATGAGCGTGAAGACCAGGGTGCCGGTCGCCCACACGCCCACGCACACCAAGGTCTCGACCACCGACGGGATGTACTCGACCACCTCGCCCAGCGGATCGGGAATGAACCCGGGGATGATGAGGCCCATGCCCTTCTCGATCCAGATGCCCACGATGGTCATGCCGCAACCAACCAGCAAGAGGCGCCAGCTCTGGTGCGTCGCGAAGGTCAGCAGGATGATCGCCGTCGTGACTTCCATGCCGATGGCCGACCAGATGTACGGACGCAGCATGGCGTGACCCTCGAGGCCGAAGAACAAGTAGCGCGCCGAGGCCACGTGCAGGCTCTGCGTATAGAACTCCTTGAACACCTCACAGCCCAGCAGGAACAGGTTCATGATGACCGTGTACGACATGATCCGGCGCAGGTAGTCGAACACCAACTGGCTGACGCGGAAGGTGGTGACGCGGTTGATGATCTTGAAAATGATGATGAGCAGCGCCGGACCGCACGCGAACGCGCTCACCAGAAAACGCGGCGCGAGGATTGCCGAGTTCCAGAACGGCCTGCCCCCGAGCCCGCTGTACAGAAACGCCGTGACCGTGTGAATGCTGACGGCCCACGCGATGGAGACGAACACGAACGGCAGGTAGTAGAGGGGGTTGGGCGCCTCGCCCAAGTAGCGCTTCCACAGCACGTAGCCGGGGATGTGCAGGTTCAGAAGCAGATAGCCGTTGAGAACCACGACGTCCCACGCGAGCACGGACACCGGGAAGTGCAGCCGGCCGATGAACGGCAGGATGTGCGTGAAGCGATCGGGCCGACCGAGATCCGCGGTGATGAACAAGAGGCACATCACGATCGCCGAGACCGCGAGCACCTCGCCGATGAGCACGACCTCCTTGATAGCGTGGTCGTGGTAGACGTACGCGGGAATCACCAGCAGCACCGCCGCAGCCGCCACGCCGACGAGGAAGGTGAAGTTCGCGATGTAGGCGCCCCAACTGACCTGGTCGACCATGTTGGTCACCGCCATGCCGTGGCGAGCCTGCAACGAGTAGGCGTACGCGCCGGTTAACATCAGGCTGAACAGAAAGCCGCACCACAGATAGAAGCGCCAGCCACCGCGCGCGGCGCAACTCACCATGCGAGCCCAGAACTGCAGGTAGGTCAAGAACATGAAGCGCTTCTCCTCTCCGTAGCTGCCTCGCGCCCGGCGGGCTTGTAATCCCGTGGCCCAACGAAGCGCGTCCGACCTTCGACGAACGTGCTTCTGCACGTGGACATACGCGCGCCCATCTGCGGAGGCGAATGCCGGCCAGTATGCTCGATTTCGGCCAGGCGCGTGCAACTCGATCGGCTAGTGGTTTGGCCGAGGGGTTTTGATGTGTTGTCGCGCAGGACCGAGCGCGCAGGGCAAGGCGCGACGAGGAGCAATAGCCAGCGCTATTGTGACGAGGAGCAACGCAGCCATG